>JALGSW010000012.1 GCA_029821635.1 Candidatus Zipacnadia bacterium
CCAGCGCGACCCGGTCCAGCGCCACCTCGACTGCATCCTCGAGCCATGCCTGAAGGCGTGCCATGGGGTGCTGCTGGCAAGGGGCATGGGGCAGAGGGAATAGGGCATGGGGGGGCCGGCAACGAGTCCGTGGTGCGGACGCCCTCGTCCGCACAGCCCATTGCTCAGCGACGCGCGGGTGATCACATGACGGTGACTCTCAGCATCCCCGGACGCATCTGCCTGTTCGGGGACAAGATCGATATCGCGCACAAACCCGTCATCGCCGCGGCGATCGACATGTTCCTGCACATCTCCGCATCGGGCAGCGACGGTCCCGAGGCCGCGGTCTTCAGCCGCGACCTCAACCACACCGAGTGCTTCACCGTCGGCGAGGAGCCGGACACCTGCGGCTACTTGAAGTACGTCCAGGCCGCCGCGTGGCTGCTGCGCGAGCGATTGCCCGGCGGTTTCCGCATGGAGGTCGAGTCGGAGATCCCGATTGGTGCGGGCCTGAGCACCTCGGCTGCTCTCACCGTCGGCGTGATCATGGCGCTCGATGAACTCTTCGGCCTGCGGATGAGTCGGGACGAGATGGCCGAGACCGCCTACCGCGCCGAGCACGACGTCTGCGGCATCTCCTGCGGGCGGATGGACCAGTACGCCGTCGCACACGGGGGCGTCACCTTCATCACCACCGGCGATCCCGCGTCGGCCGAGGTGCTCGACATACGCGAGCTTCCGGTGGTCGTCGGCGACTCGGCTGAGCCGCGCCACGCCTCCGATGTACTCAACCGAACGCGGGCCCGACTGGAGGATGGCGACTCGATCGTACTTGACGCGTTCTCGTACTTGACGCGTTCGAGCACTTGCATCAATATACACTGAGTGGGCGGGAGGCACTCGAAGGGGGAGACGCCGCCCGCGTCGGCGAACTGATGACTCTGAGCCAGGTCGAGGAGAAGCGGATCGGCGCCTCGACCGAGAAGATCGAGCGGCTCTGCGCCGCATCCGTCGAGGCAGGCGCGTTCGGCGCCAAGCAGATGGGGGCGGGCGGAGGCGGCTGCATGGTCGCGTACTGCCCCGGCCGGCAGGACGAGGTTGCCGCGGCCATCGAGGCCGAGGGCGGGGTCGCGTACGTGTGTGATGTGTTCCGCTGGTAGGCGCAAGCTACGACAAGCCACGTGACGGCCTGAGCGTGGCACGGGCGGCCCGCCCGTGCAGCCAACAATGACAAGCGACGAGTGTGATGATGAAACGAATCGCAATCCTGACGATCATCCTGGCGGGCGCGGCGATTGCCGCGCACGCCGACATCGTGGCGGATATCGCCGCGCAGATCCCCGGCCAGGCGCACTCCTACGCGGACACGATGGCCGCTATGCAGGAGCTGCACGGTACCGAGCGCGTGAACTGCCAGAGCATCGGCCTCACGCGCGAGGGCCGGCACATCCCCATGGCCGTGATCTGCGACCCCGAATACGACCCGCGCCAGCTCCGCAAGCTGCTGATCTTCGCCCGCCAGCACGGCAATGAGCCCGCGGGCACCGAGGCGACGCTCGCGCTCATCAAGCACTTCGCCACCTCCCAGGGCCCGGCCGAATGCGCGCTGCTGCGGCGCGTGGCGCTGCTCGTCATCCCGATGGCCAACCCCGACGGGGCCGCGCACTCACGGCGCCGCAACACCGCCGGCGTGGACCTCAACCGCGACTGGGTCGCGCGCAGCCAGCCCGAGACGCAGGCGATCGAGCGCGTCTTCCACGAGTGGCAGGCCGACGCGGTGATCGACCTGCACGAACTGCCCGCCGCCTCCAGCAAGCCGTCCTACCAGGAGAACTTCGTCGAGACGATCGCGTCCTGCAGCACGCTGCCGGCGCTGCTCGGTCAGCGTTGCGGGCAGACGAGCGCGCAGATCAGCATCTGGATGCGGCGCTACGGGATTCCGCTGAACTGCTACTACGACACGCCGGGCGATGACACGCGGCTGGCACACCGGCACTTCGGCCTCGACCACAAGGTGCCGTCCTACCTCTTCGAGTCGAAGACCGGCCGGGGACGGAGCCTGCGCGAACGCGCCACTTACCACATCCTCGGTACGCTCGTGATCGCGAACCAGCTCGCGTATCACCACGGTGGCGAGCCGTTGCCGCCGGTGCGCGTGGCGACCGCGCCCGCTCCCGAAGCGGCGCCGACGCCCGAGCCCGAGATCACGCGCGTGGCGCTGGGCGACCCGGTGCCCGACACCCGGCGGGAGGGCCGCACGCTCCTGTGGGCCGACGTTGACGGCACCGACGAGTTCGCCTACCTCACCTTCGAGATGGACGGGCGCGTGCTGGTGCTGACGAACCAGGCTCCGTATGAGTACTCGCTCGACCCGACGGTCTGCGGCGCCGGCCCGGTGCAGATCGCCGTGAGGGCCTTCGACGAGTCCGGCCGCTGCCTCGCGACCGACAGCCGCACCGTGACACTCGTGCAGGCAGGGGCCGCGTTGGGGCAGTAGCGGTAGCGAACGGCGACCTCCCCCCCCCCGGCCCCCTCTCCGTTCCGGCGAGGGGGGGACGGCAACGACGACAACCACAACGACCGACAGACAACCGCGGGGGCTGGATGTGTCGATGGAGCGAGACGAAGCACGGAAGCGTATCGAGGAACTGGGCGGTGAGCTCAACTACCACAACCACCGCTACTACGTCCTCGACGACCCCGCCATCTCCGACGAGCAATACGACGCCATGCTCGTGGAACTCGAACGGCTCGAGGAGCAGTTCCCCGAGCTGCGCAGGCCCGATTCGCCCACCCGGCGCGTCGGCGCCGAACCATCCGAGCAGTTCGCATCCGTCGAACACGCCGTCCCCATGCTGTCCCTCGACAAGTCCTTCGATGCGGATGAGTTGATCGAGTTCGACCGCCGCCTCAAGCGCCACCCGAGCATCGACGAGGCCGAGGCGATCGCCTACGTCTGCGAGCTGAAGATCGACGGCCTGGCCGTGAGCCTGCGCTACCAGGATGGCCTGCTCGTGCAGGGAGCCACGCGTGGCGACGGGCGCCGTGGCGAGGACATCACCGCCAACCTGCGCACCGTGCGATCCATCCCCCTGCGCCTGCAGGGCGAGGCGCCGCCGGTCATCGAGGTGCGCGGTGAGGTCTACCTGCCCATCCCAGAGTTCGAGCGCATCAACGCCGAGCGCGCCGCCGCCGAGGAGCCGCCCTTCGCGAACCCGCGCAACTGCGCCGCCGGCTCGGTGCGCCAGCTCGACCCGTCGATCACCGCCTCACGCGGGCTCGACATCTTCTGCTACGGGACCGGCCGCGTTGAGGGTGCGAGCTTCGCCACGCATTCCGAGGAGCTAGAGCTGCTCCGCGCCCTCGGCTGCAAGGTCAACCCGAACGTGCAGCCGGTGGGCTCGATCGAGGAGGCGCGCGACTACTGCCAGGCGTGGGCCGACCGCCGCGGGGAGCTCGGCTACGAGGTGGACGGCGTCGTCGTGAAGGCCGATTCGGTGGCGCTGCAGCAGCAGGCGGGCTCCACCTCCCACGGCCCGCGCTGGGCCACAGCGTTCAAGTTCGCGGCGGTTGAGGCCGAGACAGTCGTGCGCGAGATCGAGGTCACGGTCGCCCGCACCGGCCAGCTTACGCCCGTCGCGGTGATGGAGCCGGTCTTCGTGGCCGGCTCGACGGTCAGCCGCGCGATCCTGCACAACGAGGACGAGGTCGCGCGCAAGGACGTCCGCATCGGCGATCACGTGGTGATTCGCAAGGCCGGCGACGTGATCCCCGAGATCGTGCGCTCGCTGCCTGAGAAGCGCACCGGCGACGAGGAGCCGTTCGTGATGCCCTCGCGCTGCCCGATCTGCGCCACGGACGTCGAGCGCGCGGAGGGCGAGTCGGCCGTCCGCTGCCCGAACCTCAACTGTGCCGCGCGGCGGCTCTCGCTGCTGCTGCACTGGGGCGGGCGGCAGGCGATGGAAATCGATGGCCTCGGCGATTCGGTCGCCGCGCAACTGCTCGATCTGGGCCTCGTCGTTCGTCCCGAGGACCTCTACACGCTGACCGCCGGGCAGGTCGCGGAGCTCGACCGCATGGCGGAGAAGTCCGCGGAGAATCTGATCGCCGCGATCGAGGCAAGCAAAGGGCGCGGGCTGGAGCGACTGATCTTCGCGCTGGGGATCCTGCACGTTGGCCGGACGGCCGCGGCGCGCCTGAGCGAGCACTACGCGTCGCTGCGCGCGCTCGCGGACGCGGCCGCGGAGGAGCTCGAGCAGGTCCCGGACATCGGCCCGAAGATCGCGCAGAGCATCGTCGGGTACTTCGCGCGGCCTGAGAACGCCGACCTGCCCGAGCGGCTGGCGGCGCTGGGGATCGAGACGAAGCGACAGGAACCGGCCGAGGGCGCGGGAACCACGCTGGCCGGGCTCACGTTCGTATTCACAGGGGCGCTGGAGCAGATGACGCGGCCGGAGGCGGGAGAGATGGTGGCGAACCTTGGCGGCCGCGCAACGTCTTCACTAAGCAATAACACCGATTACGTGGTGGCCGGGCCGGGCGCCGGCTCGAAGTTGGCGAAGGCACGCGAGCTGGGAATCGTGGTGCTGAGCGAGGACGAGTTCCTCGCGATGGTGAGCGATGCCGGTGAGTGAGCGCTGCGGCGCGATGGCAGTCCGGGCAGGAACACCGTATCCGGGGCCCGAAGATTTGGGTGTGACGGCGGGGAGCGTCATCGCGGGGTGGATGGTGACCGTCTGTTTGAGGGGGGACGGTCGGTGACCCGACGCCAGATCGTCTGCTACTGGGCGCCCCCCATCGTGTGGGCGGGGCTCATCCTCGTCGGGACCTCCCTACCGAGGGCGCCGGGGCCGGATGTCGTCGGGTTCGACAAGGTCTCGCACCTTATTGCCTACGGCGTGCTGGGCGTGCTGTTGATGCACAGCCTGTTGCGCTGCCAATGCCAGGCACTGCCGAAGGCCGCTGCTTTCACGCTGGGCGCCGGTGCGGTGTTCGCGGCCCTTGACGAGCTGCATCAGAGCTGGATCCCGGGTCGTCACACCGATATACGAGATTTCGCGGCCGACTGCGTGGGGCTTCTCCTCGCCATCGCCGCGACCTGGATGTTCGTGGGACGCAGAACGCACACAACCAATGCCGGAAGCGTGGATCACGCGCAGACCGTCACGAATGAGGAGATGACCATTATGGCCGAGGCACTGCATCTGGATCAGGACAACTTCGCGAGTGAGGTACTCAACGTCGATCAACCCGCGCTGGTGGACTTCTGGGCACCGTGGTGCGGACCGTGTCAGATGATGGGCCCGACGATCGAAAAGCTCGCCGGGGACTTCGCGGGCAAGGCCGTCATCGCCAAGGTGAACGTGGATGACAGCCCGGAGCTCGCGAGCAAGTACGGGATCCGCAGCATCCCCGCGCTCCTGTTCTTCAAGGGCGGCGAGGTCGTCGATCAGCTCGTTGGCGTGCAGTCAGAGGATGCGCTCAAGCAGAAGCTCGACTCACTGGTGTAGGCTCAACCATCGTCCAGCACTGGGTGCGCCGGAGGTCCCGGCGCATCCGCGATCATAACTCTTACATGTTGTGGCTCCAGGCGCGCCGCACCAGGGAGGGGCGGATCGCGCTCTACAAGAGACGAGAGAGTGGTGAGACAAGTATGCTCGACAGAGAAGACGGAAGACACAGACATGCGCATGCAGTCATCATTCTGGTCAGCGTGCTGATCGGGCTGGTGCTTGGCATGGTCGCGTGCAACATGCCCGCTCGCACGACTTCGCTGGCCGCGGCGCAGGATGCGCCCGCCGCCACGCAGCTCGAGAGCGAGTTCACCGCGGTTGCGGAGAAGGTGCTGCCCGCGGTGGTGCGGATCGACGTGGAAGTTGGCGGCGGCGCCGCTGTGGGCGAGCAGCCAGAGGGTATGGAGCAGATGCCGGAGCGGTTCCGCGAGTTCTTCCGCCAGTTCCCGTTCTTCGGCGATCCCGGCGAGGGCGGCGGTCCGCAGATGCCTGGCCCGCGGCGCCAGGGCGTCGGTTCGGGTTGGATATACTCCGCGGATGGGTACATCGTGACCAACGCGCATGTAGTGGCAGACGCGACAAAGGTCACGGTCCTGCTGCACGATCGCGGCGACAACGAGCAGCCGGTTCCGGCCACCGTGGTCGGGGTTGACCCGCGTACCGAACTTGCGGTCGTCAAGGTTGACGTGAACCGCGACCTGCCGTTCCTTGAACTGGGCGACTCGGATTCGCTGAAGGTGGCCTCGTGGGTGATGGCCGTCGGAGCGCCGCTACAGCTTGAGCAGACGGTCACCGTCGGCGTGGTCTCGGCCAAGAGCCGCATCATCGAGCCCGATCCCGGGTTGCCCTTCCGATTGGGCGACATCATCCAGACCGATGCCTCGATCAACCCCGGCAATTCCGGTGGGCCGCTGGTGAACCTGCGCGGCGAGGTCGTCGGCATCAACGTGGCGTACGCCTCCCCGGGCCGCGTCGGCAACATCGGGATCGGCTTCGCCATTGCCGCCTCGACCGCCAGGCGCGTTCTTCCCGATCTGATGCAGGGCAAGCAGATCGCGCGCGGCTGGCTGGGCGTGCAGATCGAGGAGCTCAACGCCAACCTCGAGCAATTCTACGGCGTTGACCACGGCGTGCGCATCGCCGCGGTCGATAAGGGTGGCCCGGCGGCCGAGGGCGGCCTGCAGGTTGATGACGTCGTGACCGCGGCGGATGGGACGCCGGTTCGCGAGACCTTCGATCTTCAGCGCGAGGTGGCCGGCACGGCCCCGGGCACCACGATGCAGTTGACCGTCATGCGCAACAAGCAGGAGCGCACCATCGCCGTGACGCTGGGAACGATGCCGGCCGAGCTTGCGGGCATCCCCAGTGAGCGGGCGCCTGCCGTGGAAGAGGAGGGCGCCGACTGGCCCCTCGGAATCGCAGTGCTGCCGATCAGCGACCTCACTGCGGAGATTGGCCAGTCCCTCGGCATCGAGTGCCAGCAGGGCTCGATCGTCGGCCTGGAGCGCGACAAGGGCCTCGTGGTGCGCGACTTCGAGCCCGGCAGCGCCGCGGCGGGGAGGGTCGTGCCCGGTGATGTCATCGACAAGGTGAACGGCACCGCCGTGACCACCGTCGATCAGTACCGCGAGCAGATGAAGGCCGCCATGGAGGGCGACCAGGGCTTCGTGGTGCTGCATCTGATGCGTGTGGTGAATGGCGAGACGATGAACCGTGTGGTAGACATCGAACTGCAATGAGTGCGCAGTCGGACGGAGGCGATCAGGCGGGCCCCGGCGAAATAGCTGGGGCCCGCCTGCATTTGAGGTGCGTCACCAAAACTTAAACGCCCCGCAGGAGGGTTCTGAGCGGAATGGAGGGTATCATAGTCCCACCAGTGAGAGAACGCGAAGGAATCCGCTGGTGTGTTGTCGAGACGGCGTGGGGGTGGTGCGGACTTCAGCGGGGGGCGGGCGGGATCAGCATCTGCTCGCTGCCGGCGGCCGTACGCGACTGCGCGTCGCTGTCGGTCGCCGACGCCTCACCCGAGGCGCCCCACGATCCGCTTCTCTCAAGAGCCGCACGCCTGCTCGTCAGGTACTTCGACGGGGAAGCGGTGCGCCTCGATCTGCCGGTCGCGCCGGCGGGCATCGGGCCCTTCGGGCTCCGAGTGCTTGCGGCATGTGCGCAGATCCCCTGGGGGGAGACGCGCAGCTACGGGGAGATGGCGGCGGCGGCAGGTTCGCCACGGGGAGCCCGCGCCGCGGGCCAGGCCCTGGGGCGCAATCCGGTGCCGGTGATCGTGCCCTGTCACCGGGTGATCGGCGCCGACGGAAGCCTCGTGGGCTTCGGCTCGGGTCTCGACATCAAGCAGCGCCTGCTCGCGTTGGAGGGAATCGCAGGCGCGCGTTGAGGTGGCGGGTGGCAGATTCCGCGGTGCCGCCCGTTTGAACGGTCAGGCCCGCCGCGGTTGACAGGTACTGATGGTTTGCGTAGAATGGCGTGAGAAACGCCGCTGCCACAGGACCGGGAGGGTCCGGCGACCAACTCGACGGCGCGACTTCATGCGCGGGCGTCGAGTGTTTGGTGTCGGTTGCGGGGCAGGCAGAAAGAAAGCAGCGAGAGGTGGCCAACGAACATGCGTAGCTCCATGGCGACCCGATCCGTGCTCTTCATCATCTCCGCGATCATGCTCACGGGCCTTACCGCCCCCAGTGCAACTGCGGCGGTGACTATCGAGGTCGGGGACTACCGCGAGCTTGCCCTCCAGCTCGTGCAGGACAAGTTCGACCTCTCCGAGGAAGCGGCCCGCACCGTAATGCACCGGTACGAGGTCGCGAACGGCGACCGTGTCATTGACGACCTGGAACTGCCTGACGGCGCTGTGCTTGACTTCGTCACCGTGGACGGTGAGGCCTCAGATCCCGACTCAATGGTGACCTTCCAGGGCTCGGGCGTGATTCATGAGTCCCGTCCCGCGCTTTTCGGCGCTGCGCTGACCGAAGCCCTCAACAACGCGTCTCCCCAAGAACGGCGGCACATGCTCGAGAATATCTCCGCGGCGATGCGTCGCGGCTGGTTCGTGCAGACGCTCACCGATCAGGATCGCGAGGCGCTACTCAACAACAACGCCTATCCGGGCCAGCAGGGGCAGATGCGGCCGCAGGCGGCGCGCATCATACGCATCCTGGTGGTCCTGAACAACTTCCCGCAGTGGAACGACGTCTCGCCCACGCGTGGCAACTACGACGAAGAGAGCGAAGACCGCAACCACCCGATGCACTCGAACCCCGACACGCTCAATCTCTACACCCCGGGTGGCCCGCTCTCGACCAGCGACTTCAGGCCCAACGGTCTGCTGACCGGCTGGAGCGATACCGGCATCAACCCGATCGGTTCCGGCAGCAGCACCGCCAACCATCCGCGCATCCAGTACAACGTGGACGGCGCCAAGGGCACGTCCGTCGACCTGCGCGAAGCCTGGTACGAGTTCCTGTTCAACCAGGAGAACCCCCGCAGCATCAGCAACTACTACTGGGAGAACTCGAACGGGAACCTGCGCATCCAGGGCAACCGCTCCGACATCCGCGGTCCGCTGGAGAGCCACCATATTCTCGACAGAATCCCCTACGGCGGTCCGGACTACAACTACGCCATCCAGCCCGGCACGCCGATTATCCGTCGCATCGCTGAGCCTTCGCCCCCGCCCTACGGCATCCCGAACCTGCGCGGTCTCAGCGCCGACTCCGGCGAGGAAATCATCGGCACGCTCGGCTACAACGGCGGCGTGAGCGTCGGCGGTCTGTCTATCATCACGGCCGCGGAGTTGGCGGACACTACCGCTGACAATACGCAGTGGGACCCGCTCGACATCGACGATGTGTGGGTCGATCCGTTCGATGGCCGCCGCCGCATCTACGAGACGGAAGGGTTCGCGCCCGGTGACCGCATCCGCGGTAACGTGGGCGGCGTGTTCGTGAACAGCCTCCCGATCGACGCCGGCTGGTCACTCACGCGGGACCAGGCCTACGAGGACGCGATGTTCACCCGGAACGACACCATCGACTCAGACGCCGGCAATCGGCTTCTGTCGATGTGCTACTACACGCACGATCACGCGGCTGAGGACCAGAGTATGGGCAGCCGGCCATATCAGCTCGCCCACATCCGAAACACGCTCAGCCGCGTAGACGACATCTGCGGCACCCTTGAGCACCCTGATGATCGCTACGACCGCCCGAAGCCGTGGGACCACGACACCATCGACCACGCGTCGCCCAACTACGGTTACTTCGAGGGCCCCGACTCCAACGGCGGTCACAAGTTTGGTGTGTGGCTCGGTCACCTGCACAACATCATGGTCGAGGAGGGCATTTCGGGCTCCGGCTACAGCTCGACGATCCACCTGTATCCGTCCGACATCGCGGGCGAAGCCGACACGGGCGGCACCACCGGCCCGTGGAGCGGCCTGCACGTATTCATCCCGAACGGCGCTGTCGTCCTGCCCGCCAACGCGGGTCTGGTCGTGACGGCTCACGAGCTCGGTCACGCGGTCAACGGCTTCCCGGACCTGTATGACCTCGACTTCTACACCAACTCCGCGGGCCACGAGCCGAAGCTGGACGAGACGAACATGATCGGCCCGTACTCGGTCATGGCGATGGCCGGCGGCGTCCGCGTGGACGCGTTCCTGAAGACGCTCGTCGGCTGGGTCAATCCGGTTGTGGTCACCGAGGACATCCTCAGCGCGCCGCTGCCCGAGATCGAAGGCACGCTGCAGGACCCGGTCGTATACAAGCTGCCGGGGCGGCCCCACTACATCCCGACCGGCGTTCCCCCCGATGAGTGGAAGGAATACTTCCTCGTCGAGAATCGCAACCGCAACGGCGCCAACTACTTCGGCGACCCGTCGCCGCTGGGGATGTACATCTACCACGTCGACCTGCGCTTCGGCCAGACCGAGGAGGACCATCCGGCGGTCATCGTCGAGCAGGCCGACGGCCTCTACGAGTTGGAGCGCAACCCGGTCGGCCAGGTCGGCGATCTCCCCGGCGACCCGTTCCCGGGCTCGTTCGGCATTCGGACCTGGGACCAGTACACGAACCCGAGCAGCAACAGCCACGGCTTCAAGGGCGGCACGAGCGGCACCAACCAGATGCGGCCCGCAACTGAGGAGCCGCCGGAGCCACCGGCCGGCTATCTGACCAACGGGACCGCGACGGACTCGTTCTCGCGCGTCGTCAGCATCTCAGATCCGGGCACGTTGATGAGCTGCAACCTGCACGTGGTGCCGCGTGAGATCATCGTCACGCAGGTGGCCATCCCCGGGCAGCCGACCGAGGTGCTGCAGGGCACCGAGGACTTCCTGGTGCAGCGCCTGAACCTGAATAACGACGGCAACCTGCCGAACTTCTCGATGGGCGACGTCGAGCTGGCCTCGATCCGCGTCGATGAGAGCGGCTCGTCGCAGCGGGATGCGGACACCGATCGCGCATCGCTGTTCGATGACACGGACGAGAACGGTGCATTCGACCCCGCGATCGACACGCGCATCGCTGTGGCGAGTGTCCAGAATCAGAGCCTGTACTTCACGAACCTCAACTATCGCATCCCGCTCAACGAGGATCGCGACCTGTTCCTGACCTACGACATCAGCCCCGGCGCCGGCACGCAGATGGGCAACTCCGTCGGCGCAAGCATGGACTCGCACGAGTACGTGCGGCCCGAGGTGCCGGGCGCGGTGCAGGAGCGGACGCGCACGAACATGACCGCCACCAGCGCGGGTCTGGGCGGCTACCGCTTCCCGATCAACTCCAACATCACGGACATTACCGAGGACCCGGACACGCTGACCATCACACCGGTCAGCCGCGCGCCGATCGCGCCGATCGCGCCGGCCGCGATGGACACGATGGCCATCAACCCCGGCGACACCGATGTGCCGATCCTCTCGCTCGACTGCGAGGTGGACCAGGACAGCGTGCACGTCACGCGCGTGCTGGTCGATCAGACCGGCACGATGGACGCCGTGGCGCACATCACCGCCGCCAAGCTCTTCGCGGACAACAACTCAGACGGTCTGGTCGATCCCGGCGACACACTGCTGGAGGAGACCACCTTCGCGAGTGCGGCCGGGACGCAGCGCGCAAGCTTCGACATCGACGCCAACCCGTTTGCGGTGGTTGACGGCACCATCCGCTCGCTGCTGCTCACGGCAACGCTGTCGGACGAGTTGCCGCTCGAAGAGCCGCCGCTGACGCTGCAGTACACGCTCGTGGACGCCAGCTACATCTCGCTGCTGCAGTCAGTGGACATCGTTTCTGATGAGAACTTCCCGATGTCCTCTGACGCAGTCTCGACACCGGTGCCGAACAATCCCCCGCCGGCGCCCGCGAACCTTACCGCAGCGGTCCTCGGCGACGGCTCGGTCCTGCTGACCTGGGAGCTGTCCGACGACGATCCCAACAAGGCCGGCGAGAATGACGTCCTCTACTACAACGTGTACCGGTCGGCAAATCCGGCGGACTTCGTCACCGTCACTCCCGCGGACGCGTACGCGACCGTGCCCGCCGGCGAGACCGAGTACAATGACCTGGCGGCGCCGCTCGGCGTGCCCCTCTACTATATGCTGCGCGCCTGGGATGGCGTGCAGGAGGGGCCGAACTCGAACGTAGCCGGTCCCGTGACGGCCACCGACCAGGTCGCGCCGACCTTCAGCGGCTTCGACCCGGCACAGGGCGCCGTCGGTGTGGCGCGCGACACCAACATCGCCTTCACCATGTCGGACAATGCCTCAGGCATCGACGACGCGACGCTGCTGTTTGAGGTCAACGGCGTCGATGTCGCCGGCGCGGCGGAGACCACCATCAGCGGTCCCGCGGGCCAGCGGCAGGTCTCGTACGACCCGCCGGCCGACTTCGACTTCCTCGACAAGGTCACGGTCAACCTGCAGGTCTCCGATACCGCCGGCAACCAGTCGGCGCTGGTGGCCTACGACTTCACCGTCACCGGTCCGCCGGTGCACTTCATCGCGGGCGTCGTGACTAACCAGGCAGGCAATCCCGAGGCCGGCGTCCGCGTTGAGGCCGGCGGGCTGTTCGCCATGACAGACGCGCAGGGCCGGTACCAGATAATCGGTCTGGCGGCGGGCAGCTATACCGTCGAGCCGAGCAAGGACGACCGGTCCTTCGAGCCCGAGCAGCGCTCGGTGACTGTGCCGCCCGATGCGGTCGCGATCGACTTCACCGCCCAGCTCGGCTACGACATCTCCGGCTCGGTCGTTGACGGCGCCGGCGACGCGGTCGCGGGCGCGACCGTCACCGACGGCCTGCACGTGGACGTGACCGGCGCAGACGGCCTGTGGGAGTTCGCGGACGTGCCCGCAGGGACGTACACGGTCATTCCGAGCCTCGCCGGCCGGGTCTTCACCCCGCCGACGATCGACGCGACAGTCAACACAACCAACGGCAACTCGACCGGTAACGCGTTCGTCGCCGCGATCGAGACCTTCGACGTGACCGGCACCATCCGCACGCTGGCGGGCAACCGCCTCCCGGGCATCGAGGTGCAGGCGCGCGTTGGCGGCACGACCGTCGGGACCGCCACGACCAACGCCAACGGTGTCTACGGCATCGTCGGCGTCGAGCCGGGCAGCTACATGATCGTCCCGGTGGCCACCGCCTACGCCTTCGATCCGGTGGACAGGCAGGTCGAGGTCGCGACAGACGTCGCGAACATCGACTTCGTGGCCGCCGCTATCTACAACATGACGCTGCCGGCCGGTCTGCGCTTCGTCGGTGTGCCCGTTGCACCGATGCGGCCCTCCCCGGTGGATGTCTTCGGAGCGACCGTCGATGTGGCGCGGTGGGAACCGCAGACCGCTCAGTACGTGACCGCCCCCTCCGCCAACCCCATCATGGAGGTCGCGCCCGGCGCGGGCTTCTGGACGAACGCTCCCACGCAGCGGGCGCTGGGCATCGCCGGGACGCCATTTGGCAACGCCCAGGACCTCGCGGTCACCGTCCGCCGGACCTGGAACATGCTCGGCAACCCCTACGACCGCGACCTGCCGTGGGAGCAGCTCACACTGCCCCAGGGCGGTCCGGCCGCCGTCTACGGCTTCATCTACGATGCCGGCGCAGGCACCTACCGGCTCGTGAGCACCGCCGCCGGCCTCGGCACGGTCACCACCGTGCCGAAGAACGCCGGCTTCTGGCTGCGCTCGCAGGCGACGACGCAGGTCGCCATCGATGGCCCCGGCTCGACCGTGGCCTCGGCTGAGATCGCGGCCCAGGTGGCGCGCAAGCCCGCCGACGATGCGTGGATCATCCCCATCGTCGCCCGCGGCGCCGGCGCCCTTGACGCCTGCAGCTACGCGGGTGTCCTGCCGCAGGCGGCCGCCAACCCGGACGCCTACCAGATGGACAACCCGCCGGCGGTCGGTCCCTACGTGGACCTCTACTTCCTCGGTGACGGCGGCCGCAGGCTCGCGGTGGACGTGCGCGAGAACCGGCCGATGCAGACCTGGCAGTTCGAGGTCGCGACCGACATGGCCGGGGTGGAGATCGAGCTGCAGATGCCCGATCTGTCAGAGGTCCCGGCAGGCAAGGTCGTCTATCTCACGGACGAGGCGGCGGGCAAGCGGATGTATGCCCGCACGCTCACGACCTACTCCTACCAGTCCGGCGAGGGCGCGCGGCGCTTCACTCTCGAGGTCGCCGATCGCACCACTGCCGGTCTGATGATCACCGCCGCCTCGGCGCAGGCCGCGGCCGGCGGGATCACCGTCAACTACACACTCTCGGCGGATGCGCAGGTGCAGGTGGAGGTCCTTAACATCGCGGGCAGGAAGGTTGCTACGCTCGCGAACGATGAGGCCACGCCTGCCGGCCTGTCAAGCTGCGGCTGGAATGGCCGCGGCGGCGCCGGAACGCTGGTCCCGAGCGGCCGCTACCTGGTGCGCATCTGCGCCAGGGCCGCCGACGGCCAGCAGGTCCAGTCGCTCGTGCCGGTTCAGCTCGAGCGCTGATTTTCCGCGAGAGCGGAAGGTCTGGACCACAGGGAAACGGAAACACGTGTCCCTGCCCCGGTGACGACCGGGGCGGGGACCGCTGATGTGTTTGCGGAATCGGCGGCCCGGCGTTGGGCCGTGGCCGTCGAGCCGCACGCTTGTAGAGGCACTGTACCATTCGCCGCGTGGGGCAAGGCACACAGGCACTCGGGAGAGGTGCAAGCAATGAACCGCTCACATCATCGTCGCAATACGAGCGCCATGCTGTCGGTTCTGGTGGCCGGACTGTTCGTCGGCTGCGCGCTGCTGTCCGCAGCGCCCGCGGATGCGGCTGCCGACTGGGCAACCGAGGCGCTCGGCATCGCAGCAGGCACCGAAGCCTTTGACGTCACCGATGCGTGGCGGACCTCCAGCGACATGGCGCAGCGTCGCAGCGCCTACGTCGCCGACCGACTGAACTCGCCCCTCGCGTACGACTCGCGCACCGGTGAAGCCATCGATCGCTGGCGGAGTCTGTCTGTCGCCGATCGGGGTGAGGAGGCAGGCGAGTATCGCATCGCCTTCCTCGGTACCGGCCTCGGCAGCACGATGGGCCGGGCGGTGCTGGGCGCAGTGCCCGCGCTGACTTTCCCGGCCGCGCCCTACACCGACGGCGTAGAGCCCAACAGCGGGGCCGCGGTGCCCCCGGGAACTGTCCCGTTCATCTTCCGTGTGAACTACGCCGACACGGATGGCGATACGCCCACCACGGCGCAGGTGCGCATCTTCCGCGACCCGGGCATGTCGGTCGCCGCGCCTGGCTCGCCCTTTGCCATGACGCTGCTCAGCGGCACACCCGCGAGCGGCATTTACAGCGCGACCGTCGCCCTGGCGGCCGGCTACACCTACTACTTCCAGTTCAACTTCGTCAACAACGCGGCCACGCCCGAGACAGTCACGCTGCTCTACGTCAACCCGATCGTGGTCAACGCCATTCCGGTAATCAGCAACCAGGCCAACACGGCGCCGAACCCGGCGAACCCGGCGACCGATGAGACCGCTGAGACCACGATCTCGTGCACATACACCGACGCGGATAATCACGCGCCGACGACCTCCGACGTCACCGTCTACCGCGCCGATAGCTCGACCCTTGGCACCTACGGGATGACCCCCACCAGCGCCGCGCCCTACGTCTACACTGCGGGCGTGAACTACGGTGCTACGGTGGACCTTCCGGCCGGCGACCACTACAGCTACCGGTTCGTCTTCAGCGATGGCACGTCCACCGTCGACGACCCGCTGTTCACGCCCTATCACGGGCCGATCGACGTCACGGCGTCGCCGATCCTTGTGAACGGCTCGGCCACGATCCTTGACAGCCCCGTCGCCGAGCCAACGCGGGTCCACTTCGCGGTGACCTATAAGGAGGCCGACGCGGGGGACAACGACCCCAACTTCCGGCCGGCCCTGCGACAGGTCTACATTTACTACTACAACGAGGGCGCGGGCACACTGGTCCCGTACAACGAGGCCGACTACACCTTCCCACCGCCCTATGACACTTACGCCGACTCGTCGCCCTACCCGATGGCCTCGGATCCTGAGCCCTTGACTGCTCAGGACTTCGAGGCCGGTATGGAGTACCAACGGACCGTGGTCCTGCACCGCCCCGGCCTCTACTTCTACACGTTCGAGTTCGAGAACCCTGCTGCCGCCGGCTCTGAGAACATCCGCATGCCGCTTGGCGCCGACGTGCACACCGACCCCGGCCCGCCCGTCATCGGCTGGGGCGATGTGCTGCCCGACACCAACAACGGCATCGAGATCACGCGCACGCCGACGCTGACCTTCCTCCCGGAGCCGTATAACGATGGCGCCGACCCGAACGATGGCGACGGCGACCCGACGACCGTCACCTTCCGGATCAAGTACGCCGACCCGGACAACGAGGCGCCGACACTGCATCAGGTGCGCATCTACACGGACAGCAACCTGACCGTGCCCTGGGGCGCCGGGTCGTATGACATGAGCAAGATCAGTGGTGACCCGGTCAACGGCGAGGTCTACTCCCGCACCCTCGACCTGCCGTCTCCGGACAACTACTACTACTTCTTCGTCTTTGATAACGCGACATACAACATCGGCGTAGGCCCCGGCGCGGTCCTGCGCAGCCCGACCCTTGGCTCAACGCCGGACTACTTGAGCCTCGTAATGGTCGATCAGGCGCCGATCCTGAGCAACTACTCGCTCAACCCGACCTCCGGCGGCGAGGCCGACACCTATACATTCACCGTGGACTACACGGACTACGACAATGACCCGCCCGCCGACACCGATGGCGGCGGCAATCCGGTCGTGCTGCTGCAGATCGAGCAGCTCAACGCCGCGGGGAACCCGATAGACACCCAGCAGCTTGACCTCCAGAAGGTCCCCACTGTTGGCGCCGGGGCAACTTGGGAGGACGGCGTCTACAGCAACGGTGAGCGCTTCACCATCACAGTGAAGGGCATCGACCCGGTTCCCGCCCAGGACCAGATCGGGGACGGCGGCCACCGCTTCTACTTCGAGGCCTCCGACGGTGACAATAAGACCGTCTTCCCGGCGGGTGCCGACACGCTCGCCGCGAACCGGCTCAACGGTCCGCACGTTAACGACGCGCCTAACGCGGTCGGAGGCGGCTTCGACCCGACGGGTGGCACGGAGCTTGAGTCCACCGAGGCCCGGCCCAGTATCAGTTGGAACGCGGCCGGCGACATCAACGTGACCGACCCGCCGAGCACACTGCGCTATCGCGTTGAGCTGAGCAACGACGCGTTCGCGAGCGTCTTCACCGAGTTCACGACCGGCGTCGGGGTCACGAGCGGCGCACCGACGGAGGACCTGACCCCCGGCGACTGGTCGTACCGCATCTTCACGGTGGATGACGACGACGAGGAGTCGGTCGCCTCGGCCGCGCAGACCTTCCACCTCAATGGCCTCCCGGCGCTCTCCGCCGGCCAGGTGGACCCCGTCGGCCCGGACCCGACCGACTGGACCGGCGCGGGCGAGGCCCCGGCGCCGGGCGATCCGCGCGACTTCCAGGTCGTCTACACCGACGCGGACGATGACGCCCCGGCGAGCATCGAAGTCGTCATCCAGAACGGCACGACCCAGAGCTACGCGCTGACGGCTCTGACCCCGCCCGGACTGCTGGGCGATGGTGACTACACCAACGGCGAGCTCTACGGCGTCACGCTCAACGGCGCCACGATCGGCGACGGGACAGACGGCCTGCACGCCTACTACTTCAAGGCCAACGACGGCCTTGAGGACGCTGTCAATCACATCCCGGCCATCCCCGAGTTCGAGGTCAACGACGCGCCCAACGCGGTCGCGAGCGGCTTCGATCCGGCTACCGCGGTCGCACCGCCGCCCAACACTGAGGTGCACCTGACCCCGGAGGAGTTCAGCTGGGACGCCGCAACCGACCCCAACTCCAGCGACCCGACGACCACCCTGCGCTACCGCGTGGAGATCGACCGCTGGTCGAATGACTGGGAGAACGCGGACTACACATTCACGACCGCAGCCGGCGCGACCACGGTCGCGATCCCGGGCGACTGGGCCCTGACCCTCGCCAACGGCACCTGGCGCTGGCGCGTCGTCGCCATCGATGACGGCGGGGCGGAGACCCCGTCCGCGGTCCAGACCTTCGACGTCATCGACTCGGAACCGGTTCTCGCCCTCGTGGCAGATGCGACCTACGCCCAGGGCGTCGATCCGTTGACCGGCGCTCAGGCAGACACCTACACGTTCAAGGCTAACTTCTCGGACGCCGACAACGACGCGCCGAGCTTCATTAACGTGGTCGTCACGAACACCACCACCGCCACAACGACCACCCATCCGATGGACTTCGACGGCTTCAATGGGGCACCGGACTACTTCGGCGGCGAGGACTTCAAGGTCGAGCTGACCGGCGCCGACATCGGCGACGGTGAGCACACCTTCTACTTCGAGGCCAGTGACGGGCAGACCGACGTGACGCTCTACGAGACTGCCCCGACCACCGAGTTCGGTGGCCCGACACTGAACGACGCCCCCGCGGTGCCGACCGGCGTCTATACGCCGTCCGGTGGCGTCGAGGTGACCACCAACACGCCAACACTCGACTGGCCGGACGGCGCAGATCCCAACCCGACCGACCCGGCTGCGACGCTGACCTACCGCGTCGAGATGAGCCCAACCACGGGCCCGTTCACGCCGGTGCCGGCCTATGGGGTCACGACCCTCGCGGGTGTGACGCAGACCGACGTGCCGCAGCCGCTGGCAGAGGGCGACTGGTACTGGCGCGTCCACACCATCGACGACATGGGCGCGGAGTCGCCGGCCTCGGTCGAGCAGCACGTTGTGGTCAACACGAACAACGCGCCGGTGCTGAGTCTCGACGCCGCGCCGTATGACGACGGCATGGATCCCAACAGCGGCGGTCTGGACGATGACTACACCTTCCACGTGCAGTATGCCGACGCGGACGGCGACGCCCCGGCCTCGCCGGACCTCGTCATCACCGACCCGGGGACCGGCGCGGAGCTGTTCCGCAGCACCATGACGCCGGTCGACACCCCACCGTTCGACTACGTGGCGGGTGAGATGTTCGAGATCACCATCGCTGGCTGGGACACCGGTCAGGCGCAGAGCAAGTTCTACTTCGAGGCCTCGGATGGCATCGACACCGTTCGACTGCCGGGCAATGCGCCGAACGTGCAGTACACCGGCCCGTCGATCAACGACGCGCCCAACCCGCCCACCTCCGGGTTCGACCCGAGCGGCGGCGCGACGGCAGCCGTTCGCCAGCCCGACGTGTCCTGGGATCCGGCGACCGACATCAACGCGAGCGACACGGCCGCGACGTTGCGCTATCGCGCCGAGTTCAGCATGAGCAACGCTCCGTTCAGCGTCGAGGCCCTCTACACCGCACCCACCGCTCCGGGCATCACCACGGTGCAGCCGGCCGACGAACTGACCAACGGCACCTGGTACTACCGGATCGTCACGATTGACGACGAGGGCGCCGAGTCGATCCCGTCGGCAGTCCAGCAGTTCGTGGTCGATCTGAACACCCCGCCGGTGCTGAGCGCGCCGTCCATCACCCCGGCATCCGGGGCCTTCGGTGACACCTACGTCGCCGAGGTCACCTACTCCGACGCTGAGGGCGATGTGGCGACTTCGGTCACCGTGACAGTGACGAACACCGAGACCGGCTCGGACCCGGTCACGCGGTCGATGAGCCCGAGGGATGCCGGCCCGCATGACTACGTGGCGGGCGTCGTCTACCAGGCGAGCGTGAGCGGCACAGTGATCGAGGACGGCGAGCATACGCACTTCTTCTCGGCGTCCGACGGCATCGACGCGGTCGATCTCTACCTGCTCGCGCCGGACACTGAGTTCGACGGGCCGCTGGTCAACGACCCGCCGTTCCCACCCGACGCCGGCTTCGACCCGACCGGCGGAACGGTCGTCGCGAACCGCCAGCCGTTGATCTCGTGGGATCCGGGCACCGACCCGAACCCGACCGACCCTGAGGACACTCTCCAGTATCGCATCGAGTTCAGCCAGACGGGGAGCCCGTTCACGATCGAGGCGGCCTACACGGCGCTGAGCAACGTGGACGAGGCGAGCGCACGGCCCAACACCCCGCTGCCCGCGACAGCTCAGCAGTGGTTCTACCGCGTCTTCACCATCGACAACTCCGGCGTGGCGTCACTCACGGCATCGCCGGTGCACATGTTCATGCTCGACCTGAACCACGCGCCGGAGGCGCCGCAGCCGGCGGACACCTACACCCCGGCCGACGCGGCTGTCGTGCGGACCTCCACCCCGACCTTCATGTGGCCCACGGCCACTGATCCTGATCCGCTTGACACCAGCAACCTGCTGAACTACGACATCCAGATTGACGATGCGCCGGACTTCGTCACGCCGCTGATCGACGACTCAACCGCGGCGGGCGTGACACAGTACACGGTCGCGGTGGGTGACGCTCTCAACCTGGACGCGCAGTACTGGTGGCGCGTGCGCACCGTTGACCCGCAGGGCGCGACCTCCGACTGGACCGAGATCGCTCTTGCCCTGCCCGCCCCGCTGACCTTCACCACGACGCTGCAGTCGGTGCTGCTCAACCCGGTGGTCACGCCGGTCTACGGCACGCTGGCGACGGTCTTCGACTGCAGCGTGGAGTACTGGGACGCCGATGACCTGCCGCCCGCAGGTCCGGTCCAGGTCGTTATCGGCCCCGGAGCCGTCGTGGTCAAGAACCTCGCCCGCGACATCGCAGGCGATGGCATCTACATGAACGGTGAGACTTACAAGGGCGTCGTCACCGGCGCCGAGCTTGGCATCGGCGAGTACGACAACCTCTTCCGCATCAATACCACCGACCCGCTCTTCCAGGTGGCAACCGGGACGGACTTCGGCCCGGTCGTCGGCATCGACGGCGGCATCCGCTTCGCCGACGCCGCCTGGGCGAACGCGACCGGCTATGAAGAGGGCGCGACGGTGTACGTAGAGGTGGATGACGCCGACGAGAACCGTGACGCGGGCGTCGTCGATACGCTCGACGTAGAGCTCACCTCGCCGCTCGGCGACAGCGAGACGGTCACGCTGACCGAGACGGGCGTCAACACCGGCCTGTTCCGCGGCCAGATTGGGACGCTCGGACGCTGGGGACCGGACGAGGACGGCGTGCTCAACCTCGTGAGTGGCCCGGCCGGCACGACCATCAGCGCGATCTGGGACGATCCGGACGCGGGCCCGATGGCGGTCGACACCGCTCTGGTGACCGACACGGTGGCGCCGGCCGTCGTTCCGGGCGCGACCATCGCGGTTTCGAGCGGGACGGATGGCACCGACGCCACAGTCAACTGGGCACCGTTCAACGAGTTCGCTCAGATCGACATCGCCGGCTACCATGTCTGGATGTCCACGACTGACTTCAACGACACGAGCGCCGCGACGACCGTCGCGACGACGGGCGCGGGCACGCGCAACGCGGTCATTCCGGGCCTGACGCCCAACACCGACTACTTCTTCGCGGTCACCTCGTTCGATGAGGTGCCCAACGAGAACACGGCTGTCGGGACGGCCGGCGTCACCACCGCCGACAACGCTGGCCCGTACCTGGCCAACCGCGTCCCGGCGGCCGGATCCACGCAGCGGCCGCTCGAGACCGACATCAGCTTCGACATCCGCGATGACGGCGTGGGCGTGGACCTCGCCACGATCGTGGTTGAGGTCGACGGCACCCCCGTTGGCGGTCCCGCTCTCTCAATCACGCCGATCGGCGGCAACGCGAGCGTCAGCTACAACCCGCCCGCGGACTTCAACTACAACGACACGCCGCAGGTCCACGTGGTCGCGAGCGACCTTGACGGAAACACGCTCGATGCCACCTACGGCTTCGGCGTCCTGACAGACGTCCAGGCGCCACAGTTGGCCAACTGGAACTTCGACACCGGCGGGACGCTCACGTTCGACTTGACCGACGATGTGTCGGGCGTGGACATGAGCAGCTTGGTCGTGCAGGTCGGCGGCGTCCCGGTTGCGGCCGATATCACCTGGGATGACACCGATCCGCTGGACGTCGCGGTCACATACGCGCCGGCCGGCGGCTGGGCCTACAACGACACGCTCGACTTCTCCGTGGACGTGTCGGACTTCGCGGGCAACGCGATGGCCACGTTCACCTCGCAGGAGGACACTGAGGCCGACGCGACTGGCCCGATCGCCGATCAGTTCAGCCCGGCCGACGGCGCAACGGGCGTCGCCCTTGACACTGCCATCTCGGTGCGGCTGCGCGACACCCAGTCCGGTGTCGATACCGACACGGTCGTCATGACCGTGAACGGCACGGACGTCAGCGGCGAACTGACCTTCGGCGTGGCGCCCGCGGCAGCGGGTGTTGCTCAGACCTACGCCAACTACCAGCCCGCTGCGGCACTCGACCATGGCACCGACTACGACGTGCATGTCGAAGCCTCCGACGCGGCCGGTAATACGTCGACCGCCGACTGGAGCTTCACCACCGGAGCGGAGCCGACGTTCGAGATCCGCGGCACGGTGCTCGACGCCGTCGGCGACCCGATGCCCGGCGTGCAGGTGGCCGCGAACGGCAACATCGCGGTCACGGATGGCAACGGTGTCTACCGCCTGCAGACGCTCACCGCAGGGACCTACACGGTGACGCCGACGTTCGCCGAGTACGACTTCGCACCGCTCTCGCAGGACGTCACAGTCGGGCCGGACGCGCGCGACGTTGACTTCACCGGCACGATTCGCACCTACACGATCTCCGGCACGGTCACCCGCGGCGGCGCGGGCGTGCAGGGCGTGCAGGTCAGCGACGGCACCCGGAGTGCCACCAGCGACGTGGATGGCAACTACACCATCACCGGCGTCCCGAACGGCGTCTACACGCTGACGCCGAGCCGGGATTGGGGCAATGACGGGTTCGACGACTTCACCTACACCCCGCAGACCCGGACGGCGAACGTGGAGGGCGCGAACGTTGCGGGCGCGGACTTCGCCGCCACCGTCGTGACCTACACGATCGCCGGCACGATCAGCGACAACGCCGGGAACCGCATTGCGGGCGTGACGGTCAGCGACGGCACGCGGACCGCGATCACCAACGAGGCCGGTCAGTACACGATCAGCGGCGTCCCCGCATCGACGGTCACGGTGACGCCGAGCAAGGCCGGCGTCGCCTTCGATCCGGAGACCCGGCAGGTGACGGTGCCGCCGGCGTCCACGGGGAACAACTTCATCGCCTACACCGAGTTCCGCCAGCGCTTCGGCGCGGGCCTGCAGATGGTTGCGGTCCCCGCCGCGCCGCCGGCCAACCGCGACCGTGCCGTGGACGTCTTCCAGACCACGGCTCTCGCCCGCTGGGATGCGTCGAGCAGCCCGCAGGGCTACGTGCGCGGTCAGGACACGCCGGACGCGCTGCAGCTTGAGGTGCGGCCCGGGTCGGCGTTCTTCGTCAACTTCCCGGCCGTGACTGATGTCGCCGTTCCGGGCGACGCGGTTGCGAACAGCGGCACCTTCAGTGTCGGCGTCGCGACCGGCTGGAACATGATCGGCAACCCGTGGGAGACAGCGCTGCCGCTCGCCAACATCTCCGGCGCCGGCAGCACCGCGGTGAGGCCCTTCGCGTTCATCTGGGACCCGACCGTCGGCAGCTACCGGCTGGTCACGCCGACGGCGGCGTTCAACTCGGCCCGCACCTACATCGATGCGTGGGAGGGCGCGTGGTTCAAGGCCACCGGCGCGGCCGGCACCCTGACCCTCGCCGCCCCGAGTGGCATGGCCTCCGCCATGCTTGACGGCGCGGACGCAGACATCAGCGCCCCGAGCAACGGGTGGCTGGTGGACATCGTGGCGAGCGTCGCCGATCGGGCGGACCTCACTACGGTCGCGGGTGTCGGCAACGGCGACGCTGCCGCGGGCTACCGCGTGGACAACCCGCCGATGCTTCCGAACTCGGTGGATGTCTACTTCACCGGCAACGGCGCCGACCGGCTGGCACACGACATCCGGCCGCAGAGCTCCGGCGCTATGGTCTGGCCCTTCGCGGTCGAGACGGACATTGCGAACGCCGAGGTCGCGGTGACGCTGCCCGACCTGTCCGCGGTCCCGGCTGAGATGGCGGTCTACCTGACGGACGTTGACAGCGGGAAGCGGATGTATGCACGCACGCTGCCCGCCTACACCTTCACCAGCGGCGCAGACGGCGCACTCCGGCACTTCGAACTGGAGATCGCGCCTCGCGGCGCCGACAACCTGGCGATTCGCACCGCATCGGTGCAGGCCGCCGGCGGCGGGATGATGGTCACGTATGACGTGAGCTCCGCCGCCAGCGTCAGCATCCAGGTGCTCAACATCGCGGGCCGCAACGTCCGCTCGCTCGTGCAGTCGCGGGCGGTCCCGGCCGGCATCAATGAGCAGGCGTGGGACATGCGCAGTGCGGATGGCACACTCGTTCCGAACGGCAGCTACCTGATCAAGATCGAAGCAGTCGCTGAGAATGGCCAGCGGGTTCAGGCCCTGCGCCCTGCGCAGATCGCGCGCTAGCTGCGCGAGCGCTCGCGACCGACCGATCAATCTCAGCAGCCAGCAGCTTGAGAGGTGAAAGAGGCATGACGAAGACCAGGCGATGTGTCGGACTCGTGGCCCTGGCGTTGATCGCGGCGGCCGTGCTGTTCGCCGGATGTGGCGGCGGCGGCGACGGCGGTAACGGGGTCGCGACCGGATCGGTCTCCGGCACCATCACGTACGCAGCAACGGGTAACCCGCTCGGCGGCATCACAGTGGCGATCGGAGGCATTTCGACCACCACCAACGCCAACGGGCAGTTCACGCTCAACGGGGTTCCGGCAGGCGCGCAGGTCCTGCAGATCACGGCCGATGCGGCCCGGGACCTGGTGATCCCGCCCGGCGTCCCGCTGGCAGTCGATGTGACCGCGGGAGGGACGACGCAGCTACCCGCCCCGGTCCAGATGGTCGATGACGTCGACTCGCCGCCTGAGCCGCCGTCCTGAGCGCGCGCGACATCGCGTCGAACACACTCAGCGCCGCCTCGAACCGGGGCGGCGCTGTTCTGTATTAGTGTAGACCGCCTGTCCACAGAACGAGGCTGATGATGATGCGGCTCGGTGCCCGGACGACTGCCGCGACCGCGCTGGCCTGCGCGCTGCTTCTCCCCACGGCGGCTTCGGCCGACTGGACGATGTTCCGCGCCGACGCCATGCGCAGCGGCCTGGCCCCGGACGAGCGCTTCACGGGCCTCGAGATCGCCTGGTCGGCGGAGCTGGGGGGCAGCGTTGACGGCTCGCCCGCGGTCGTGGGTGGCAGCGTCTACGTTGGGAACTCGCTCGGGACGATGTGTGCGCTCTCGGCTGCCGACGGGGGCATTCTGTGGAGCTTCGGCACCGGCGGGGCGGTGCAGTCCTCGCCGGCGGTGAGCGATGGCCTGGTGATCTTCGGGTCGGTGGATGGGTTCCTCTACGCGGTGGACGCGGCGAGCGGCGTGCAGCGCTGGTCGTACCGGACGCGCGGTTCGATCCTCTCCTCGCCCGCGGTCGTTGATGGGCGCGTCGTCTTCGGGAGCATGGACGGGCGTCTCTACTGCCTGCGGCTGGGCACCGGCGAGCTGGTGTGGCGCTCGGAGAAGGGCGCGGCGATTCAGTGCTCGCCTGCGGTCGCGGGGGAGCTGGTGCTGTGCGGCGATGACGATGGCCGGATGTTCGCCACGGGTCTTTCTGACGGCGCGCTTGCGTGGCAGGTCGAGGGCACGGGCCGGATCGTCGCCGCGCCCGTGGTTGGCGATGGGATCGCGATTTTCGGCGCGCTGGGGCCCAGCGCGCTGCGCCCGCCGAAGCTGGACTACCTCGTCGCGGTGCGGCCTGAGACAGGCGAGCGCGTCTGGGCGCTCAAAGACGCCTACTCGGTGGTCGGAGCGCCCGTGATAGCGGGCGGGCGCGTATTCTACGCGACCGTAGAGGGCTACGTGTCGAAGACGGTCTTCCGTGCGGCGAACCTCGGTACCGGCGAGCAGGTGTGGGAGCGCACGATGGCGGGAGTCGCGGACTCCTCACCCGTGGTGATCGGGACGCCCGCCGGCTTTGAGGGCGCACTCTCGGGAGTGACGGTCTGCGTGGGATGCCACGACGGCCGGCTCTACCTGCTCGACTCGGGCAGCGGCGCGATCACCGATGCGGAGCCGCTGGCGCAGAAGATCTACTCATCGCCGGCCGTCACCGGCGGCCGCATCTACATCGGCGCCAATGACGGCCAGCTCTACTGCCTGCAATCTCCGCAGTGATCCGCGCGCCCCTCAGAGGTAGCGCCTCAGCCAGAGGTCGTCGAAGTCGCGGTAGACGTAATACCACCCGTGCACGGCGTCGGGAATCTCGATGAGTCCCTTGAACGCGCTGATGCGCTCGTAGACCGGCCGGATCGTCTCAGGCGGGCAGGTCGTGTCCGCGAGGCCGATCGACACGAAGGTCGGGCAGGTGATGAACTGCGCGAGGTTCACCGGGTCGAACCAGGCGAGGGTCTCCAGCGCGCGATCGCGGGAGCCGGGGTTCGCGGCGAAGTGCTTCGTGAGTTCGAGGTAGGGGCCGGTGGTGGCTGTCTCGACCGCGACCGGGTAGTTGCACAGGAAGGGCTCATGGGCGACCGCGCACTTCACGCGCGGGTCGAGTGAGGCGGTTGCGAGCGTGAGACCGCCGCCCTGGCTGAGACCGATGACGCCGATGCGCTCGGGGTCAATCTCCTCGCGGGTGCAGAGGTAGTCGATGCCGCGGAGGCAGTCGGCGTAGCCTGCACGGTAGTACTGGTGTGCGGGATCGTCCAGCCCCGTCGTGAGCTTCGTGAGCCCCTCCGGCACCTGCCAGTACTCCTCGCTCTCGCCCTGTCCACGCGGGTAGACGGTGAGCAGCGCGAGGCGCTTGTCGTAGCACAGGCCGGCCATCGCGGCGTGCGCGGTGTTGCCGCCGTAGCCTGGCGTGAAGACGGCGACCGGCAGCGGGCCGGCGTCCGCTCCGACGCCCGGCAGCGTCAGGAACGCGCGGAACTTCACGCCGCCGAGGCCCGTGAGCGTCAGCCGCCAGGTGTTCGTGAGCGGCACCGGTTCAGGCTGGATCAGCTCCGCCTCGGCATCGATCGGCACCTCGTTCAACTCCCGCCGGACGGTCTCCCAGAAGCGCTTCAGATCGGTTGAGTCCATGAGGGTCTCCCTTCGCGTCGCATCGTGCGCGCCGGGGCCGGATTCGCCACCCGGCCTGACGAGACCTTCGCGGTTGCGCACTGCCCCGGCGGGCAGTATAATCCGCACAACGCGATGGGGTAGGGACGCAGAGAGGCGGGGCCGCAGGTAATGGATCACCGCGCGAGAGTACTGGACATCCGCAGCGCTTCGGGGATGCTGGCCGAGATGGCCGAGCTCGGCGTGCACACGGATGCGACGCAGTGGCTGGCAGCGAAGGCGCGCCTGCATCCGGTGCGGCTTGAGGCCGTGTCGGGCCCCGCGGCGGCGCTGCTCAAGCAGGAGATGCTGGCGCTGGGTGGCGACTGCGCGGTGCATCGCCGGGTGGCGGACTTCGACGCCGACCCGCGGCCGGTGATCCTGCTCGGCGACCAGCGAACCTACGAGCGGCTGCTGGCGCGCGCAGCGTTGCAGCCGCACGGGCTGGAGGCGCTCGCCCTTGAGGCGATCGAGGCCGTGCTGGCGTGCGTTTCCGGGGGGGGCCGTGAGCTTGACTGCGCCGGCACCACGCTGCAGCTCGGGCCGCGCACGCTGGTGATGGGCATCGTGAACGTCGCACCGGACTCCTTCTCCGGGGATGGGATCGCGGGCGACCTGGACGCGGCGGTCGAGCAGGCGCGCGGCTTCGTCGAGGCGGGCTGCGACATCCTCGACGTGGGCGGCGAGTCCACCCGGCCTGGCAACGAGGGCGTCTCCGTCGATGAGGAGCTTGAGCGCGTGCTGCCGGTGGTCGAGGCGCTGGCGGATGAGTTCGACGCGGTCGTCTCCATCGACACGAGCAAGCCGGAAGTGGCGGAGCTCGCGGCTGCGATGGGTGCGGGGCTGATCAACGATGTCAACGGGCTGCGCGCGCCGGGGATGGCGGAAGTCGTGGCGGCGACCGGCGCGGCGGCGTGCGTCATGCACATGCAGGGCTCGCCGCGGGACATGCAGCAGGCCCCCGTGTACGAGGACCTGATGGGGGAGATCTTTGACTTCCTCGCCGAGCGTATCGAGGTCGCGGAGGAGGCGGGCGTCGCGCGCGAGCGCCTACTCGTCGATCCGGGCTTCGGCTTCGGCAAGACGGTCGCGCACAATCTCACGATCCTCCGGCGGCTCCGCGAGCTGCGCAGCCTGGGATGCGGCGTAGCCATCGGCACCTCGCGCAAGTCCACGATCGGCACGGTGCTCGACGCGCCGGCCGAGGAGCGGCTGATGGGGACGGCCGCGACCTGCGCGGTGGCGATCGCCAACGGCGCCGACGTGATCCGCGTGCATGACGTGGCGGAGATGGCGCAGGTGGCGGAGATGACGGACGCGATCGTGCGCGGATGGCGTGAGGCCCCGTGAAGGTCGCGGCGGAGAAGGCGGCGTTGCGTCGCCTGATGCGCAGGCGGCGCGATGCGCTCGTCGATGGCCGGCAGGAGCTGGCCAGCGAGGCGATCGCGCGGCGGGTGATGGCGCTGGGCTCGTACCGGCGCGCGCGTGCCCGGCTGCTCTTCCGCAGCTTCGGCAGCGAGGTGCTGACCGACCGGCTGATCGGCGACACGCTGCGGTCGAGTGCGGAGCTGGTGCTGCCGCGGGTGAAGGGCCTTGAGGAGGCACTGGCCCTACATGCCGTCGGCGACCCCGAGCGCGATCTCGCTCCCGGGTGCTTCGGCATCGATGAGCCGATCCGCGATCGCTGCCCCGACCGGTCGATCTACGACGTGGACTTCGTGCTGGTTCCAGGCCTCGCGTTCGACCGGCAGGGCGGGCGCCTCGGCTACGGCGGCGGGTTCTTCGACTACCTCCTGAACGTGCGCACCGACCTCGTGGAGAGCGGTGCCGTGGTTGCGGTGGCCTACTCATTGCAGATCGTCGATGGGGTGCCGCAGGAGGGCTGGGACGTTCAGGTGCCGTTGATCGCCACCGAGGGCGAACTCATAGACACGCGGGACAGGAGCGTCTGATCGCGATGGCAGTTGGCGATGTCTTCGATGCGCAGATCGAGGAGTTGACGGACCCGCAGACCGGCGCGCTGGTGCGCAGGCTCACGGGCGACGGGTCGGACAACGCGCACCTCTACTTCACCTCGACGTCCTTCCTGGGCGACGGCTCGGAGCGGCTGATCATCAGCTCGGACCGCGTCGGGCAGCGCGCCTACTTCCTGCTCGACATCGCCGAGGCGAAGATGGTGCAGGTGACGGAGGCGTCGGACACTCCCTTCTCAAACGCATGCCTCGACCCGGGAGGGCGGTTGTTCGCGTTCCGCGGCAGCGCGCTGATGTCGATCGACCTTGAGAGCTTCAGCGCCGAGGAGCTCTACCACGTCCCGGAGGGCTTCACTCCGGCGCTGCCGACGTGCACGGCCGACGGCGCCCACGTGGCCTTCGCCTACCGGGAGGCCCTGCAGGTGAGTACGGAGACGGGGCGGATCTACTCGACGATGGCCGAGCGCTACTACCAGCGCCCCACCTCGCTCGTGATCCGCGTGGAGACCGACAGCGGCGCGGCGCAGGCTGCGTGGGGTGAGTGCAACTGGATATCCCACGTGTGCATCCACCCGACGAACCCGGACCTGATCCTCTTCTGCCACGAGGGTGGCTCGAACGTCGCGCAGCGCATGTGGACGATCGACCTGGGCGATCCGCAGCCTCGCCAGGCGAAGCCGCTGTTCCGCCAGCACTTCAGCGAAAGCTGCTGCCACGAGTACTTTACGCGTGGCGGCGAGGTGGGCTTCCAGGCCAACGTATCGCATGAGGGCCATGTTGACGGCTACAACTGCTTCGTGCGCGCGGATGGCACCTGGCTGCGCCAGTTCCTCCTGCCGGGCGCGCGGCCGGGGCACATCCAGTCGAACTCAGACAACACGCTCATCATCGGCGACTGCGGCTGCCTGTCGCCTGACGATCCCGAGGGTCGCGCCTACATGTCGCTGATCCGCCATGAGAACGGGCGTGGCGTGGTGACGCGGCTGTGCCGCCACGACACCTCGTGGACCACGCAGATCTCGCACCCGCACCCGATCTTCAGCCCCGACGACCGCTGGGCGCTGTACGCGTCGGACGCGGGCGGGGCGTGCAACGTGTACATGGCCGACGCGACGAGCCTCTGAGCGGGCGATCAGAACGCGGCGATCTTGCGGAAGAGGTCGCCGAAGATCGCGTTGCGGTCGCAGCCGATGGCCTCGCGCATCAGGTGCCGGCGGCTGTCGAGCGACCAGGTAACGCGGTCGGTGAGCAGCGGCGCGTGCGTGACGACGGTCGGCACCCACGCGCTGTCGATCAGCCACGCGACGGCCGAGAGGTCCCAGAGGACCTTGGCGCGCGCGAAGTGATCGTCGGCGTAGTCCTGGAAGATCGCGAAGAGGTAGTCGCCGAGGGCGTTGTGCCCGGTGATGTGCGCGTCGAGCTCGGGGAGCGTCGTGGTCAGGTGCTCGGCGACGTTCTTGCAGGGGATGTGCACGAAGGGCACGCCGCTGTCGAGGATCACGCGCGCGGCGTGCAGGTCCTGCTGGAGGTTGTACTCGCGGGCGGTGTGCCAGCCGTGGGGCTGCCCACCGAGCCAGACGACGACGATGCGCTCGACGATCTCCGGGCACGTGAGGATCGCGGAGGCGATGTTGGTGATCGCGCCGATGGGGACGACGTAGAGCGGGTCCTCGCGCGAGGCCATCGCGCGCTCGACGAGGTCATCCACCGCGGGACTGGGGACCGGTTCGTCGGCTGCGGGGAGGTAGCTGCGGGAGCCCTTCAGGGCGAAGCCGTCGGGTGAGCGATCCATCCGCTCGAGGACCCTCACGATCTCCTCGTAGCTCTGCTCCATCCCATCTTCCGGCCTCACGCGCCTGTTGCTGAAGGGCGCGGCGTAGACGGCCTCGACGGAAAGGCGCTCTTCGGAGAGAAGCGCGTAGGCGAGCGCGAACTGGTCGTCAATCTCGTTGTACGTGTCGGTGTCGAGGACCATCGTGACGCGAGCGGTTGGCGGCTCGAGGCGGCTCAGGCGCGTGCAATCATCGAGCATCGGGAAGCTCATGATGACCTCCAGGTATCGGGCGCGACTGGTGTGCTGCACGGTCAGTTCGCCGGGGAGGCGCCGGGACCTGTCGGGCTCGCGGGGTTCTGGCCTCGCCCGGGACTCGTCGGTGGGCAGGTCTGACGAAGTCCGGTGGAGTGGCCTGCGCTCGTGTGATAGAATGAGGCGGTTGAGCAAGTGATTCCAGCGCGGTCCGTGTGGCCGCGGATTGATTGTGACAATGAGAGGAGCGGTCCAAGTGTCAGAGGGACCGGTTCTGCAGGTGGCGCTTGATTTCGTGAACCTGGCGCAGGCCATGCGGGCGGCCGAGGAGGCCGTGGCGGGTGGCGCAACGTGGGTGGAGGCCGGAACGCCGCTGATCAAGAGCGAGGGGATGGTCGCGGTGCGGGCGTTGCGGCAGCGCTTCCCCGATCTCACGGTCGTGGCGGACCTGAAGATCATGGACGCGGGGCGGACCGAGGTCGAGGTCGCGGCGAAGGCCGGGGCCGACGTGGTGACCGTGCTGGGCGCGGCCTCGGATGAGACGATCTCCGAGTGCGTCGAGGCCGGACAGAGCTACGACGCGCTGGTGCAGGTGGACCTGATCGGCTGCGATGATCAGCCCACGCGCGCGCGGCTGGCGCAGGAGCTTGGCGCGGCGATCGTGGGCATTCACACCGCGATCGACGAGCAGATGGTGGGCGCTTCGCCCATGGACGTGATCGGCGCGGTGCGCGAGGTGGTGCAGATCCGGCTCGCGGTCGCGGGCGGGATCAACTCGGAGACCGCTCCGGAGGCCATCAAGGCCGGCGCGGACATCGTGATCGTCGGCGGCGCGATCATCAAGGCGCCGGATGCGACCGAGGCGGCGCGCAGGATCGTCGAGGCGATCCGCTCGGGCGAGGCGATCGAGACCGAGCTGTTCAAGCGCGGCGGCGAGGAGCAGCTTCGGGAGATATTCGAGCGCTGCTCGGCGGCAAACATCTCCGACGCGATGCATCGACGCGGGCTGGTCCCGGGGATCTTCCCCGTGCGGCCGGGGCTCAAGGCCGTCGGACCGGCGCTGACCGTCTGGACGTATCCGGGCGACTGGGCGAAGCCGGTGGAGGCGATCGACCAGGCCGACGAAGGCGCGGTGCTGATGATCGACGTGCGCGGCGAGAGCCCGGCCGTCTGGGGCGAGGAGGCGACGAAGAGCTGCGTCTCGCGCAACCTCGGCGGCGTGGTGATCCACGGGGCGATGCGTGACACGCGGGAGATCGGCGAACTCGGCTTCCCGGCGTTCTGCGCGTTGCGCACACCGTCGGCGGGCGAGCCGAAGGGCATGGGGATGATCGGCGTTCCGCTGAAGATCGGCGAGACGACGATCCGCACCGGCGATTGGATCATCGCGGATGACGACGGCGTGATCGCGGTGCCGCACGAGCAGGCCGTGGCGATCGCCAACCGCGCGCAGTCGGTCTTCGAGCGCGAGCAGCGGGAGAAGGGTGAGATCGAGGCCGGGCGGACGCTCGGTGAGATCGCCGAGCTGAGGCGGTGGGAGGCGGAGGGCGGCGTCACCGGCTTCGAGGCGCACGGGCCGGAGGGCGAGCGCGGTGAGTGACAGCACGGGAGCGCCCGTGGACGTGCTGGTGGTCGGGCCCGGCGCGATGGGCTGTCTGCATGCGGCGATGCTGGCCGAGGCGGGCGTGCGGACGGGGCTGCTGGACCATCGCCCTGAGCGCGCCGCGCGCATCGACGAGCAGGGGATCATTCTCGAGCGTGACGGCGAGCAGCGGACGGTGCGCGTGCGCTGCAGCGCCGATGCGGCTCAGTTCGCCCCCGCCCGGCTCACGTTGGTGCTGGTGAAGGCCTACGACACCGAGGAAGCCGCGCGCCACGCGTTGCCCGCGATCGGCGATGGCGGCAGCGTACTGACGTTGCAGAACGGGCTGGGCAATTACGAGCGCATCGCGGAGTTCGTGCCGGCCGAGCGGGTGCTGGCGGGGACGACGACCGCGGGCGCGACGCTGCTCGGCGAAGGTCATGTGCGGGAGGCGGGGCAGGGCTTCGTGCGCTACGGATCGCCGACCGGCAACTTCCGCCGGGCGCGGGAGACGGGGAGCTTCCTGCGCGCCGCGGGCATCGACTGCGAGCCGGCGTCGTCCGTGGACGACGTGCTCTGGTCAAAGGCAATCGTGAACGCCGCCGTCAACCCGCTCACGGCGCTCACCGGCCTGCCCAACGGGCGGCTGGTGGAGATCGACGCGCTGCGTCAGTTGATGCGCGCGGTGGTCGAGGAGGTCGCGGACGTCGCGCGCATGTCGGGGGCGTTCGTTCAGGAGGGGATCGTGCGCGTGGTCGAGGCGATCTGCGCGGAGACCGCGCAGAACCGCTCGTCGATGCTGCAGGACATCAGCGCGGGGCGGCGGACGGAGATCGACTTCATCAACGGGGAGATCGCGCGGCGTGCTGAGGCCCAGGGGCTGGACGCGCCGCTGTGCAGGATGCTGACCGCGCTGGTGAAGGGCCGGGAGGAGGCAGCGAGCGAGGCATGATCGTCATTGGTGAGCTCATCAACGGGACGCGCGAGCCGGTGCGCAAGGCGGTGCTGGCGCGCGACGCGGCGGCCATCGCGGAGCTGGCCGTGCGGCAGGCTGAGGCGGGGGCCGACTACCTCGACTGCAACGTGGGGACGGTCGGCGCGGCCGAGGCCGAGCAGATGGCGTGGCTGGTGCGCGAGGTCGCGGGCGCGGTGGAGGTGCCGGTGTGCATTGACACCGCGAACCCGGAGGCGATGCGCGCGGGCCTCGATGCGTATGAGGGCGAGGGGCGGCCGATCTGCAATTCCATCACGCTTGAGCGCGAGCGCCTCGCGACCTTCCTGCCGATCATCGCGCAGCGGGAGGTGCGCGTGGTGGCGCTGGTGATGAGCGACGCGGGTGTGCCGCAGGGCGTGCAGGGGCGCGTGGATGCGGCCACGCAACTCGTGGCGGAGCTTGCGGACGCCGGGGTGGCCGCTGAGGACGTGTTCGTCGATCCGGTGGTGACGCCGCTGAGCGTCGATCCGGAGGGCGCGCGCATTGCGATGGACGCGATTCGCGAGATCACCGTGGCGCTCCCCGGTGTGCACACGGTCTGCGGCGTGAGCAATGTCTCCTACGGTCTGCCGCAGCGGACGCTGCTCAACCAGGTCTTCGTGTGCCAGGCGATCGCCGCCGGGCTCGACAGCGCGATCGTCGATCCCCTCGACCAGCGCATCATGTCAAGCGTGTACGCGGCCGAGGCGCTGGCGGGGCGGGATGAGTGGTGCGCGGCCTACCTGCGGGCGTTCCGGCGCGGGGCGCTCTGACCCCGACGGGCTGAGGTGCCCCCCATGAAAGCGGCCATCTTCCGAGGCAACTGCGAAATCAGCATCGAGGAGCGGCCCGACCCGCGGACTGAAGCGGCGGACGAGTGCCTCGTGCGCGTGATGGCCTGCGGCATCTGCGGCAGTGACGTCCACCCCTACGCCTCCGCCAGCCCTCCGGACGCGGTCATGGGTCACGAGGCCGTCGGCGAGGTGCTGGAGGTGGGGGAGGGCGTGACGCGGGTGCGTCCCGGCGACCGCGTGGCCGTCTACGCGGTCTCAGGTTGCGGCGAGTGCGCGAACTGCCGGCGCGGACGGATCACCTGGTGCGAAGACCAGCGTGGCTCAGTCAACGGCGGCTTCGGCGAGCTGCTCGTGGCGCCCGAGCGGAACCTGCTGCGACTGCCCGTGTGGATTGACTGGATGCGCGCCTGCCTGCTGACCGACGTGCTGGGCACGCCGATGAAGGCGATCCGCACCGCGGGCGTGGGTGAGGGCGACACGCTCGTTGTGCTCGGCTGCGGGCCAATCGGCCTGGGAGCGGTGCAAGTCGGCGTTGCGCGCGGCGCGCGCGTGATGGCCGTCGATCCGCTGGAGTACCGCCTGGCGCTCGCGCGGAAGCTCGGAGCGGAGGCCGTCTGCAGCCCCGACAAGGAAAGCACGGTCGATGCGGCGAAACGCTGGTCCGGACCTGGCGCGGACTTCGCGCTCGACTGCACGGGTGCGGAGGGCATGGCGCTGACCGCGCTCGACAGCCTGCGGCCGGGCGGGACAGCGATCTGCGTCGGCCGCAACATGCGGATGGAGTTCAGCCCGTGGACGCACATCATCCGCCGGGACGTGAAACTGGGCGGAAGCTGGTACCTGCACTACGAGGACTTCGACGAGTTGCTGCGCCTGTGCAGGGCGGGGCAGCTCGACGCGCTGCCGCTGATCACGCACCGGGTGCCGCTGGAGGAGATCGCGCGGGGCTTCGAGCTTTTCTCGAGGCATGAGGACGGGGCTGTGAAAGTTGTCGTGCTGATGGGCCTGAGGTGATGCCGGTGCTCCGGCCGTGGCCGGCCGCGCTCGCGTTGGTCGCATGCCTGGTGATCGCCCTCGCCGTCTACGCGTGGAGCGTTGACTTTCGCGCGCCTGACGTCGTCAGCGGGCTGGGTGAGGCGGCCGCGGCGGTGCGACTGCAGGCGACGGCGATGGCGCTGCACCTGCAGGCGGCCGAGATGCACCGGGAGGAAGTCCGGCGGATGCGCGACGCGGGGGAGGCGGCGGCGCGGCTGCAGGCGGCGCGCTTCGCCCTCGCCGACCAACTGCGCACGGCGGCGCTGCTGGCCTGGGCCGAGGGCAACCCCGATCGCGCGGGCGAGTGGCTGGTGGAGGCGTCTCGGGCCGCTCCCGAGCGTGTCGATCTGATCTGCCTGATGACGGACCTGCGCACGCGTGCCACCGAGGCCGCGGAGCGCCGCGTCGAGCTGCTGCTCCTCGTCCTGCGCTACGACTCCCCCTGTGCGAACCTCCTGGTGGGTGAGAGCTTCCTTGAGGCCGGCGATGCCGATGCCGCGCGCGGCTACCTCCAGCGCGCAGCGCAGGGCAGCCCCGAGTGGCCCGGGCCGCACCTGGCGCTGGCGCGCCTGCACATGCTCGCGGGCGACCCGGCCGCCGCGCAAGCGAGCGGACAGAAGGCGCTCGCGCACGCCCGCGACCTGCACTCACGGCTCAACGCCGCCGCGATCGTCCGACGCGCGGGGGGCGTTGCGCCTGAGCGCTGGCGGCTGATCGCCGAGTGGGCGTGGCGGACATACGCGTGGGTGCTGCCGGTGGTGGGCGCCTTCGTGGTGCTGCTCGTCAGTCCGGCGCTGGTCCGGCTCGGGCGGCGCGGTGTGGCGTGGGTGCGCTCTCAGCGCGGCATGGCGCAGAGCGCGTCGTAGAGCCGATCGGCGACCGCGGCGAGTCCGTAGCGTTCCTCGACGCGTCTGCGCGCCCTGCGGCCGATCTCCGCGGTGGCGGCCGGATCGGCGAGCAGGTCCGCGATCGCGTCGGCCATCGCCTCGGGGTTGCGCTCCTCGGAGATCACTCCCGACTGCAGCTCGCCGACGAGGTTCGGGATGTTCCCGGAGCTTGAGCCGATCACCGGGACCTCGCACGCCGCCGCCTCGACCAGCACGCGCCCGAACTGCTCCTCCCAGTTCGGCATCGTGCGCGAGGGTACCGCGAGCAGGTCGAATGCGTTCATGTAGTCACGCGCGGCGCTGTGCGGCACCGGGCCGGTGAGCACCACGCGGCCGTCCGGGTGCTCGCGGCTCCACTGCCGGAACTCGTCGGACATGGGGCCGCCGCCGACCAGCAGCACGCTGACGTCCTCCCCGCGCCCCAACAGCATCTCCGTCGCCGCGCGCAGGTCGTCGAGGCCCTTCTCCGCGGTCAACCGGCCGAGGTAGCCGATGACCGTCCCACGGACGCCCAGCTCCCTTCGCAGCTCTGAGCGGTCGAGCGGCCGGAACAGCTCCGCGTCCACGAAGTGCGGGATCACCGCGATCGCCCCGTCGAAGCTCTTCGCGCGCAGCACCTCCGTGATCTCCGCCGCGGGCGGCACGGCGAGCGCTGCGTACGCGAGCATCTGTCGCTCCACCGAGGAGAAGGGCCACGGGAAGCGCTTGCTGCGGTTCTGCGCGGTCATGAAGCAGATCGGGTAGCCGGCGGGACGGCAGATGCGCAGTGTCTGCCATGCGGGCAGTGAGTAAGGCTCCTCGTCGAGGTAGACGACCTCCGGGGCGAAGTCATGCAGCGCCCGCGCGAGGCCTCGGTAGACGTGTAGGCTGATCTGGCCCGAGCCGATCACCGGTAGCGGACGCGAGCGGAAGCCCGCGTCCTCGACTTCGGCGAAGTCCACGATCATGCCGGTGGAGGCGCGCCAGCGCCGGGGCGCGATCATGAGCAGCTCAACGTCCGGGTGCGCGGCGCACAGCTGCTTGAACAGCCGCTGGTTCACGTCGATCACACAGGCGTGGCTGATCACCGCAAGCCTCACGCGCGCTCACCGCCCTCCGCCGCGAAGCGCAGCATGAGCGCCTCGATCTCCTCGGCCTGGCGGTCCCAGGAGAAGCTCTGCGCGCGCTCGTGGACCGCCTCTGACATCGCGGCAAGCAGTGCCCGGTCCGCGCACAGTTCGTCGAGCCGCCGGGCGATCTCCACCGGGTCCGGGCCGACGAAGAAGCCGCTCACGCCATCCTCGATGAGGTCCAGCGCGGCCCCGGTGCGCGTGGCCAGCAGCGGCAGCCCGCACGCCGCGGCCTCCAGCGTCACGAGGCCGAACGGCTCCTCGGGGTTCGGCGCCACGAGGCAGTCGGCCATCGCGAGGTACTCCTGCGGCCGGTCAACGTGCGGGACGAAGATGATGCGCTCGAGGACGCCGGCCTCCCGCGCGATCGCCTCGAAGGCCTCGCGCTCACCGTTGCCGACCACCAGCAGGCGCACCGGCTCGCGCGTGAGCGGCAGGGCCTTGACCACCTCGGCGAGGCGTTTCTCGTACCAGCGCCCACCCATGAAGAGCGCCACGAACTCTTCCTCGGCGAGCCCGAGCAGGCCCCTGATACGCGGACGGGCCTCGTCGCGCAGGTCGCGGCGGAAGACGGAGTGATTGACGCCGTTGCGCGTGACGAAGACCTCATCCGGGCCGAGGTCGTACTCGCGCAGGAAGTACTCCCGGACGCTGCGAGAGACGGTCATGATGCGCCCTCGGCAGCGCCGGACCGCCCGGGCCTCCAGCGAGACGAAGGCGTGGTCGCGCACGACTTCCCACGCGCGGCGCAGTGGCGAGCGCATCCCGAACCTGCGCTGCAGGTCGGTGCGGACGCGCCGCCGCTCGCGGTGGCCGGTGTGCGCGAGCAACGCGTTCTGAGCGAGGGTGTTGCCGCCCTGGGCGAGCACCACGTCGAAGTCGCGGGGGCGGATTGCGTGCGATGACGCGAGCGCGAACCACAGCGCCCGCGCGCCAAGGGGCAGTCGCGGGTTGCGCAGGCGATGGACGGTGATGCCGGCGAGGTCGATGTCCCGCACGGTGAAGCACACGAGGTGCACGTCGTGGCTGCGCGCGAGCCTCGGGGCAAGCTCAGCGATCACCCGCTCCTGCCCGCCGCCGAGGCCGACGTCCTCGATCACCAGCGCGATGCGCAGGCGCCGGTCGCCGGCGGGCGGGCGCGTCGCATCCGTCGGCGTGCCGGTCATGGGCGGATCGTGTCCCTTGCGCGCGCAATCCGCGCAACGAACGCCGCCAACGGCTGCGCGGCCAGCGCCAGCCCCAGCGGCATGAAGGGGATCGTGTAGCGCGCGGTCGGCGAGCCCATGAAGATCGTCGCTGAGACCACAACGAAGACGATGGCGGTCATCCACTGCACGCTGCGCGGCGCGGCGCGGGAGCCCATCACGATGAGCACCAGCAACAGGAGCTGCGGGATGGCCATCAGGTAGAAGGTGAGCGGTGACTTGACGAGCCACGGGCGGCTGCCCGGAGCGTACGACCAGGTGAGCGGGACCTTCGCGATGCAGCCTCCGAGCGTGCGCAGCGGGTCATCGTATAGGCGCTGCACCGCCACCGCGCGGAAGCGCCGGGAGGCATCCGGGCCGAGGTAGCTGTCATCGCCCTGCAGCCGGCGGAACTCATCGGTCGCCTCAATCGCGGTCATCTCATCCTGCCACTCGGTGAACACCATCGGGTGCGTGCCCATGTAGAGCGCCGCGCTTCCCGCATCGGAGGTGACGCTGAACGTGCCGAGGGAGGCCAGATTGCGCGCACCCCAGGGGACGAGCGTCGCGCACGCCACTACCGCGAGCATTCCTGCGGCCAGCAGGCCGTCTCTGCGCCGCCCGAACTGCGCCCACAGCGCGATCGGGACCGCCGCCACGAACGGCAGCGCGACCGGGCGGGTCAGCGTCGCCAGCCCGATGGCGACGCCGCATGCCACCACCAGGCGCAGGTCGCGGCGCTTCACCGCGCGCGCCCACAGCAGGACGATCAGCGCCAGGAGGAAGGTGTACAGCGCCTCGGGCCGGATCTCGTTCGCGAGCACCGGGAACGCGTAGTAGAGCCCCGCTACGAGGCCGGCAACTCCTCCCACAAACTCGCCGAAGACCTCGCGCGCGATCGCCACCACGATCAGCACCGTGCCCAGCGCCAGTGCGAGCTGCACGAACAGCACCGGGAGCGTGCTCTTGCCGAAGAGGATGATCGAGGCGGCGAGCAGCATCGGGTAGAGCGGCTGGCGCATCCGCGTGGGCTCGTGACCGTCGAAGCTGAAGCCGCGCCCCTCCGCGAGGTGCTTGCCGATCGACCAGTACTGATGCGAGTCGCGGCTGGTCAGCGCGCGCCCCTCGCGATGCAGCAGCGTGCCGGTGAAGATCGCCGCGCAGGCGATCAGACCAATGACGATCAGGATCTGAGGCACGCGGCTCCGGCGGCGCCGGAGCGGTGGGTTGCGGCGTGGCGAGGAGGCTGGTGCGGTTGCGCTCATCGGGTCGGGGGCTCCTCCGCGGCGTTCTTCTCCTGCTGTGCGCGCACGGACCTGGTGGTGCGCCATGCCTGCCGCAGCCCGCCCATCGCCGCGCGCCAGCGCCTGACCGCCAGCGAGCGCTCGCGCGGCAGCCGAACGAGCATGCGCAGCAGGCCGTAGCGCCAGTGCTGGCCGACCAGCAGCGCGAAGATCGTGAACGCCGCGCGGCGCGGGCCGTCGAGGTGCTTGAGCATCACGTAGGCGTAATCGTGCGCCAGGTCGTAGACCGCCACGAGGTTCTCCGTGTCACGCTCGTGACCGTCGAAGCGCGGCTTCGGGTAGTGATCGACCGCCGCCAGCGGGTCGTAGATGAGCATGCCGCCATCCGCGGTGGCGCCGAGCGAGACGTCCGTGTCATTGAATACGCCCGAGCGCAGGTAGAGGTCGAAGGGCGGGATCACCTCGCGCCGGAAAGACATGTTCGCGCCCTTGAGGTGCGCGACGCGACGCGCGTCGTCGAAGCTCGGCTGGTGATGGTTGCCGACCATCCGCCCGCACCAGGTGAGCACGCCGACCTGCGGCTGCGGCTCGCCCGCGATCGCGTCGCCGTCGTGCACGATGTCCCGCCCGCCGACGCCCAGCACGTCGGGCTCGGCGTAGTGCGAGAGCAGCCGCTCGAGCCATCGCTGCGTCGGAACGCAGTCGTCGTCGATGAAGCAGATCACATCGCCGGTGGAGATCGCGAGGCCCGCGTTGGTGGCCGCCATCTGTCCTGGCTGGACGACCTCCGCGAGGTCCACGAGCTGCGCGCCGTCGGGGTTCTCCGCGCGCCAGGCGTCGAGCGCCTCGCGGGAGTCACCGTCGGTGTCGCGCAGTACCAAGACGACCTGATCCGGGAGGCACGAGCCAGCGAGGAGGCCGTCGAGGCAGCTCAGGAGCGCGTCCGGCCGCCGGAAGCTGGGCACCAGCACAGTCACCGCGGGCGGCTGCGTGGAGCCGCTCGCGCCGAGCGCGTCCGTCCCATCCGTCCTGCGGCTCAGATCGCTCACTCCTGCCGTCCGGTCACGCGCCGGCCGGACGCCCTTAGCCCGCAGCCGCCGAATCGTCCGTCTGCCCGAGCGCCTTCCGCAGGAAGCGGCCGGTGGCCGATTCGGGCATCGCCGCGACCTGCTCCGGAGTGCCGGTCGCGACGACCCTCCCGCCGCTGTCGCCGCCGCCGGGGCCCAGGTCGATGACGTAGTCGGCGGACTTGATGACCTCACTATTGTGTTCGATGACCAGCACCGTGTTCCCGGCGCTGACCAGCTCGTCCAGTACGTCGAGCAGCCGCGCGATGTCCACGAAGTGCAGGCCGGTCGTCGGCTCGTCGAGGATGTACAGCGTGTGCCCGCCCTCGGGCCGCGCCAGCTCGCGCGCCAGCTTGAGCCGCTGCGCCTCACCACCTGAGAGCGTCGTGGCGGGCTGACCGAGCTTGAGGTAACCCAACCCCACGCTCTGCAGCGTCTCCAGCACTCGCCGCACCTTCGGCACGTTCTGGAACAGCTCCGCCGCCTCGGCGACCGTCAGGTCCAGCACCTCGGCGATGGTCTTCCCCTTGTACCGGATATGCAGCGTCTCGCGGTTGTAGCGCGTCCCCGCGCACTCATCGCAGTCCACGAACACGTCCGGCAGCATGTGCATCTCGACGGTGCGCGTGCCGGTGCCCTGACAGGCTTCGCAGCGCCCGCCGGGCACGTTGAAGCTGAACCGCCCCGGCTCGTAGCCGCGCATCCGGGCCTCCGGCACCGCCGCGAACAGCTCGCGGATCGGCGCCATCACGCGCGAGTAGGTCGCCGGATTCGACCGCGGCGTGCGCCCGATCGGCTCCTGATCGATGCCCACCACGCGCTCGAGGTGCTCCCAGCCGGTCATCTCCCGGTGATCGCCCGGCACGTCCAGCGAGCGGTGCAGCCGCCGGCGCAGCGCGCGGTAGATGATCTCCTGCACGAGCGTGCTCTTGCCCGAGCCGGACACGCCCGTGACACATGTGAGGGTCCCAAGTGGTACCTCGGCATCCACGCCCTGAAGATTATACTGAGATGCGCCCCTGATGACCAGCGACTCGCCGATCCCCTCTCGACGATGCTCGGGAACGGGGATCGCCCGGCGGCCGGAGAGGTAGCGGCCGGTCAGCGACTCCTCAGACGCCAGCATACCCGCGACGTCGCCCTCGTAGATCACGCGCCCGCCCTCGACGCCCGGCCCCGGTCCGAAGTCCACTGTCCAGTCCGCGCGCAGGATCGTACTCGCGTCATGCTCGACCACGATCACCGTGTTGCCGAGGTCGCGCAGGCGCTCAAGCACGGCCAGTAGCCGGTCGTGGTCGACCGGGTGCAGGCCGATGCTGGGCTCATCGAGGATGTAGAGCACTCCGGCCAGGCCCGACCCAAGCTGCGTGGCGAGCCGGATCCGCTGCGCCTCGCCACCCGCGAGGGTCGGCGCGGTGCGGTCGAGCGTAAGGTACGCCACGCCCACCTCGACCATGAAGTGCAGCCGCGAGCGGATCTCGTCCAGCAGTTCCGCGCACAGCTCGGCGTCCGAATCGGGCAGCTCCAACTCGCGGAAGAACTCCAGCGCACTCTCGGCGGTCATCGCCGCTATCTCGCCCAGCGACTTCCCGCCCACGCGCACCGCCCGACTCTCCGGCCGCAACCGGTCGCCCTCGCAGGTGGGGCAGGGCAGAGGCGCGAAGAAGCGATCGTAGAACTTCTTCTGCCCGGCCGAGCTGGTGTCGCGGTAGCGTCGCTGGCTGGCGGGCACGAGTCCCTCGAAGCGCTTCGTGTACTCGAACTGCTTGCCGCCGCGCGTCTGGTACTCGAAGGCAATCTCCTCGTCGGTCCCGTAGAGGATGATTTCGCGCGCATGGTCGGTCAGGTCGCGCCAGGGGGTGTCGAGGTCGAAGCCGTACTGCTTCGCGAGGCCCTCCAGCACGTGCCGGACATGGCGCGTGTTGACGTCACCGTAGATCTCCAGCGCACCGTCGAGGATCGACTTCGAGGGGTCGGCCACGAGGCGGTCAGGGTCGAGGCCGCGCTGGGTGCCGAGGCCGTCGCACTCGGGGCACATCCCCGTCGGGTTGTTGAATGAGAACATCGCGGGCGTCAGCTCGGGGTAGGAGATCCCGCAGTCGGGGCAGGCGAAGCGCGTGGACATCGGCAGCTCCTCGCCGTCCACCACGTCGATCACGATCAGCCCGTCGGCCTGCTCCAGCGCTGTCTCGACCGAGTCGGCGACACGCGATCGCACACCCTCCTTCACCACGATGCGGTCCACGACGACCTCCACGGACGTGAACTCCCGCGCAGGCTGCGGCACGCCCTCGGAGATGTCCATCTGCTCGCCGTCCACGCGGATACGCACGAAGCCCTGACGGCGGGCGTCGCGCGCCACGTCCACGAGCGCCTGCCCCTCGGTGCTGCGCACCGGCGCAAGGACGTGGATGCGTGTGCCCTCGGGCAGCCCCAGCACGCGGTCGATGATCTGTTGGGCTGTGTGCGCGCGCACCGTCCGCCCGCAGGAGTAGCAGAAGACGAGGCCCGCACGGGCGAAGAGCACGCGCAGGTAGTCGTGGATGTCGGTGATGGTCGCGACGGTCGAGCGCTGGTTGCCCGAGGAAGAGCGCTGGTCGATAGCGATGGCGGGGGAGAGGCCGTCAATGTGATCGACCAGCGGCCGCCGCATGTTCGCGAAGAACTGCCGGGCGTACGTGGAGAGCGATTCGACGTAGCGTCGTTGACCCTCGGCGTGGATCGTGTCGAGCGCCATCGAACTCTTGCCCGAGCCGCTGACGCCCGTAAAGACGATCAGCACGCCCCTGGGCAGGTCAAGGTTCACGCTCTTGAGATTGTGTTCGCGCGCTCCGAAGATGCGAATCCGGTCGTCATCATGCGCCATGAGAGCTCAGTCGCCACCTCCGCGCTCCGTTCAGCCGAACCATCATTCTACTGCCGTTGCGCCCGCAGGTCAACGTGTTCCCACGCGGATGAATATGCGGGGTGCGCACGTGCGGTTCTCGGCAGTACGGAAATGTCCGGTTCGGGCAAAGCGCGCCGTCTCCACCGTATCGCCAGAGCGTCGCAGCCCATGCGCCTGAGGGCATGCAGGGGGCGCGTATGCAGCGGGCAATACCGCGCCCGGTGACCGGAAGCCGGTGCAGCCTGTGGGGGCGCTCGCGGCCATGCGAATCCGCGCTGCGGCCCTGTAAAGGCAAAGTAGAAATGTCCTGTTCTGAGCAAAGTAGAAATGTCCGGTTGTCTTGGATGCTGTGGTCGTTAGTGGTAGGTCGTTAGCCGTTGATAGTCGTTGCTGTTGCTGTTGCCCATCGCCCCCCGCGGGGGGCGGCGCGCCGGTTCATGAGTAGATTGGCCCATCTGGCAGGTCTCGGTAGTCGCGCCGCCACGGGTGGTCGGCGGGCGGGATGACCGCGGTGCCCTTCCGGCGCGTCTT
>JALGSW010000138.1 GCA_029821635.1 Candidatus Zipacnadia bacterium
TGGCCGCACGCGCCGCCTCGACCGCTCGCCCGCCGGCAGCACCCGCCCGTCGGGGGCCTCGGCATCCGCGGCCGCGCGCCGCCTGCTCAGTGCCGGCGCGATGACCAGCGCCAGCCCCACCGCCGCCAGCACGCACAGTGGGATGTGCAGCCCCTCCGCCATCTTCCGCTGGAAGTTGAAGAGCGGCTTCCACGCGAACTCCGGCTCCGCCACCGGCTTCACCGCGTAGAGCAGCGCGGCGTTCGTCACCACCCAGCAGACCGGCAGCATCAGGCGTGGCTCACCGCGCCACTTACGCAGCGCATACCACGCGCCCGGCAGCGCCAGCAGCAGCACTAGGCCGTAGCCCGCCGCCATGTCCAGCGCGCGCGGCGACAGCGTCGGCGTGTTGATCTTCGCCAGATACGCCGGGTCCTGGTGCGCCGCCCACCACGCCCACACCGGAGCCGGGGCCCCCACCAGAAAGATCACTCCGTAGAGCGCCGCCGCGTGCCTCAGTCGGATGTGCCCGCGCAGCACGCTCACCACCGCGAAAATCACGATCGTCGCGTGCAGCACGAAGATGTCGTACCCGTGAATGTTGCCTATCAGCAGCAGCAGCGCGCCCGTGACCACCGCCCAGCCGAAGCTCTTGCGCTCCAGCGTAACCACCGCGGCCATCAGCACCACGCACATCAGCGCCATCGCCCAGACGAAGAGCGGATTGAGCAGCAGCGACAGGAAGGTCACCGCCTCCGGCTGGATCTGCCACGTCTGCGGCGGCAGCGGGGCGTAGTCCGGCGGGCGCAGCATGGGCGGAAGGTGCTCGGGAAGCGTGCTCGCCCAGGCGGCGGCCAGCCAGCCGAAGCCCGAGCCAAGGGACGCCAGCGCCAGCGCGCCCCAGCGCACCGCCCTCAGGCGCGACAGAAACGCCGCCAGCAGGTAGATTGTCACCAGCAGCACGATGCCGCCGAGCAGCCGCGCCGCGTGGAAGATCACCGCCGGCGGCTGCCCGCTCCACGCCGTGATCCGCCCGAGCGCCAGCACGAAGACATTGAAGAAGTGCGGGTCCTGCGGCATCGTCGTGTACTGATTGCGCAGCAGCACCCGCCCCTCAGCGGCCTGCCGCATCCACTGCAGGTAGACATTGCCCTCGTCCACGCCCCACAGGAAGCCCTGAAACTGTTCCCCCGGCGCTGCGCGGCTGACCGCCCAGACGTAGGGAAGCGCGGTGATCGCCATGACCGCGACGGCCCACACGATCACCGGGGCCATCTCGCGCCACGTCACCATCGGCTCGCGTTCCTGCACGGGCTCCGCACTCGTCATCCGCGCCTCAGCGTCCTCCTCGGTCCAACCGTCCGGCCCGCCACGATCCCCGCCAGCGTCGTGATGCCAAGCAGCGTCAGGAAGCACCCGACGCGCACCGTCGCGGGCTCGAAGACGAGGCGCACCTCGGCGTCGCCATCACGCACGCTCACGCCGCAGAACGCGTCGAGCGCCGGCCAGACTTCGCGCGCCCTGCCATCAACATAAGCGTTCCAGCCAGGATAGAAGGTTTCCGTCACGCACAGCGTCTTCCCACCGCTCGACGCGGGAAGCCCGACGCGGATAAGACCGGTGCCGAGCCGCTGCCACCGCGCAGGCACGGCGTCGTCCAGCGCCAGATCGGGGTCCGTCTGCAGCGCCTCGGCCTCACCCAACATGAACGCCCGCGGGAAGACCGGCGAGACCTCGTAGAGGCCCACGCGCCCGTGGTTGCTCGCGAGCGTGACCTCCTGCGGGCTCTCTGCGCCATGGGGCCGCGTGTGCGCCAGCACGGTGTCGAGGCCCATCAGCGCCTGCCTCGGGCCCACCGACCGCTCGGGCAGCATCATGTTCCCGTTGACCAGCGGCGCCACCTCAGCGCCCTCCCCGCGCACCAGGTACGCGCGGTACGTCGTCAGCATCAGCGAATCGTAGCCGGAGGTGCTGTCGTAGCCGTAGACGCTGGCTGCATTGGGCGGCAGGACAGCGCCCGGCACCCGCGCCATCCCCCATCCCTGCCGCGGAGTGACCGCCAGCACACGCCCTGGTGCGCGCTGCAATGCCTCGATCGCCGGCGTCACCGGGTAGACGTTCTCCCGGCGCGTCCGCGGCAGGAAGCCGTGTGCCCACGGCAGCAGCTCCCACGCCAGCACAAGCAGCGCGACCGCGCACACGACCGTCGCGGGGCTCACTCGGTGAGTGCCCGCTCCAGCCTCGCTGCGCGCTTCATACCATCGCCGCAGTCGCGCGCTGATGCCCTCCAGCCCGAACGCCGCCGCCATCGCGACCGCGAAGGTGAAGACTGAGAGCATGCGCGCGAAGCTCCCGGCCAGCCCGATCTTCGGCACGTAGAGGTAGATGTACTTCGCCAGCGGCCCGGCCATCGCCAGGTGGATGCACAGCGCCGCGAGCACTGCAAAGAACGCGAAGTGCCTGGTGCGGGCGAAGAAGAGCCCGCTGAGCGCCAGCAGCAGCGTGATCACGCCGACGAAGCCGCAGTGCTCCGGGTAGGTGATGCCGTAGCGGGTGAACTGATGATCGCCGGTCACGGGGCTGCCGAAGGCGTTGGGGTCGAGGAACGCGATCCACTCCGCGGGCTGCAGCGCGACCCGCTCGTGGAACTGCCAGCCCGCCTCGCTCGGGCCACCGTGGCCGCGCGGGGAGTTAGCCGCCAGCTCCAGCGAAGGCAGCACTTGCGCCGCGCTCAGCAGCAGACCGATCCCCACGCCCGCCGCCAGCGCCGGAATGCGCGTCGGGCGCCGCTTGATCGCCGCCCACACCACGCGCCCCAGCGCGTAGCCGGCAGTGATCGCCCAGACATACGCGGCGATCTGAAGGTGCCCGGCCAACAGCGTCATCGCCAGCGACACGCCCAGGACCGGCACGCCCCAGCGACTGCGCTTGAAGATCAGCACGACCCCCAGTAACGCTCCCGGCAGCCACGCCGCGCAGTTCATCAGCGTCGGCAGCTCCGTCCACGTCACCATGAAGCCGCCGAAGGTGAAGGCGATGGCCGCAAAGGCCGCCGGCAGGTAGCCCAGGCCCAGTGCCCGGCACAGCAGGGCCGTCAGCACCGCCGCAAGGGCGTAGTGCAGCGCCGCGAGCAGGCCGAAGCCCCACTTCACATCGACCGGCGCCAGCAGCCAGTTGGGCGGATAGAACAGCGCCGACTGCCCGTTGCCGACGAAGGGGTAGCCGCACATCTGATGGGGGTTCCACAGCGCCAACTCGCCGTCGCGCATCGCGCGGGCCGCCAGCAGCCGCCAGGGGTAGAACTGCGCGACGCCGTCCCACAGCAGCGGCGACCACTGCCGCTCGGTGCCGGGGAGGTCCGCTTCGCTCGCCCACGGCTCCATCTGCGCCTGGAAGCCCGCGGCGAGCGGGGCGTTCGGCCCCACGAGGCAATCCGCCCAGAACGCCACGCACAGCAGTGCGAGCGTGACGATCAGGATCGCCGTGGCGCGGGGGCCGGCGGAGTCGGTGCTCATGCCCCGGATTATACGCGAATGTCCCGCCGCGCACAAAGCTGCGGCGGCAGAGGGTCAGGACACGCCGGAATCTGCCGGCGCCTGGATGGCGACGTGCGCTTCGGCGGCCTGGGCCCGGTAGCTGGCGGCCACTGTGAGCACGCCGCTCATGATCAGCACGAGGCCGACGATCCGCAGCGGCGGAAGCTGTTCGTGCAGCAGCCACCACGAGAAGAAGGTCACGAGCACGAAGCTGAGCGCGACGAAGGGGTAGGCGAAGCTCAGATCGAGCTTCGACAGCGCCATCAGGTAGATGACCGAGCTGAGGCCGTAGAGGCAGAAGCCCGTGAAGACGTAGGGCGTGAAGATGCCCTTGATGACCTCAACGAGCCCCCCGCTGCCGAGCTGGTTGACGCCGAACTTGAGGCACAACTGACCGCCCGCACCCAGCGAGACGGCCACGATCAGCATTGCGATCGAACGCCACGGCATCGCGTTTCACTCCCGGTAGCGGCAATCAAACGAGCGGGCAGCACAGAAGCCATCGCCGCCCATGCGGCGGCGATGGCTCCAGGCATCAAACCTGCGGCAGGCGCTGGCTGTCCGCGGAACTACGCCAGCAGCTCGGCGACCTTGTCTACCGCCGAGGCGGCGTCGGGCGCGTAGCCGTCGGCGCCGATCTCGTCTGCGTAGGACTGCGTCACCGGCGCGCCGCCGATGATGACCATGACCTTGTTCTTGATGCCCGCCTCGACCAGCGCGTCCACGGTGTCCTTCATCGAAGGCATCGTGGTGGTCAGCAGCGCCGACAGGGCAACGCAGTTGCATCCCTGCTCGCTCGCCGCCGCGACGAACTGCTCGGGTGAGACGTCGACCTCGAGGTCCACGACTTCGTAGCCGCCGCCCTCGAGCATCATCGCGACGAGATTCTTGCCGATGTCGTGCAGGTCGCCCTTGACCGTGCCGATGGCAACCCTGCCCTTCGACTCCATCTCGCCCTCGGCCAGCAGCGGCTTGACGATACCCATCGCCGACTGCATCGCGCGGGCAGCAATCAGCACCTCGGGGACGTAGAACTCGTTGTTCTTGAACTTCTCCCCGACGACGCCCATTCCGGCGATGAGCCCCTCGTTGATGATCGTGCTCGGCTTGAGACCCTCATCCACGGCCGCCTGAGTCAGCCGTTCCGCGTCGTCCTTCTTGCCGTTGATCACAGCATCCGCCAGCGCCTGCAGGTCCGCCATGTCCGTGAACCTCCCGTGGAATGTACAGCCATTCCGCTTATAGTGCGTGCGCCTATGCCCCAGACCCCACCCGCATCGGCGGGTATTGACGCCATCAGGTCGCTTCAGGGAACATCATGCTGTCCGCGAACACGAGCTGAAAGTGCGGATTCGCCATCAGCTCGAGGTGCTCCGCGCTTCTGGACAACTGCGCCGCGCGTTCCCGCTCGTCCACGGAAAGCAGCGCAGCGAGCGCGCCCGCCCCCGCCGCATTTCCGATCCCCCGGATCCGGTCGAGTGGCACCGGAGGCAACAGTCCCATCCGAAGTGCGCTGCGCCGGTCGATGTAGTTCCCGAAGGCTCCCGCGAGCAGGACCTCTTCGATCTCATCGCCCGCGATCCCCGCCTCAGCGCAGAGCAATTCGACTGCGGCACGCACAGCACCTTTCGCGAGCTGAACTTCTCGCAAGTCTTTTTGCGTGAAGGTGATCTCGCCGTTGCCCGCGCCGCCACCCTCGACCAGCACGAACTCCCGCTGCGGGCCCTCGCCGCGCAGCCGCGTCGTCATCTCCTCGGTCAGGCCCTGCGCGGCTTCGTGGGTCGCAAAGCGCCCGGTGCTGTCGGCGGCTCCACTGTCGAGCAGCGCCGCAACGATGTCGAAGATTCCCGAGCCGCAGATGCCGCTGGGCCTCGTGCCGCCGATCGTTGCGTAGCCGAGGCTGCCGTTCTTGAGCCAGACGCGCTCGATGGCGCCGTCAGCGGCCCTCACTCCATGCCGGATCTCTCCACCCTCGAAGGCCGGGCCCGCCGCGCAGGACGCCGTCAACAGGCGCCCGTTCGCCCACAGCATCACTTCGCCGTTCGTCCCGATGTCAATTGCGAGCGTCGGGTGATCGCGCTCCGCGATCCGCGACATCAGCAGCACGCCCACGGTGTCCGCGCCCACGAAACCCGCAATTACCGGCAGGCAGTATACGTTGCCTGCCCGATTGATTGCAAGTCCCGCTTCCTCCGCCGACAGCTCGACGGGCTCGCGAGTGACCGGGATGTAGGGCGCCTGAGCGAGATTCCGCGGGTCGAGCCCGAGGAAGAGGTGGTGCATGCAGGTGTTGCCGACGACGGAGACCTCGTGGACGTCCCGCCGCATCACGCCTGCGTCGGCCGCTGCCTCGGCCAGTAGCCGGTTGATGAGGTCCACGATCAGCCGCCGCATGTCCTCAAGGCCCGTGGCGGCGCTCTGAACGAACTCGATCCGCGAGATCAGGTCGTGCCCGTGTCGCGCCTGAGGGTTCAGTTCCGAGGCCGTCGCGATCGTCTCACCGCTCCGCAGATCAACGAGGTACGCCACGACCGTGGTCGTCCCGATGTCCACCGCGGCTCCGAGGCAGCAGGGCTGCTCGCCGGGCGGGCGGATGGCGGAGATCACGCCGCCGACACGTACGACGCCCACGTGAAAGTCGTTCGCGCGCAGGACCGTGGGGAGCTGAGCGAGGGCGTCGCGGTGGATAACGAGCTCATTCGCAGGAACGCCAAGGCCGTCCGCCACCCGCTCGAAGTCACTGCGCTGGTCGGCGAGGCTGGGATGCGCGAGCTCGATCGCACTCCCGGAGACGTTGGGGTTCAGCGTGATCTCCTCGCGCGCGTCATCGGCGAGGATCTTGCCTTTGACGGTGCGGGAGTCGCTGGGGAGGATGACCTGCGCATCCTCGACGAGCGTGGCTTCGCAGGCGAGGCGCACACTGTTGCGCAGTTCCTCACCGGTAAGCAGGTCGTTCTCCGCCTGAGTCGGCGGGGCACAGCCCTTCAGAGCGATGACGCGGCAGCGGCCGCAGCGGCCGCGGCCACCGCACGGAGCGGAGATCGTCACCCCGAGCTGCTCCGCCGCGGCGAGAATCGTCGTTCCCTCTTCGACCTGGCCGGACTCGCCGCCGGGCTTAAAGCTGATGCTGATCATAGCACGGAAGCCGAGCCCGCAAGCGGACTCGCCTGCCCGGGGCCCGGCTCCTCACGACCTCTCGCCTAGTCGTAGTATGAAAGCTGTTTCTGCGCGTCGACTCCATGCTTCGAGCCTGCGTCGATGGCGATGACCTTCTCGAAGAAGGGCTTCGCCTCATCGTACATGCCCAGCATCGTGTAGTGCTTCCCCGCGTCGAGCAGGTAGAGCTGGTTCTGCGGCTCGACCTCAGACGCCTTGCAGATGCTCTCCAGCGCCTCGTCGAACTCGCCGGTATTCATCATTGACAGACCGAGGCCCCAGAGCGCATCCGCCTGCTCCGGTTCCTCGCCCAGAATCTGCTGATAGAGCCCGATCGCCTGATCGTACTCGCCGTTGATGCGATGCTCGTGGGCCTCTCGCAGAGTTCCGCTGTCTGCGGCCATCAGGTCGCGTCCTCCGAGCCGGGGCTAGGAATTGCTACATGCGCTGTTGAGGGCCCCTGGCGACCCTCATGACTGCCGACGATCACTCAAAGCTGTCGCCGGGGCGGAGCCGGGCTCCCCGCAGGAACTCCTCGCCGGTCATCGCCCTCTTCCCCGCCGGCTGCAGCGCACGGATCTGCACTGCATCGCGTCCGGCGAGCACCACCGGCCCACCTCCCAAGGGGATTTCGACGATCCTGCCCGGTCTCCCTCCTTGTCTTAAGACATTTTGCACTACGCACACGTCTTGCACTTTCACGCGACCGCCGCCAAGCTCGCACCAGGCCCCAGGCCACGGCGTGCAGGCGCGCACCAACGCACGCACCTCAGCCGCCGGTAGCGACCAGTCGATCCGGCAGTCGTCCGTCTCCACCCGCCCAACGTACGTCGCCAGCTCGTGCTTCTGCGGGACGCGCGGCGCCGTCCCGGCCTCAATCAGCCCGACGGCGTCCATCAGTGCCGGAACGCCGATCTCCGTCAGCCTGTCCGTGAGCGTCCCACGGGTGTCATCCTCGGCAATCTGAAGCTCGCGCTGCAGGAGGATATCCCCGGCGTCGAGCTTGCGCGCCATGTACTGCACCGTCACGCCGGTCCGCTCGAGGCCCTGCCGCAGCGCGCCGTAGACCGGCGCTGCCCCTCGCAGCTCCGGCAGTAGTGAGTAGTGAACGTTAACGAATCCGCGCGGCGGGAGTTCCAGCAGCCGGCGAATAAGTACCTCCCCGTAGGCGACGACCACGCCGAGCTCAGGGCTCACTTCGGCCAGCGCGTCGATGAACTCCCCGTCGGCGGCATCCTCCGGAGCCAGCACCGGCAGACCCAGCTCGATCGCGCGCTCCTTGACGGGGCTCGGGCGCGGCTCCCGGCCGCGTCCTGCGGGTCGATCGGGCTGCGTCACGACCGCCACGACCTCGTGGTCGCTGCGAGCCAGAGCGCTCAGATAGGGCGCCGACGGCGGCGGCGTGCCGAAGAACGCGATGCGCATCCGTCACGATCCCTTCCGCTGCTCGCGCATCCGGTCGAAGGCCTTGCGGGCCTCCTCAATCGTCGTCGGCTCCGTCCGGTAGCCGGTGTCCTCGTGCTCGTCGGGCCGCAGCCAGCAGAGGCTCTCCGGTTCCACCACGTCGATGAAGACCCGCCCCACGAGATGATCCAGCTCGTGCGCGAGGCAGCGCGCCATCATGCCCTCGCCCTCGATCGCGATCTCGTCACCCTCGCGGTCGATGGCCTCGACGACCGCGCGCGCCGGCCTGAGCACCGAACCGCGCAGCGTCGGCAGGCTCAGACAGCCCTCAGCGCCGTCCTCCTCGCCTTCGATCTCGATCATCCGCGGGTTGATCAGTTCGATTACCGTGTCACTGTCCGCGTCGGCCCGGACGATGACGACGCTGAGCGGGACGCCCACCTGCGCTGCCGCCAGCCCGAGGCCGTTCGCCTCCAGCATCGTCTCGGTCATGTCATCGAGCAGCGTCCGCAGGTCATCATCTATCCGGCGCACGCGCGATGCCGGCCGGTGCAGCACGGGGTCTCCACAGTAAGCAATGCGTCGGACTGCGCTTTGGCGCGTCATCCGTCAGGCTCCTCAGGCAGGCGGGCGCGCGTCTGCCCGCCTACATCATGTCGAGTGGGTCTACGTCAACGCTCACGGCCGCCGCCTCATCCCCCAACGCCGCGAGGGCATCGAGCAGCGCCTCCCGGAGCCGCTCAATGCTCTCACCCTTGAGCAGCAGGTGGAAGCGGAACTGCCCCCTCAGGCGCGCGAGCGGCGCGGCAGCGGGCCCCACGAACTGCAGGGGCGCCCGAGGCTCGTCTCTGAGGCCCCGCCGGCGCAACTCGGACGCCACACGCTCCGCAATCTTGAGCGCCCCAGCCGCATCCTCGTGGCTGATGGTAAGGTTAACAAGCCGTGTAAAGGGAGGATACATGTTCTCGCGACGCTTTTCAAGCTCGTGGCCGTAGAACGCCTCGTAGTCGTGCTTCGACGCGCTGACGATCGCCGGATGGTCCGGATTGTACGTCTGCACAAGCACTCGTCCGGGCTTGTCCGCGCGTCCCGCGCGCCCGGCCACCTGCGTCAGGAGTGCGAAGGTGCCCTCCGAGGCGCGGAAGTCCGGCCGGTTCAGACCGGTGTCGGCGTTGAGCACGCCCACGAGCGTCACGTTCGGGAAGTCGTGGCCCTTCGCGATCATCTGCGTGCCGATCAGCACGTTCGCCTCGCCGCGGCCGAAGCGCCGGAGGATGTCCGCGTGCGCGCCCTTGCGCGAGGTGGTGTCGCGATCCATGCGCAGGACCTTCGCACCATCGAACTCGCGCGTCACCTGGTCGGCCACGCGCTCGGTGCCGAGGCCTTTGTAGCCGATGTCTTCGGATTCGCACGACGGGCAGATCTCCGGCATCGGCAGCCGGTAGTCGCAGTGATGGCAGCGCATCTCCCGCGAGCCGTGGTGGTAGATCAGTGAGACCGAGCAATGCCGGCAGGCCAGAGTGAAGCCGCACTCGCGGCACATCACGAAGGTGGAGAAGCCGCGTCGATTGAGGAAGAGCATCGCCTGCTCACCGCGCCCGAGGCACTCCTCCAGCGCATCGAGCAGGCGCTGGCTGAAGGTGCCACCCGCGCCCATGAGCGTCTCGCCGCGCAGATCGACGATCTCCACCTCGGGCAGCGGTCGGGAGTCGATGCGCAACGGGAGCTCGCACAGCGCCAGCTCGCCCGTGCCCTCGCGCGCCTCGTGGTAGCTCTCCAGCGACGGCGTGGCGCTCCCGAGCACCAGCACCGCTTCGTGCTGCCGGGCCCTTATGCGCGCGACGCCGATCGCGTGGTAGCGCGGCGGCGAGTCCTGCTTGTACGCGCCCTCGTGCTCCTCATCGATCACGATCACGCCGATGTCGGCGAGCGGTGCGAAGATCGCCGAGCGCGCGCCCACGACCACGTCCGCCTCGCCGCGCTGCACACGCATCCACTCGTCGTAGCGCTCGCCCCCGCCCATCTGACTGTGCAGCAGCGCGAGGCGGTCGCCGAAGCGCGCCTCGAAGCGCCCGACCATCTGCGGCGTCAGTGAGATCTCCGGCACCAGCACGATCGCCCCGCGGCCGCGCTTGAGCGCCGAGTCGATCGCGTGCAGATAGACCTCGGTCTTCCCTGAGCCGGTGACGCCGTGGAGCACGAGGCCGGTGTACGCGCGCGCCTCCAGCGCCCCATCCACGCGGTCGAAGACGCACTGCTGATCGCCGGTGAGGCTGAGGAAGCGCGTCTCCTCGCCCTCAGTCCCGGTGCCTGAGGGCCGCCGACGGATCGGCTCGTCGGAGACGCTCACGAGGCCCTTCTCCTGCAGCGCGCTGACGGCGCCCCGGTTCAGCTCGGCCACCAGCACGCCGTCTTCGGCCTCGAGCAGCGCCTCGATCGCCTCAGCCTGGCGTGGGGCGCGCGTGGCGACCTGCGCGAGCACCGCCTCCCAGTCGCGCTCGCCCGCCGGCCGCGCGACCTGCTGATGCCGCTCGCGCACCCTCGGCCGCCCGAGCATGCGACGCACGCGAGCCAGCCCGCGCTCCTCCAGCGAACGCAGAGCACCCGTGACCACCGCCTGCGTGGCAGTGGCGTCGGCGGCCCCCAGCGCGGCCACGAGGTCGTCGAGCGGCGCCTCGGCGCTCTCCCCCATCGCGTGCAGCCCCTGCAACGCAGCCAGCACCTGTTGCTGGCGTGGGGCGCGTGAGATCGCCTCGGGAGCGGCCTCGCGGCCCGCGTCGGTCAGAGCGACCAGCGTTTCGGGCTCGCGCGCCGCGCCGGGTGGCAGCAGGCAGCGCAGGCAGTCGCGCAGGCTCGCGAGGTAGTGCCCGGCCATCCAGCGCGCAAGCGCCAGACCGTGCTCGTCGAAGACCGGCTCATCCACCAGCGTGTCCGCGATCGGCCGGACGCGGAAGCTCGGGCGCTGCGTGGTGAAGCCGGTGATCCAGCCGGGGAGGCGCCGTGGCCCGAGCGGCACAAGAACGTAGCTGCCCACCTGGAGATCGTCCTCCAGGTGGGCAGGGACTGCGTACGTCAGTTCGCGCTCAAGCCCGCGTCCCGCCTGGTCGATGAGGACCTCGGCGTAGCGCCCGGCGTCGTCTGGCGCCTCCTGAGGCTCGCGGGCCTCGGGGGCCTCCGGCTCGGGAGCCGGCTCGTCGTCGAACAGCCGGGGCTGACGCGGGCGGTCCGTCAAAGTCCCGCCTCTTCCTTGAGCATCTCAACGGCGTCGAGGCGCTCCCAGGTGAAGTCCTTGTCGTCGCGGCCGAAGTGGCCGTAGGTGGCGGTCTTGCGGAAGATCGGGCGGCGCAGGTCGAGCCGCTCGATCATCGCGCGCGGGGAGAAGTCAAAGTTGGTGCTCACGATCTTCGCGATCTGCTCCTCGGGAATAGCCTCGGTGCCGAAGCAGAAGACCGCGATCGAGAACGGGTCGGGGTCGCCGATGGCGTAGCTGACCTCGATCTCGCACTTGCGGGCGAGCCCGGCCGCGACCACGTTCTTGGCGACGTAGCGGGCGAAGTAGGCGCCGGAGCGGTCCACCTTCGTCGGGTCCTTGCCCGAGAACGCGCCACCGCCGTGGCGGGCGTAGCCGCCGTAGGTGTCCACGATGATCTTGCGGCCGGTCAGGCCCGTGTCGGCCTGCGGGCCGCCGATCTCAAAGACGCCGGTGCGGTTGACGAGGCAGTCCATCCCCTCGGCCCACATCTCCCGCGGGATGACCGGCTCGACCACGAACTGCATCAGGTCCGCGCGGATGTCCGCCTGGCCCATCCCGCGCTTGTGCTGGGCGGCCAGCAGGACCTTCGTGACCTCGACGGGGCGGTCGTCCTCGTAGCGCACGGTCACCTGCGTCTTGCCGTCGGGGCGCAGGTAGTCCAACTCGCCGGTCTTGCGCACGTAGGCCATGCGCTCGGCCAGCCGGTGCGCAAGGTGGATCGGCAGCGGCATGTACGTCTCGGTGTCGTCGCAGGCGAAGCCGAACATCATGCCCTGATCGCCCGCGCCGCCGGTGTCCACGCCCGCCGCGATATTGGGCGACTGCGAGTGGATCGCGGTGAGCACGCCTACCGTCTCGGAGTCGAAGCCGTACTTGGCGCGGGTGTAGCCGATGTCGGCGATCACCTCGCGCGCCACGTCGTCCACCGGGACGTAGCAGTCGGTGGTCATCTCACCGGCGACCATGCAAGTGCCGGTGGTGACCAGCGTCTCGATCGCCACGCGCCCGGTCGGGTCCTCCTTCATCACGTAGTCCAGCACGGCGTCGGAGATCTGGTCGCACATCTTGTCCGGATGGCCCTCTGTCACCGACTCAGACGTAAACTGATAGGACTTTGCAGACACG
>JALGSW010000139.1 GCA_029821635.1 Candidatus Zipacnadia bacterium
CGGACGCCGGTCAGTTGGTCGCGAGCGAACGCAGGCTGTCGGGCAGTGCCGGTGCCACGCGCGCGCAGCGCGCGCACGGCGATGGCCTCTTCGCTGGTGAGGCTGAGCTTTCTGCGCCATCAGCCGGGGGCTGGCGAGGAAGGTTCCACCAGCAACTGATCATACCTTCGTGGGGCGAGCCAGTCCATTCGGCGCCCGGAAGCGAAAACGGCCACAGGGCCTCAGACTGAGGCACTATGGCCGGATGATAGTCCTGGTACCGGAGGCGGGAGTCGAACCCGCACGAGGGGGTTGCCCTCAGAGGATTTTAAGTCCCCAGCGTCTACCGTTCCGCCACTCCGGCAGCGAACGACAGATAACGACAGATAACGGCAGCTAACGGCAGCAACGACAAGGGCGGTCGTTCCCCATGCCCACCGTTAAATGAAATGGAGGCGGCAGCCGGAGTCGAACCGGCGAATAGCGGTTTTGCAGACCGCTGCCTTAGCCACTTGGCTATGCCGCCTCATCATCTCTGCCCGCCACACGCCTCCGCGACGGGCCGGTTCAGTTGTCCACGGACGAAAGAGGCGGGCCGGGCAAAGCCGGGCCCGCCTCGGGGGTTACATGGAGCGGGAGAAGGGATTTGAACCCTCGACCTTCTGCATGGCAAGCAGATGCTCTACCGCTGAGCTACTCCCGCATCAAACCTGTTGTCTCCGACACCGGGCCGGTGAGGCCGGCCGGTCGTCTGGAGCGGGAAACGGGACTCGAACCCGCGACCCTCAGCTTGGGAAGCTGATGCTCTACCAGCTGAGCTATTCCCGCTCGCTCCCGCGTCTTCCTGCTCGTGCATCGGGCGCATGTGCCGCCCGGCTCATGTCCTGATGGTGGGCGATGCAGGATTTGAACCTGCGACTTCTTGCGTGTGAAGCAAGCGCTCTTCCCCTGAGCTAATCGCCCGAACAGCAGCAACGGGCGCGACAGATGCAATGTGGTGCCGAGGGCGGGACTCGAACCCGCACAACCAATAAAGGTCACTAGCCCCTCAAGCTAGCGTGTCTGCCAGTTCCACCACCTCGGCCAGCCGAGTGCAGTGTATGATACATGACGCATGGGCCCGAGTCAAGACCTCACGGCGCCTGCGCAATCGAGCGTCCGGACGCTATCCCCGCGGCAGCCAAAGGTCCTTCGGCGTGAAGGTCGCGCCACGCTTCATCGACTTCACGTGACCGTCCATAAACAGCACGTTTGCCATCTCATTGTGTCGCCAGTGAACGCGAGCGTCGATGGTGTGATAGTGCACGCCCGGCTGGTTGAAGTCGTAGTCTATCGCCGAGATCAGCTCGGCAGGCTCGTTGATCGAAGCCATGCTCACCGGCGGCCAGACGGTGAGCGGATTTGCCGCGTAGCCGACGTAGGTATTGAAGGTGTGGATCTCGTAGTTCAGCCCATAGCTCTTCGGATAGCCGTTGGTCGCGGCGCTGGCCACGGGAGCCGAGTGGCTCGGGCAGATGAAGATCTGGTCGTTCTTGATGTAGGGCTGGGTGAGCGCCGTCCAGCACACGTCGGTGGGCGTGCCACCCAGGCGCGACGGCACGATCGTCTCGTCGTAGTCCCCCATGTACATCTGAATCGCAAGCCCGATCTGCTTGAGATTGGACTGACAGCTCGCCTGCCGCGCCTTCTCCCGCGCCCGTGCGAAGACGGGGAAAAGTATCGCGGCGAGAATCGCGATGATGGCGATGACGACGAGCAGCTCGATGAGAGTGAAGCCTCGGCGGGTCAAGAGACCCACCTCCCCTGCAGTAGGTCGGTACACGAAAACGGGCGCGGTTCAAGGCCGCCCCCACGCGATTATACACGAAGCGGTTCCCGGCACAAGTCGTGTTCGGTGCGTAACCCGAGTGTAAACGCCCCGCGCCGGTGCTCAGAGGTGACAACGGTCTCCGGCGGAAATGAGTTCCCTGCCCCGAGCGCCAGGGCCCGAGGGAGCGTCGCCATGAAAGCCGCGATGGTCACGACCGCCTGCCTGCTGATCGCCACCTGCTGCGCCGCACAGGAGAACCTGTGCCCGAATCCCGGAGCCGAGATCGCCGGGGAGGGCGGCGGCCCGGCCGGGTGGCTGGGCTCGGCCGGCGGTATCTCCGAATGGGCGTCCGCTGAGGCCCACTCGGGCGAGCGTTCGCTCAAGCTCGTGGCCGAGCAGGAGGGCACGTGGAGCTGGACCTCGGACGCGTTCGCCATCGGCGCCGGTCAGCACGCGCTCGCGGTGTCGCTGTGGTCGAAGCTCGAGGGCGTGACCGGCGGCGGGGGCGCGATGGTGGTCCTCTACCAATGCGACGCGCAAGGCGAGCGCACGGGCGGCAGCAGCGTGCTATCGTTGGGAGGCGCGGCCGCGAGCGTCGCCACCACCGACTGGGCGCAGGACGTGGGCTTCGCCACGATCCCCGACGATGTGCCGATGCTGCGCGTCAACATCCGCCTGAACAAGGCCTCGGGCACCGCGTGGTTCGATGATGTCGCGGTCTTCTCCTACGCGCAGGGGCCGCTGAGCGCACCGCGCCCGCTGCGCCGGGGCATCTGGCTGCAAGGCCCGCAGCCGCCCGCGATCGTGAGCTGCGAGGACAGCGAGGACCTCGCTGCGCGCATCCGGAACGCGCTGGGGCAGCGCGGCGTAACGGCCACGGAGATCGCCCACGACGAGGCCGATCTGAGCGCCGCCGACCGCGACCTGATCGTGCTGGGCAACCTTACGACCAGCCACGCGATCGAGCAGCTCTACCTGAACTACTACACGTACGAAGACCTCTACTATCCCGGCCCCGGCGGCTACGTGCTCCGTCCGCTGGTCGATCCCCTCGGCACGGGCGCCAACATCCTTGTCATAGGCGCATCCGACGACGCGGGCCTGCGGGCGGGCGTGGGAGCGCTGCTGGCGGCACTTCCCGATGCCGGCGGGACGATTGACCTGCCGCTGACCGTGCAGATCGGCGAGGGCTGGAAGGGCAACCGCTTCTATCCCTGGCCGGGCTCGGGACCGTACCGGGCAATGCAGCCGGCCGCGGAGTACCTCAAGGCCGGCAGCCTCGAAGCTGCCGAAGAGTACAAGCGCTTCGTCTTCGACAACTGGTTCACCGAGACCGATGAGAGCTACGCCGACCGGCAGAATGTGCTGCACCTGATCTACCACTCGCGCACGATGTCGTGGGACCTGATGGAGAGCTGCCCGGTGTTCAGCGATGAGGAGCGGCTCCAGGTCGAGAACGAGCTGCTGCGGCTGATGCGCTCGAATCAGGCCTATGGCTACGCGGGCCTGACCGGCACGCGCTACCCGCGTGGCAACCACGATATCCGCAACGCCCGCTCGTTCTACTTCGGCTACCGCTACTTCCGCAAGTACCACGCCGAGGAGCTTGCAGCGGAGATGACCGCGTGGCTGCGCAAGCAGGAGGCGTTCTGGGGGCTGGTCTTCTCGAGCTGGCGCACGAGCGATGAGGCGATCTCCCAGCACGCTGTCGGCGGCAGCCACCAGTGCATGCTCGACGTGGCTTCCATGGAGCCGGAGTGGGCGGGTGAGTTCCTCGCCGCGGGCTACGACCGCATGATGGGCGACAAGGCCATCGCGTGCTGCAACAACATGGGGCAGATGGTGATGCTCGGCGACACGAACCCGACCGACTACCCGAGCGTGATCTTCGCCAAGCTCGCCTGGCGCGACCAGGACGGGCGCTACCAGTACATGATCGACCGGCGCGGGATGACGCGCGTCACCGGCGACGAGGCGATGCGGGCCTTCGCGGCGGGCGTGCAGCCGCAGCTCCCGAGCGATCACATCGGCCTGCGCGTGCTGCCGATCGACGAGCTGTACTTCGCGATCCTACGCAACCCCGCCGGGGTCGATGCCACGAACGGCTTCGACAAGCTCACCTTCCGCGAGGGCTTCGACCCGAGCGACGAGTACATGCTCCTCGACGGCGTCTCCGATGGCGGCCACGCGTATGACGACGCGAACACGGTCGGCGAGTTCTCCGCCCACGGGCGGCGCTGGCTGCTGGAGTTCGACCGCTTCAACGGCCCCTCGATGGCCTTCCACAACGCGGTGACCGTCGCGCGCGACGGCCTCGGCGAGCCCGAGCCGCCCGGCGCCGCGGAGCTGGTGCACAGCGCGTCGGGCGAGGGCTGGGCGCTTACGCAGACGCGCATGAACGCGCACAACGGGACCGACTGGACGCGACACATCGCGTGGCTGCCAGGCGAGTACACCTTCGTGCTCGACGAGCTGACCGCGAGAGAGCCGGGCGACTACTCATTCGTGCTGGCCTGGCGGAGTGTCGGCGCGCCTGAGCTGCGGCCGGGCGTGCTCACCTGCGCGCAAGACGACCCGGAGCCGGAGCTGATCGCCTTCGACGGGAAGGCGCTGGCGGAGGCCGTCACGGACAGCAGCGGGCAGGTCATCTACCACGATGGCCTCAGCGGCGCTTTGCAGTACAAGGCCGAGGCGCCCGGAGACTTCGTCGAGGCGGCGATCGCTCTGCCGCGCGCGGGAGAGTTCGAGGTGCTGCTCAGCCCGTGGCGCAACCCCTTCCGTGGCATCGTACAGCTCAGCATCGAGGGGAAGCCCGTCGGCGAGCCGGTCGCGCTGTTTGGCGAGGACGACCCTTCGGCGCCGCCGATCTCGCTCGGCACGGTGCAGCTCGCGGCGGGCGAGCACCGCGTGCGCATTGAGGCCACCGGACCGAACCCGGAGGGCACCTCGCACTTCGTGGCGGTGCGGCGGCTGGCCTTCCGTGCGGGGGAGGCGACGGAGGCCGACCGGCTGGCTGCGCGCAACCGCTTCGCCCTGTGCTTCCCCGCGGAGACCACCGCGACGCTCGAGCGCGACACGCAGGTCCTCGGACCGGGCCTCCCCGAGAGCCCCTACCGCGACCAGGCGATCAACATCCTCGAGCAGAGCATCGGCCGCACGATGGCGCCGGGCGAGAGCACCTGCTTCCAGTCGGTCTTCGCGGCGATGAGCGCGCGCGCGCCGGGCGGTGGGGTCGCGGAGATGGCCCTGCGGCGGATCGGCGAGCGCGTGGCGCTGGTGCGGCGGGGCGATGAGGTCGAGCTGATCGCAGTCGGCCTCGGCGAGTCGGTGTCGATGGGCGAGCTGACCGTGCAGGGGCGGCTGGCGCGCATCGCACCGGGAGCGGTCCTGCTGCACGAAGCCACGGCGACGCTCGCCGGGCGCGCGCTGGCCTCGGGAGAGGCGCCGGATGGCGTGCGGGCGCTGCTCAGGCGCGCGTGGGACGACGCCGAGCCGAGCGTCGCGGCCGCCGACGGGCCGTGGGCGGACCTCCCGCGCATGGAGGCGGCGTGGCGCGCGGAAGTCGCCGGCCGGCCGCTGGCGGTCGAGCCGTTCGGCGAGCGCGTCGCGGTCGGGATGGAGGACGGATCGGTGCTGGTGCTGCGCGGCGGCGCGGTCGAGGGCAAGTTCGCGACCGGCGGGCCGGTGTATGCGCTGGAGGCCGCGGACCTCGATGGCGATGGGGTCGCCGAGCTGCTGGTGGGCTCGGATGACGAGCACGTGTATGCGCTGAACGCGGACCTGACCGAACGCTGGCGCACGAAGCTGCCCTTCCTCGGCACGCAGACACTCTTCTGGTCGCTCTACGCGTCGAAGGTGCGGGCGCTGCTCGCGGCGGACCTCGACGGCGACGGTCTGCCCGAGGTCTACGCGGGCGCGGGCGACATGAACGTGCATGCGCTGAGCCCGACCGGCGAGCTGCGCTGGGGGCGGCAGGGCGAGCCGGGCGTGCCGACGACGCTGCGCACCGGCGAGCCGTTTGCCGACGGGCGGCAGATGCTGCTCGCCGGGAGCGGGCTGACGTCCTACTCGGGGAGCTGCTGGGCGCTGACGGCGGAGGGGGAGATCGTCAACACCTGGCGCAACGCGCCGAAGGGCGCGGCGGTGCAGGACGCCGCGGCCGCCGACCTCGATGGCGACGGTGAGCGCACCGTCTTCTGCGGCACACTGAACGGTGACGTCTACGCCTGGCCGCCGGCGGAGAAGTTCCCGAACTGGCGCTGGATCCGCAACTTCACGCGGCCGGTGCGCGCGCTGACGGTGCTGCCGACGCAGCCGGGCCTGATCGCGGTGGGCGGAGACAGCGGCTACCTGTCGGCCCTCGACGAGGCGGGTAAGAAGGCGTGGGGCGTGTCCCTGAGCGGCGCGATCGCGCACACGATGCTGGTGCGGCGCGGCGGCGAGACGCTGCTCGCGGCGGGCTGCAAGGGCGGGCGCGTGTTCCTCGTGGGGCTCGACGGCACGCCGCGGGCCTCGTTCGACGCAGGGGCGCCGCTGGCGGACATGCAGGCCGCCGACCTCGACGGCGACGGCAGCGACGAGGTCGTGCTGGCGACGGAAAGGCCGGGGCGGGCGGTGGTGCTGCGGTAGAGGCGTGCGCGCTCGCGGGATGAGAATGATGCGTAACCTCTACACAACTGTGGACATAATGTAATCAAGCGCTAACACTCTGTGCGTATCGGCGAGTCCCCTGCCCGGCCGAGGTGGTCGCGCGGGGAGAATGTGAGGTGGCGGTTCATGGCAACAGGGGGTCGCTCGATTCATCTGACGCTGCTGGCGATGCTGGTGTGTCTCTGCGTGGTCTCCGCCGTTGTACCCGTCTTCGGTCAGGGGGGTAGGCTGCAGGTGATGAAGCTGGATAAGGGCCCCGATCTTGTCATCCGTGAGATCATGCTCACGGGAGTGAAGGAGGGGCCGGTCGGCGCGAACCTTGAGGTGCAGGTGGGCGTGCTGAACGTCGGCGAGGGACAGGCGAGCGGCTTTAACCTGGCGTTGATCTATATGAGCAACCTCGACATGGACCAGCCGTACATCAAGATCGAGATGCAGGAGATCACTCCGATCATGGCCGGGGACGGCCTCGCGGTGCAGTTCGTGATCCCGGCGCATCCGGGCACCCCGGAGGAGGGCATGCTCATCGCGGTGGCCGATCCGCCAGTGGCGGGCAATGCGTCCGGCGCCATGACAGAAGGCCACTACATGATGTTGAGGGTCCTCGGCGGCGGACGCACCGACACGAACAACATCTTCGGGGTCATCTTCAACGTGAAGGGCCGGGCCATGCCCGTGAGTTGGCTCAACCCGGCGGTCGCGAACTGACGCACGAATGTGCGGCGTTGAGGGCGGCCGGCCAGCAATGGCCGGCCGTCGCCATTTGAGTGCGTCCAGCTTCGCCTTCAGCGGGTGCGTACGCTATAATGCGGCGAGCGGCATGGCAGGCGGCAAAGCCTGTCCCACGAGACTGGGTCGGGAGGGCGTTGCATGGCGACTTTGCGCATCGAGGGCGCACAGATCATCACGATGGCCGACGGCGACACGCAGCTCCGCGAGGGCTGGGCGTTGGAGGCCGTCGATGGCGCAATCACCTACGTCGGACCCGCCGATCAGCTTGCGCCTGCGCGCCGCCCCGCGAACGTGCCCGACAGCCGCATCGACGGCTCGGGCTGCCTGCTGCTGCCGGGCTTCGTCAACGCGCACACGCACGCGGCGATGACGCTCTTCCGCGGCGCCGCCGATGACATGCCGCTCGACCCGTGGCTCAAGGAGAAGATATGGCCCGCCGAGGCGAAGCTCACCGAGGCAGACGTCTACTGGGGGACGCTGCTGGGCTGTGCGGAGATGATCCGCGCGGGGGTGACGTGCTTCTGCGACATGTACCACCTGCCGCGCGTGGGCGCGCGGGCGGCGATGGACTGCGGCATCCGCATGTGCCCGTCGGGGGTGCTGCTCGGCATCGTGCCCAACGCCGAGGACATGTTCGTGGAGGCGACGGAGTTCGCGCGCGAGTTCGCGGCGCGCGACGACCTGTGTGTGCACCCGATGCTGGGGCCGCACGCGCCCTACACCGTGCCGCGGGAGCTGATGGAGCGCGTGATCGCGGCCGCCGAGGAGATCGGCGTGCCGCTGCACATCCACGTCGCTGAGACTGAGGCGAACGTGGCGGAGTCGATGGCGACCTACGGCAAGCGCCCCGTCCAGGCGATGGACGAGATCGGGCTCTTCGACGTGGACGTGCTGGGTGCGCACTGCGTGTACCTCGATGACCGCGACATCGAGATCATCGTGGAGAAGCGCGTCGGCGTGGCGCACTGCCCCGGCAGCAACCTCAAGCTCGCCAGCGGCATCGCGCGCACGCGCGACCTGCTGGCGGCGGGCGCGCGCGTCGGCGTCGGCACCGACGGCTGCGGCTCGAACAACAACCTCGACCTGCTGGAGGAAGCGCGGCTTGCTGCGCTCATCGCCAAGGTGGACACCGGCGACCCGACCGCGATGCCCGCCGACGCGGCGCTGCAGATGGCGACCCTCGGCGGCGCGCGCGCGATCTTCCTCGACCACTGCATCGGCAGCCTGGAGGCGGGGAAGCGCTGCGACTGCATCCTCGTGGACCTCGACGCCCCGCACATGCACCCGCGGCACAGCCTCGTCTCGCACATGATCTACGCGGCGCAGGCGGCGGACGTGCGCACCACGGTCGTCAACGGGACGGTGCTCATGCGCGACCGCGAACTGCTCACGATCGACCTGGGTGAGACCTACGCGCAGGTGGCGGAGAGCGCGGAGAGGCTGTTCGGTTAGGGCGCAGACGGCGCCTCACCCGGAGACCTGCGGTCTCACAGCCCCCCTCTCCCTGGAAACCGCAAACGACGCGGTTTCAAGCGGGAGAGGGGGGTGAACGGCAGGTCCCGGGGAGGAAACTGCGGCTGCGCTGCGAAGAGGCCCACGCCGTCCAAGGTCGCGCCGGGAGTGGCAGCCGCATGAGCGAACAGCCCACTGACGGACACGCACTCGCGTCGCCACCAGGCGATGATTCGCAGGACCCGCGACCCAACGGCCGCGCGCTGACACCACGCTCGCTGCTGCTCGCGATCGGCTTCCTCCTGATCGGCGGGCTGTGGATCCGTAAGGCCTCGCTGATTGCCTTCACGATCCTCGTGGGCGAGGGGACGCCGCCGGTCCCGGCGCTCACGGCGCTGGGGCTGATGACCGCGCTCGGGCTGGCCGTGCATCGCCTCACGCGCACGAAGCGCTGGCGGCGTGAGGCGCTGCTGATCTACGTACTGCTCTCCTGCGCGCTGATGACGATCGACGCGAACGGTGTCCGTCAGCTCTTCGCCACGCTCACCAGCCCGCTCTACTTCGCCGCGCCGGGCAACGACTACGCCGCGATGGCCGACGCGATCCCCGGCTGGCTGATGCCCCACAACGAGGGCCTGCTGCGCGACTTCTACGAGGGCGTGGACAACGGCGCGGTGCCGTGGGCGCCGTGGATGCCGATCCTCGCGGTCTGGGGCGGCGCGTTCATGCTGCTCACGCTCTCGCTGGGCTGCCTCGTCTCGATCTTCCGTAAGCCGTGGGTGGAGCGCGAGCACCTGAGCTTCCCGCTGGCCGAGCTTGTCCTGCGCCTCGCGCCCGACCCCTCCGGACGCGCTGATCAGCCGCAGCTTCTGCGCTCGTGGGTCTTCTGGATCGGCTTCGGCTTCGCCGCGCTCTACGACGGCTCCAACATCGCGCACGCGTTCTCGCCGGGCATCACCGCCATCGGCCAGGACTACTCGCTCAACCCCCTGCTGAGCGAGCGGCCGTGGACCGGCCTGCAGCCGCTGACGCTCACCTGGCGACCGGAGGTCGTGGGCCTCGGCTACCTCGTGCCGACGGACATCCTGCTCTCGGTCTGGGCGTTCTACCTGATGCTGCGCTTCGAGAACTTCTTCGCGGCGATGTTCGGCTTCTCGCAGGGCGGCTTCCCGCACGACCGTCCGCAGGGCATGGGCGCCTATCTCGCGCTAGCGCTGTTCACGATCTGGACGGCGCGCGAGCACCTCGCGCACGTGCTGCGCTCGGCGATCGGGCGGGGCGGCGAGGACCGCGACTCGGTGGTGCCGGAGGGTGTGGCGTTCTGGGGCGTCATTGCCGGGATCATCGGCATCACCGCACTGATGGCCGCCGCGGGGATGGGCGTTGGCAGCGCGCTGGCCTACGTGCTGATCATCTACGCATCCTCGCTGGTCTACGCGCGCATCCGCGCCCAGACGGGCCTACCGATCACTTACGGCATCCCCCGCGAGGAGATGTACCTGACGGTGCTGGACCTGCGCGGTGCATCGGGGGCGGGCACGCTGTCGCTGCTGCGCACAGAGGGCGTCTTCGCGGTCTTCACGACCATCGGGCGCATGACCTTCGGCCAGCTCGGCGCCTACCAGCTCGAGGGCATCCGCATCGCGCGGCAGTCGGGGATCAAGCGCTCGCACCTGATCTCGGCGGTCATCATCGGCCTGCTGGGCGGGCTGATCCTCGCCTACGCGATCCACCTGGGTGCGGCGTACAATTTTGGCTGGAACATCATCGACGGTGGCACGACCTCGGCCGGCTACCGCACGCGGCAGGCGCAGACGATGTTCGACCGGGCGGAGTTGCGCATCTTCACCGGCGAGGGCATCCGCCAGCCGCAGACGATCGCGCGCGGGGTGGGCTTCGCGCTCTCGCTGCTGATGCTGTGGCTGCGAACGAAGTTCCTGCGCTTCCCGCTGAACCCGGTGGGGCTCGGGCTGGCGGGCACCTTCGGCGGCCCGATCTGGTTCCCGATCTTCATGGCGTGGCTGCTCAAGGCGCTGATCCTGCGCCTCGGTGGCGCGCAGACGTACCGACGGTTGACGCCCGCGTTCCTGGGGCTGGCGATCGGGCACTTCCTGATCGCCGGGGGCATCTGGGGGATCGTGGGCGCATTCAATGAGGAGGTCGCGAAGCGGTATCTGCTGTGGTTCGCGTGAGCGGCGGGGCATGGGGCATCGGGGATCGGGCATGGGGAACGGCGAGAGAACGGAAGGGAGGTGGTCGTGAATGGGCATTTCGGAGAGAACGCAGAAGCTGCTGTGGACGAGATCCGGCGGGCGCTACGCCTACTGCAGACGCGAACTCATCAGCGATCCTGCGGACACGGGAGAAGACTGCGTCGTTGGTGTGCAGGCCCACATCTGCTCTGCCAAGCCCAACGGGCCTCGCAAAGACCCGGCGCTCCCTCCCGAGCGTGCAGACGACTACGACAACCTCATTCTCCTGTGCATGGAGTGCCATAAGTCGATCGACGACAACCCCGACAAGTGGCCAGCTGAGCGCCTGCGTGAGCTGCGGGACGAACATGAGCGGCAGGTAGACCGAGCGATGCGGGCAGCGTTCGAGGACTCCACGCAAGAGCGCCTTACAAGGGTCCTTGACCGGATGGTTGACGGCGCGCAGATTATGGACCTGCAGTCTCGAAGCATGGCGTATGACCTCGGCCACTCTCCACTCAGTACTGAAGGGAAGGTGGAACTGGTTGCGGGCTTCCTTCAGGACTGCGAGGACTACCAGCAACTCAAGCACGACCTCCCGTCGGGAGGCCGCGTTCGAGCGGCCCATGACCTTTCTCGCCTGATCAGGGCTCTTGAGGACGAGGACCTGCTGGTCTTTGGGGGGACGTACCCGTATAGTGTCCCGTTCGGGGGCAATATGGAGCCAATCGTTGTCTGCATGATCCGTGTGCTCAGATCCGATGACCCGCGCATCCGGTCTGACGTCCCTGAAGCGGACGAGTAAGGTGTACTCTGTAATGCTTCTCTAAGTGTCAGATTGTTTGCTGGCCTGGACGTCTGATGCCCTCGTGCAGTTGCTGGGAGGACTTGAGATTGCACACCGTGACGATAGGCGAAGACTACTCGATCAGGCTGCCTCGCTGGGTATGCGAACTCCTGGACCTGAGGCCCGGCGATGAAGTGCGTTTCATCAGTCGCGGGGGCAGCACCGAACTCGTGAAGGCTGGGGGCATAGGCAGCCTCCGCGGCATCCTGAAGGGCTGCGACCTGAGCGACTACCGCGAAGAGTAGCGGGCCGGAGTGGCACCTTCGACCTACTCACAGGCTCGCAGGTCTCACCGCGCTCCGCGCGGCGGCCCCTTGTATGATGGCAGCCGGTATCCCATGGAGGTGTGTGGTTGAGGGTGGGCGCACCTCCGGGGTAGAGCGAAGTGGCCCCCTGCCCCTGGCCAGGGGCAGGGGGCCGAGG
>JALGSW010000140.1 GCA_029821635.1 Candidatus Zipacnadia bacterium
GCTCGCCGAGCCGCTGCGCGAGCGCGGCGAGCTGCTCTTCGCCAACAGCACGCCGAACCGCTTCCCGTGGCTCGCGGCGTGGCTGGACGTGATGGGCACCGAGACGAACTGGTCGCGCGGCGAGGGCTATACGCCGATGAGTGTCGAGGAGTTGAGCTACCGCCGCGCGATCTGCTACCAGCGGCCGTACCTGTTCCTGCTGAACACCGTCTACGATGACTTCAAGCCCGAGTGGGTCGAGCTGTACTTCAAGCGCTCGATCGCGTGGGGGCACTTCCCGAGCTTCTTCAGCCACAACGCAGCCGATGACCCCTACTGGCAGCGGCCGAACCTGTACAACCGCGACCGTCCGCTCTTCCTCAAGTGGATCCCCGTCTGCGCCGCCCTCAGCCGCGCGGGCTGGCAGCCGGTCACGCATGCAACCGCGAGCCCCGAGGCCGTCCGCGTCGAGCGCTTCGGCCGGGCCGAGGACGGCGCGGTCTACCTCACGGTCTTCAACGACAGTGACGCGGCGTGCGAGGCAGACGTACAGCTCGACCCCGGTGAGCTGCACGCGACCGCTCTCGCTGCGGTGCTGCCCGATGGTCCGCAGCCTGTCCAGCGAGCGGAGTTGGGACGCTGGAGCGTGCCTCTGGAGCCGCAGGACCTCGCGATCCTGAAGCTGATTCCGCGCCCCTGATGGTGCGTGGAGGGCCTCTACGCGCAAATCCGGCTTGCATTCCGGGAGGTTTTCGGTTAGAGTGCAGGTGAGGAGCGACGGACTAGACCGAGGCATGGAGGTAGGTACAATGGCTTTGATGGCACTCGTAATCACGAAGAACGGTTTCGGAAAGCTGGTTTCGCCTGACGAGTTCAGGGAGCAGAAGCGCGGCGGCGGTGGCGTCACGGGTTTCAAGGTTACCGAGGATAGCGGCAACGTCGCAGTGGTTCTGCGCGTCGAGACGGGCATTTGCGAGCGCGTGCTCGTCTACACCGCGCAGGGCAAGGCCATCCTGACCCCGGTCGATGACATCTCCGGGCGCAGCCGGTCCGCCGGTGGCGTCAAGCTCATCAGCCTGGCTGAGGGCGACAAGGTCGTCGGCGCAGCGTTCTAAGCTGCGCATCGTCTGAAACGGATCTGCGGCCGGCGTCCCCACTGGATGCCGGCCGCAATCATGTACGGTCGCTGGCGGCGCGCACCGTCAGTCCGCGTAGTCGGGCATGAGTTCGGGGAAGCGGGACTCGTCGCGCAGCTCCCGGAGCTCGACAGCGCGGTCCTCGTCCGCTGAACGCTGCGCCGCGAGGCCCACGAGGATGCTCTCCCGGCCCCACAGGGCGCTCGTCTGCGGCTGCTCGCGGCGCTGCAGGCAGCCGAAGAGGTGGTTGAGCATCGGTATCTCGGCGCCTGCGTGGCCAACCGCGCCGACACCGCTCAGGTTCGCGCGGAGGACGCGCTGGTTGGGCGAGAGGTTGTCGTGGAAGGTGACCGTGCCGCCATCACCCTCGCGTTCGGCCACCGCCCAGCCGCCGGTCCCGATCGCCCCCATCTCCAGGTTGTGCCCGAATCGCGTCATCAGCGACAGGTTGTGGGTGGCCATCACTCCGTTGGCATACTCCACCGTCGAGACCGCGCAGTCCCAGATGTCGCCCTTGTCAGCGTGGCTGCCGGTGTCGCGAGTGCGGGCGAAGACGCGCACCGCCGGCGACTGCGCCCAGCCGTTGAAGATGTCCCAGTGATGCGAGTTCTTCTCCAGGAACGGCCCGCCAGACGCCTCCATGTCGCTGATCCAGTCATTCGTCTCAGGCCGCTCCCAGAACGGGCAGCGGAACTCGTGGCACCACATCATCGCCAGCTCGCCCATCTCCCCCGACCGCACGAGGTCGCCCACCGTGGAGGCCCAGAAGCTGTAGCGATTTTGCATGGAGAGCCCGAAGACGCGACCGCTGCGCTGCACGGCATCCACGATCCGGTCCGCGTCCTCCAGCGTGGTCGTCATCGGCTTCTCACAGAAGACGTCCTTCCCCGCCTCCAGCGCCGCGACGGTCCACTGCGCGTGCGCGATACTGGCCGTCGCGACCACGACGAGGTCCACATCCGGGTCATCGATCACGCGCATAGGGTCCTCGTGGACCGCGCAGCCATCCGGCAGCACCGCACGCGCCTCGTCGCGGCACTGCTCGACCTGGTCGGCCGCGGCCACGATCTCCGCCTCCCAGTGAATCGGGGCGGGCAGCCCGCGCAGTTGCCGGTGGAGCTGCTGCTTGTGCTCTGGCTCGCAGAGGCGGATGCATTTCGCCAGCAGCCGCCCACGCCTCCCCATGCCGATGATGCCCACACGGAACCTATCCTGCGCGCTCCCGGTCATCTCAAGCCCTCCGGACCGTCTGGTAATCCGCCCGCTGGCATTTCACGAGGGCCTGATGGATACCTTTGCGCGCGGGCGGAGGAGAGGTCGCGGGCGCCGGCGAAGTTACAGCAGCGTATCTGTGTGGCCGCAGTGTGACGGGAGGCGTCGGAATGGCTTCGACTGGCCAGGCGATGGAATGCCCCGGGTGCGGGGAGAGGATCTACGCGAGCGATCAGCGCTGCCTCGCGTGTGGCGCGCGGCTCGATGCGGGCCGGCTGGTTGGCGAGGCCGGAGCGGCGGCCGCTGCCGCGCAGGAGCCGATGCAGGGCGCAGCGATGCCAGGCACCGCCTTCCCCGCGGATGGCGACGCCGCTCCCGGCTCCGCCCGCTCGGCCCAGGAGTCGCAGCCGCAGGTGGGCTACGCAACCCGTCCCGGGCGCAGGACGCCCGGGGGCGCCATAGGAGGCCGAGGCTTCTTCGACTCGCTCTCACGCGGCTGGGTTTTCCTCAAGGAATCGGTTGCGATGGCCTTCCGCGACAAGGACCTGATCATCCCCTCGCTGCTGTCGGTGCTGGTGAACATCGTCCTGCTGGGCGGCCTCGCGGGGCTGCTCTACGCCACCGGCAACATGGACGCGGTCTTCGGCGACGACTCTGAGGAGCTCACTCGCGTGGGCTACATCGTCCTCTTCGGGGCCGCGCTCATCAGCTACATCGTCACGTACTTCTTCACGGGCATGACCGTGCACCTCGTGGACGTCCACCTGCGCGGCAAAGACGCGAAGCTCGGCACCGCCTTCGCCGACAGCGTGAAGAACTTCGGAGGGATCGTCGCACTCGCGGGCGCTACGCTGGTGGTGTCGATCATCGCAAGCTTGATCCGCGGCAAGGGCCGGGGCCTGCGGCGCGCCGCCGCGAACACGATGGAGCGGGGCTGGCTGGCGATCACCTACCTCCTGCTGCCGATCATGATCCTGGAGGACTCGCCCTTCATGAAATCCGCCGATCGCGCGCGCGGGCTGCACGGGCACAACGTCATTCAGATCGTGGTCGGCGAACTCGGGCTGATGCTCGCCTCGCGCGTACTGGGCGGCGTGGTTACGTTTATCGGCATCGGCCTCGCGGTCGGCGCGTACTTCACCGCGCCGGTGCTGCTGCCGGTGGGGATCGGGCTCGCGGTGCTGCTGTTCGTGCTGGCAAGCGCGTTCACGGCGTATGTGCGGGCGGCTTTCTACACGTGCCTGTACCTGTGGGCGGTTGCGATGGAGACCGTCGGCGAGGAGGCGCCCGCACCGGCGCCGCTGCAGCCGGCGCTCTCCGCAGGATGGTGACGGACCTCTAGGGAGGCGTGGGCTATGCAGATCGTTGTGATCCACACAAGCCCGAACGATGAGGGGCTGACGGCAAGCCTCGCAAACGCCGCGGTTGCGGGAGCGACGGCGGCGGGCGCGCAGGTGGAGCTGGTCAAGCTCACCGCGTTGGAGATGGCGCGCTGCCGTCAGTGCGACGACGGCTGGTACACGTGCCGCGACGAGGGCCGGTGCGTGATCGAGGACGACTTTGGCGCGCTGCGCGGCAAGGTGAGCGAGGCGGACGCGTGGGTGCTCGTCACGCCCGTGTACTTCGGTGAGCCGAGCGAGTCGGCGAAGGCCTTCATGGACCGCCTGCGGCGCTGCAACGTCGGCGCGAAGGGCGAGGGCCTCGCGGAGAAGCCGGTGCTCGGCGTCGCCGCGGCAGGCGGCTCGGGCGGTGGCACGGCCACCTGCCTGCTGGCGCTGGACCGCTTCTTCGGGCATATCAGCGCGGAGGTGGCCGACCTCATCACCGTCACACGCCGCTCCGCCGAATACAAGCGCGAAGCCGTTCGCGCCGCCGCACAGGCGATGGTTGAGGCGATTGGCGAGTAGCGCCACGCTGACGGTCGCAGGCAGGATGCCTGCGCCACAGACAGTACGTCCCGTGCCACGGGCGCCCCCGCCCGTGGGCCGTTCGCCCCTACTCGACTTCCACCCCACCGACCGTCACGCGCGTGGCATGCGCGGCCAGGCAGCGCACCGGGCGGTCGTCCACGAACTCGATCAGCGCGCCCGAGCCCTCAAGCCCGATCCTCCCGAAATCGGCGCTTCCATCGGCGGCGGTGACCAGCACGAACTCGCGGTTCCCGACCCGCACGTGCATCCCGCACTCATCCAGCGTTACCGCGCCGGGAGCGCCCTTGCTCGTAAGCGTCGCGAGCTCGGGCGTCTCGTCACTCCCCCACCACGCCACCGTGGCCCACGCGGCAGTATGCCCGGTGATGCGGTTCATAATGAACGGGTCGCGCGCAGTCGCCGGGTTGCCGCGACCGATCGCGGTGAACAGCTCGGCATCCGGCGAACTGACTACGTGCGCAAGCTTGATGGTCAGTTCATCGTCTACCGCCCACTCGGCATTCCAGGGCGGCACGCCCAGACGGTTCTCCCGATCCGGACGGGCCACGCTGCGCCAGTCCTCCGCCCACTCGTACGCGCCCTCGCCCGGCGGCGCGTCCAGCGGCGTCATCGGCTGCTGAAACGTCAGATCCCCGCGACCGTGCAGCAGCCAGTCATACTGATGCTCCTCGCCTGAAATCGCGACGGTCAGGTCCAGCAGCCCGTCCGGCAGCAGTGCCATGAAGCGCCGCAGCACTACGCCCGGGTAGGCCCCGTCGCTCTCGACGGCGACGAGGGAGGCCGTGTCGTCGAAGGCCCGGAAGAGCAGCCGCCCCTCGGTCCGCTCCTGGCTCGCGCCATCGACCACCACCGTGTTGTGACTGAGCGTCTGCTTGTACCAGCCACCGTGCGCGGGGTTGCCGTAGCGCACCGAGCCCGCGTCGGTAGCGAAGAGCTTGCCCGCCACGCACGCCTCGAAGCCGAGCTTGTCCGGGTGTCCGTGACCGCTGCCGTGCGGGCCGTAGTCGAGCGCCAGCCAGCTCGCGGGCACACCGTCGAGCAGTCCAGCGGGGCGTTCGTCGGCGTCGGCGCGCAGCACCGCTACGCCCGCCGCCGGGAAGATCGTCGAAGTCAGGAGCGTCGCTCCGGTCGGGGCCTCGTCCGGCCCGTAGAGCAGCGCCTCGTAGCCCGAGCGATTGCCGGTCGCGAGGACGACCGCAAGCTCATCGCTCTGCCAGTGGGAGCAGGCGTTCTCATAGAGCCGCGCGCGACCCGAACCGACCGCTCTGGTGCGCGACGAGTCATTGAAGGCCGGCAGCGTCCCGGTCGGGCCCATCATGCGGACGGGCGCGGTGAACATGCTCAGGTAGCGCTCCGAGTAGAGGTCGATGCCCACGTGCTCGGCGGCCACCGCGAGCGGCGCCAGCGCGCTCATCGTGTAGTAGTGATAGCCCCACGAGCCCTCATACCAGACGCCGTCGTCATCGATGCCCTGTGCGATCTGGTTGCGGAAGCCGAAGTCGCCGTTGATGGCCTGCGCGGCGAGGTCGTCATTCCCCAGCGAGATGCCGACCATCCCGTAGGCGGCGTTTTCCCAGCACGGGATGTTGTGGATCGAGCGCGCGTAGGAGCGGACCAACTCGGCGGCGGGCAGCAGCAGCCCGTCGGCGATTGCGGTGCGGTCCGCCTCACCGAGCGCGTCGAAGACGCAGTCGAAGCCCTGCACCATCGGGATCAGCCACGTGGCTTCGGTGAGTGGCTGCGCGGCAACGTGGCAGGCGCCGCCCGCGTCCTCGCCACGCTTGTTGTGCATCGGGTACTTCAGGTACGCGTCGGCATAGGCCAGCAGGATCTCGCGCGCCTTCGCGGCGTAGCGGGCGTCCTCGGTGATCGCATAGGCCATCCCGAGATCGCGGGCGGCGTTCGACAGGCGGCTGTGATCGCGCATGACGACCACGTCATCGTAGGGCCAACCGGTGTACTCCGCGCCGCAGGACTTGCACACGTGCTCCGTCGGGGAGACGGTCGCCAGCGACGCGCCACACTCCGTGCAACTGTACCAGTGCGACCACTGGCCGCCGCGGTCGGGCAGCTCGACCTCGCGGTCCGCCCAGTTGTCCGCGTTGCGCAGGACCGCCTGCCACGCTTCACCTGCCCAGTCGAGCGCCTCAATGCGCTCGCGGATACGTGGCAGGTCCTCGCGCTTCATCAGCAGCACCGGGTGCTCGACGTCGGGCAGTGGTGCGGATACCACCACCTGCTCCTCGACGCGATCGTCATCATCGCTCAGCGCGACCACCGTGGCTGTGACCTGCGAGAGCGGCTGCAGCGTTGCCGACGCCGCGATCGACGCACGAGCCTCGCGCTGCTCGCCAGGCGCGAGTTCGATCGGCTCGGGCAGCGTCAGCGAGACACCCTCCGGGCACGCGCCCGGTTCGAAGCGCACGGTCATCGGCTGCTCGGCCGCCGAGCGCGCGGTGATCGTGAACTGCCGCCGCCAGAGGTTCCCGTCGCGGACGGTCTCCCCCGCCTCGGCGGAGATGTGCAGGGCCTCGCGCACCACGCGGATGTCATCGACGAGGAAGGTCGTCGCGTCGCCCTTCACGCCTGAGGCGCGCAGCACGATCGTCTGCGCGGTCTCGTTGGGCGTGTCGCCCCACCGATCGGTGACCGAGTGCAGATCGAAGCTGGCGGTAGCCCACTCGCCGAGCGCAATCTCCTCGCGTGGAATGCGGTAGGGCACCTGCAAGCCATCGCCGAGCGGGAAGTCCATGACCTTCACGCCCCACCAGTCCACGTCGCTCGCGCCGTCGATCCGGTAGCGGAACTCCAGCCGATCCCAGTCATTGAGTTCGGTGTCGGAGAAGTCGAGGTTGAGGAACCACGGCTCGGCACGGTCGGGTGCCCAGCGCAGCACGTGGTTGCCGTCCGCCTCCACGATCGTGGCGTCATCGGTCAGACGGGGCGCGTCGCCCTCGAAATCCTGAATGACGCGTACGACTGGGGCGGCGTGGCACGCGGCGGCAATGCTCAGGACCAGCACGATGGCAGAGAGCCTCACGGGGCGTCACTCCCAGCAGGGCCAGGATTGCGCGACAATTGGCAGTATACCACGACTCCTCCGCCGCCGGACAGCGAGTTGATTCACGGCTCGCGGCGGCGAATCGCGGGTGCGGGAAGGACTCTGCGTCACCTGCCCGGAAACGCCCTCCGCACGCCAGCCCGTTCGGTCAGAAGGAGCACGCGCTCATGGCGATCCTCAGGCGCTCGGAGAGTGACAGGCCCAACATCATCCTGCTCTACGTCGATCAGCAGCGCGCGGACGCGCTCGGGGCCGCCGGCAACCTGGCGATCTCCACGCCCAACCTCGACCGCCTCGCCGCCGAGGGCGTCATGTTCACGCACTGCTCCTCCACCACGCCTGTCTGCGTCGCGGCTCGCTACAGCCTGCTCACCGGCCGCCGTGAGGGCGACACCGGGCGCTTCGCCAACAACCGCCCCCCGATCGAGCCGCTGCACGACACGATCCCCGCGCTGCTGGGCAGCGCAGGCTACTACACGCACTCGATCGGCAAGATGCACTTCAGCCCGCCGCGCCGCCACTACGGCCTGCACAGCCGCGAGGTCATGCAGGAGCTGCCGCACTGGCCGCAGGACGATGACTACCTGACATGGCTGATCGGCCAGGGCTACGGGCACAAGCGCGAGATCCACGGCGTGCGCAACCTGCTCTACGCCCAGCCGCAGACCTCGCCGCTCCCGCAGGAGGCGCATGGCTCGTGGTGGTGCGGCGACCGCATGGAGGCGTTCATCCGCGCGAACGCGCAGCGGCGCTTCTTCATGTGGACCGGCTTCATCGGCCCCCACCCGCCCTACAACGTCCCGGCCCCGTGGGAGTCGATGTATGACCTGGCGGACATGCCCTTCCCAATACAGGTCGATCGCGACGAGGAGACGCTACCGCTGCACTTGCGGATGCTGCGCTACTACGGCAACTACGAGAACGCCTCCGATGACCGCCTGCGGCGTTGCGTGGCGGTCTACTACGCCGCCTGCAGCCTCATCGACCACCAGGTCGGCCGGATGCTCGACACGCTTGAGGAGCTGGACATCCTCGACGAGACGCTGATCGTCTTCACCGGCGACCACGGGGAGCTGCTCGGCGACTTCAGGGCCTGCCAGAAGATGAGCCCCTACGAGGGCTCCTCGCGCGTGCCACTGATCATGCGCTGGCCCGAGCGGCTCGAGGCCGGGCGCGTGCGCGACGACCTCGTCGGCTGCACGGATATATTGCCCACCTTCATGGACGCCGCGGGCGTCGATCATCCCGTGCTGGAGGAGCTTTCCGGGCAGAGCCTGCTCAGCGCAGATGGAGGCGGCCACGCGAAGCCGCGCGACGGCTGGGTGACCTGCTACGGGATCGGCGCGAGCCGGTGGCTCTCACTGCGCAGGCCGGGCCTCAAGTACAACTACTACTGCGACAACGGCATGGAGGAGCTCTACGACCTGGCCACCGACCCCACCGAGGCACACAACCTCGTGCTAGAGGGCGCCGCGGGCGCGCGCGCGACCGCCAACGAAATGCGCGCGTGGCTCGTCGAGTGGGAGAAGCAGAACGGCTTCCCGGAGACCTGCATCGAGGACGACGACTTCAAGAGCTTCGGTGCCACGGAGCCGGGTCGGCGGCGCAACGGCCAGTTCCCGAACTGGGTGCGCTACATTCCAGAGGAGATGCAGGGGCAGCTCGAGCCGCCCGGCAAGGGCATCGAGGAGGCGCTGGCGCGCGAGGACACCTTCGACATCGAGGAACTGGACCTGGCGGCCTTCAAGGAGTTCGGCGGATCGCTGGACGGCAGCAAGTGGGAGGGCCTGCTGGAGAAGTACTGAGGGGCGGTGGGGGAGGCTACTCTTCGGAGCGCCAGTTCTCGATCGCTACTGGCAGGTCCTCGAAGCCGCGGAGATCGGCGGTCACAACCGCCGCGCCACGGTTGAGGGCGAATGCAGCGATCAACAGGTCGGCATCTGACTTCGTGCGCCCGGAGCGGCCGCTCCGTGCCCAAAGCTGCGCCGCGACGTTCCAGTCGGGGAGTTTTGCATCCTCCCACGCCATCGCCTGTGAGAGGAACAGGAATCGCTGCTCTTTCGCGGGCTGATAGATCCGGCGGAAGCCGCGCTCCATTTCGTAATAGACGAAGGGGCACATCAACAGCGCAGCGTTGGCGTCGATCGCGCCGTCCAGTGCCGCCGTCACGTCCTCGCGCTGGGCGAGAAGGTCGATGAACGCGTTGGTGTCAAGCACGCAACGGGGCCTCAACTCGCCTCTTCCCCTCTGAACGTGAACGGGTGTGCCTCGACGAACTCGCGGAATTTGCGCCAGTAATCTCGGTCCTCGTCACTCAAAGGCTCCGCGTTGTACTCCCTGATCCAGTCACGTAGACGCCGATTCTCCGGAGACAACCGCTTCGTCTCGTCATTCTCGGCGCCATCTGCGCTCCTGGCTGCCGTGTCGGCCATCACTCACCACACTCCTCTCTCCAACAGTATACCCTCCCCCGCCCCGTGTATCAATCCTCGTTCTCCGGATCGTGCAGCCCAATCTCGTTGTAGTACGGCACCACCCCGCGCTCGTCCAGCTCATAGCCAAAGCGCGCCACCAGCTCCTCCTTCGACGCACCATCGTCACCGATCTCCTCCATCCACGCCGCCAACTCCGCGTGCAACTCCGCGCGCCTGTCGGCCTCATCCGGGCTGTCGATCAGATTCGTCCGCTGATACGCATCGGCCGCGTTGTCATACAGCAGCCACGGGCCGTTCTCGTCCTCGACGTAGGTATGCGACTTCGTTCGCACTCCGCGCCACGCACCGGCGTCGTGCTGATCGCCCGGGAAGGGCATCGGGTTCGCGATGTAGGCCGAGGTCGGCTCAAGCCCGCCCTCGTTGCGCGCGGCGAGCGACAGATCGTAGCCCTGCACGGTCTCCGGCACATCCACGCCCATCAGGCTGAGCAGCGTCGGCATGACGTCGGGCACGTTCAGCAGCGTGTCGGTGCGCAGGCCCGCGGGCAGCTCGCCCGGCCACTGCATCGCCCACGGGACCATGATCGACTCGTCCCACGGCTTCTGCTTGCGCTGCAAACCGTGCGCGCCGAGCATGTCCCCGTGATCGCTCGTGAAGACCACGATCGTGTCCTCCGCGATCCCCTGCTCCTCCAGCTCCAGCAGCAGCCGCCCGAGGTTGCGGTCGAGCGCCGTGATGTGCCCGTAGTAGCCCGCAATGTCCTCCCGCGCGAACTCCTGCGTGTTCGGCGACAGCTCGATCTGCGCCGGATCGTACACATCGTACTCATCGGGCATCTCGTGGTAGGGGTTGTGCGGCGGCGCCCACGAGACGAACAGGGCGAACGGGTCCTCCGCGCGCTCACGGATGAAGTCCACCGCGATGTCGGTGAAGCCGTCGGACGAGTAGCCGTCGATGAAGATCGGCTCGGGGTCGTCGCGGTAGTAGTGCGTGTTCATGTACGAATGCGTACATTCATTGGCCGCCCAGTATTGAAAGCCCTGGCGGCGCGGGCCGGGCGGGGTGAAGCCGCCGCGGTAGGGCCCGTCGAGGTGCCACTTGCCGATGTAGCCGGTCGCGTAGCCGGCGTCGCCCAGCACTTCGGCGATGCACTGCTCATCGACGGGCAGGCGCACGTCATTCATGGCGGTGCGGCAGGCGAGCGGGTAGCGCCCGGTGAGCAGCGACGCGCGGTAGGGCGTGCAGACTGGGCAGGTGGAGACGGCGTTCTCGAACACCACGCCCTCCTGCGCCATGCGGTCCATGCTGGGCGTGCGCACCTGCGCATTGCCCATGAACCCGCACGCCCGTTGGCGCATCTGATCGGCGAAGACGAAGAGAAGATTCGGTTGGCGGTCGGGCATGATGCGCCTCCAGAGGTTCAACTGCCATTCGTCGGTTCACTTGTGAGAGGCAGATCATGAGCCTTCAGAATCCGGGCGAGTTCGCAGCCATCGATCACGCAGTAGTATACATCCTCGCCCTGACGTCGCGCCGCGCTCTCAGAGTGATCGCGTAGGTCGTCGAAGGTCCGGCTGTCGACGTCAGCGACGTGCACAATGAAATAGGCGTCGGCGTCTGCTTCTGTCAGTCGGTTGATCTGGTCTCCACGCTTCTCTACGCCCGCGTACATACGCCCTTTGGCCCCCCTGCCCTTGAGTAGAAACGCGGCTCGTAGTTGCTGCCCCTTGTGGTGGACATAGCACGTCATCAGATCGTTCAGTTCACCACCCCAGTGTGAGTGGTCCCACGGATCGCCCAGTATCAGGCGAAGCGCCTTCTCGATGTGATCTTCAAGTAGGTCGAGAGGCAACGCTTCATGGCAACTGCGCTGGTCAATCTGCGTCATTGGGGCGAACTCCTCGAACTCATACGGTTGCCTTCTCCATGCAATTCCCGCAGGCACCCGCGATAGCTTCACACCAACATCGAGGGCCTCAGCAATCAGCTCCTTGGTCGCGCTCAAGCTACGGGCGCACGCCTCAGACATGTTCAGCAGATTCGTGTCTGCGCCAGGATAGCGCTGCTCCCACCATGCGAGATCCGCTGTACCGACACCCTTGTCTCTCTCTCGCTGCACCCCCCGTGCGAATTCCAGACGCTGCTCGACGATTTCCTCAAGCTCAGTCCCCTCGATACCGAGTTCGGTGAGCCGTCTGATGGCTAACCTAGAAGCCCGGCCGGAAAGCGCCCTTTCGGATAGCCGGTTCGGGTAGTTTGGGCTCGTGCCGAAGCCTTGTTCGCGATCGGTTTACGCGGCCGTCGGGCATCGGACTACTTC
>JALGSW010000141.1 GCA_029821635.1 Candidatus Zipacnadia bacterium
GTGACCTACCACCCGATGGCGCTCCCAGCCGCGCTTGCGGCGGAGGCGGCCGGGAAGCAGGGGCTGTTCTGGCCGATGCACGAGCTGATCTTCGGCGCCGCGGGCGAGTTCGACGGTGACGATCTCGTGCGCTGGGCCGGGGAGATCGGGCTCGACATGGCGCGTTGGGAGGCCGACCGGCACAGCGATGAGCTTGACGAGCACATTCGCAAGATGCGGCTTGAGGGCTCGCGGACGGGCGTGGACGGCACGCCGACGTTCTTCCTCGACAACTGGCGCATCGCCGTCACTCCGACGCACGAGCACCTCGCGGCGTACGTCAATCACTTCCTGGCGCACATGAACGAGTGAGCGCCCCGCTACCGGTCCTGCGGCTCGTCGCGCTCGATCTGCAGCGGCACGGACGCTGAGCGCAGGTGCAGGTCCTGCTGCGGGAACGGGATCTCGATCCCCTCGAGCTTGAGCGCGCGCCAGATCGCGAGGTTCAGGCCGACTGTCGTTGAGGTCTGCACCGACGGGTCGGAGATCCATGCCAGCAACTCCAGCACGATCGCGCTGTCCCCGAACTCCGCCAGCCGCGCGTCCGGCTCAGGGAAGTCGCGCACGTTCGGCTGCTCCTTCGCCACCTGCGTGAGCACCTCACGTACCCGATCGATGTCGCTGTCATAGGCGACGCCCACGGGTATGACCAATCGCAAGGTCCGGTCGCGGTGGCTCAGATTCGTGAGCTGATTGCTGATGATGTCACCGTTCGGCACGAGGATGTGCGCGTTGTCCTGCGTGCGCACGACGGTGCTGCGCAGGCTGATCGACATCACGCGCCCCCACGTGCCTGCGACCTCGATGTAATCACCCACCGCAAGCGGTCGCTCGATCAGCAGGATCAGGCCCGCCACGAAGTTGCGCACCACGTCCTGGAGCCCGAAGCCCAGACCGATCCCGGCCATCCCCGCGAGGACGGTCAGCGCGTTGAGAGGGAAGCCGCCGGCAAGCATCGCCCAGAGGATGCCGCCGATGAGAATCACGTAGAAGACGAGGCTCGAGAGGGCGTATTGCACGCCCTCGCTGAGGCGGTTGCGCAGGCGTTCGGAGCTCGAGAGCCAGCGGCGCAGCAGCCGCGCGATGAGCCAAGCCAGCACTGCAACCACGGCGGCGCGGGCGAATGAGAATGCGGAGATCTCCGACTGGGCCACCGTGAAGAGCGGGCGCTTGAGCAGATCCAGGAGCTCCTGCCAGTGATGCCAGCGCAACTGCAGGACCCAAATCTGTGCGATGCCGACCGCGCTCCAGAGGGCCACGCGCGACCACCGTCTCCATCCGCTGCCTGCGGCGACGTGGCGACGAAGCTGCCAGTCGGCAACCAGCGCGACGATTGCCAGCGGGATGTCCACGTAGAGGATGCGCGCGAGGTGGCCGCCCAGGTTGACGTAGCCGAACGCCTTGAGCACCGCCACCGAGGCGGAGGCCCCCAGCAGGATGGGCACGGCGGCGGTGACGATCCGCCGGACCGGCCGAGATGTGCTCCCCTCGGCCGCGTCCACGAACTCGCCCGGGCCGCCCTGGGCGTAGATCAACCAGCCGGCGATGGCCGCCAGGCCGCAGACGTGGACCACCGACAGCAGTACAAGCACGTCCTCGGCCCGATAGTCCAAACTCCCCAGAGCCCAGATGATCGGCAGCATGATCGCCGACCACAGCGCCAGGCCGCGGAAGAGCCTGTAGAGCGCCCGGGCGGCGTCGTTGTCGATGGGAATGACCCGCAACTGCTCGTGGCGTGGCGCCAGCAACTCGCGCATGACCGCGAGAAGTGCGAAATACGCCGCCCAGGTGCCGAGCAGTGAGAGCGCCGCGACGACCCAGTCCGGCGGCAGTCCCCAGACGTGCAGCCCCGCCCACGCCACGGCCGCAAGCAGCACCGCACGAGCCACCGGCGTCGCGAGCTCCGCCTCCCTGCAGTCGCGCAGCACGCCGGGATCGGTGTCGTGGGCCTCGCCCGCCGCCGCCGGGCTCGCGCTCATGAACGCCCTGCGAAGCCACTCCGGCAGCCTGCCCCACAGCAGCACAAGCGCGGCCAGCAAGAGCAGGGAGCCGACCAGCCTGAGTACGAAGTCGGGCATCGTCCGCGGCGGGCGGCCGCTCTCGGCGTACTGATGGGCGATCAGTTCCCCGTCGCCAAGCAGGGAGGTGGCGCCCGACGCAAGGGTGGTGAAGGTCGCTGTAGACAGCCGGTCCTGTGACCGTGCCAGCAGACCCCGCTGTCGCGCCGCGACGATGGCCGCGCTCAGGTCCTCGGCGTAGCGCGAGCTCTCGTCGTAGGCCTCGGTGGCGACGGAGGCCTGCTCGTTGTACAGCTCAAGCAGGGCCTGCATCGCTTTTAGGCGTTGCGTGAGGTAGTCATCGGCGTCGCTGAGAACTTCCCGCAGTGACTGGTCGAGATCGCTCGCCATCGACTCGCGCAACGAGCCCACCTTGCTCAAGTCCTGCTCGGCCAGCGGGATGTTCGTCAGCAGCCGCAGGCGCTCGCCGAACGCCGTATCGATCGCATCCTCCAGCTCGGCGTTCCGCTCCTTCAGGTCGTCCCAGCGGTTCTGCGCGCCGAGTGAGGGGATCTGCCCCGCGCGCACCTGCCCGGGCACCGTGCGCCGATCACGCTTGATCTCCCGCGCGGTGCGCTGGAGGTGTTCGAGCGCCAGCCGCGCGCCGGCAGTCTCCTCGCGTAGCGCGCCGAGGTCTACGCGCGCGCCCTGGGCGACCTGCCCGACGAGCGCGGCCTTCTGTGCCGCGGACATGCCGGCGGCTTCGACCGTGCCGAGGCGCTCGATCGACTGTGAGATCGCCTGTTCGCGGCGCTGCCGCACTTCCCGGCGCCTCGCGGCGGCGCGCGCCGCCGACTGTCTCTCGCTCGCCTCGGTTGAGTCCCCGCTGCCGCTCGACGCCGCCGTGCCGCCCGAAGCAACGCTGTCGGACGAACTGTCGCCCCCGTCGAGGGTTGGCCCGTCAAGCGCTGCATCTGCGTTCGTGATCGTCAGCGCGGGCTCGAGGAGTGGCGGGTCGGTGGCTTCGGCCGCGGCGGCTGAGCCGTCTGTCTCTGTCGGGCCATCCGCCGCGGTCGTCGCTCCGCTGCCTGAGGTAGCATCCGGCTCGGGTGACTGGCCGCCGTCGGGCGCGCCGTCCGCGGTTGCGCCGGCTTCGGCACCCGCAGGCTGAGCGGAGGGTGGTTGCGTCGCAGTTCCAGGGAGAGACGGCGTGGCGGTGGGCGTTGACGCGTCGGATGCAGGCGCCGGCTCGGCTGGAGGAGCGGATGACGCCGCGGGAGCCGCGGGCGGGGGTGTCGGCGTTGGCTCAGGCGCAGGGCCTTCCTGAGCGAACAGAGCCGGCCCGCAGAGCAGTGCGGTCAGGATGATGGCTGCGAGCGCGCATGCTGTGATGTGTGCTCTGCGGTCACCTACGTGCATGACAGGTGCTCCCTCTCGGTGCCCTCGTGCGCGATCACTCTCACGGTTCGCAGTGAAGGGGCCGATCACCTGCCCGGAGCGAAGGCAGGTGCGCCGGATGGGGAAGATGAATTTGCGCGTGCACGGAACAGGGCGGGCGGCGTTCGTGTCTATGCTCCCGAGAGAACAGCTTCTGCGAGGGGGGATCGTTGATGCGAAGAACCGGTCTTGCGGCAGCTCTGGCGCTCGTCCTGGTCGCGTCAACCGCAGCGTGGGCGTTCAGGCTGGAGGGCACCGTGACCGACGCTGACGGGCCGGTCGCGGGCGCGATGGTGGATGCCCTGCGCTGGGCCTCATCCGACGGTTACCTGGCCGGGACCACGACCGATGCCCGCGGTCACTACGTGCTGACTGTTGACGAGCGACCGTCGCGGCTGATCGTGTCGCTGGCCGGGCGCGAGACGGCCATTGTGAACGTGCCCCAGAGACGGTACGAGGTCAACGTGTCTCTGAAGTCCGGCGGTCATGTGCTGCGCGGGTGCGTCGTCCGCGCGGACGGATCGCCACTCTACGAAGCATACGTCGCCGTCACCTCGCTGAAGCTCGCCGGTGAGCGGTCCTCCATCCGCATCCCTGAAGACCATCCCATCGAGGCCCTGCGCACGACCTCCGGCGGCGATGGCGGCTTCGAGATCTGCGGTCTGCCCCCGCTCTCCAGCCTCATCATCGAGGCGCGCAAATATCGGTTCGCCACCGTTGTGAAGCCTGTGCCGGGGGGAGTTCCGGAAGAGCCAATCGATCTGACGATCGTGCCCGAGGCGACCGTGCGCGGGCGGGTGATGTGGCGCGGTGTGCCCGTCTCGGGCGTCGAAGTGTCGGTGGACAATCACCCGGACTGGCGTACGACCACGACTGACCGCGGAACCTACGGCCTCAATCGCCTCCCACCCGGCGAGACCCGCATCTCCATCACACCGCCGTGGATGATGGCGGTTGCGTCGGGCCCCACACTCATGCGCCTGACGGCCGGCCAGCAGGTGAGGGACGCGGACCTCGAGCTTGTGCGTCTTGGGGTCGTCACCGGCACGGTCACTCGCGCTGACACGAGCGAGCCCGTTCAGGGCGCGTACGTCTGGGCCGGCCTGCAAGCGGGTCGGGGCGAGGGCACCGACGCCAGTGGCCGGTACCTCCTCCGATACCCGCCGGGCGACTACGAAGTCGGCGTGCGTGGCGTGCGTAGGGACAGCAACCTCCTTCGCCGGCCGCCGGACGAGTCGGAACTGCCCTCGCAGGTGGTGAGCCTCGCGGCGGGCGAGGTCGTCGAGGGCGTGGACTTCGTGGTCGAGCCGTGGATGATCGGCGACGTCACCGTCAGCGGCGTGGCGCGGATGCCCGATGGTTCACCGGCGGCATACGCGACCGTGTCGATGGACTTGCAGAACGGTCCATTGGCAAGAGGAGTGGACCCGCGCGACACGACGACCGCGGATGCCGACGGGCGCTTCGAACTGAAACCGAACCCCGTCCGCCGCAATGACTACTTTCTGATGCGGGCGGAGTCGGCGGATGGCAGTCTCATCGGCGCCGCCATCGTCCACGGGAGGGGCGCTCGTGGCGTGGAGCTGCGGCTCGCGAAGCCCGCCTATGCGCGGTTCACCGTCGAGTGGGACGATGGCAGGCCCTACGTCGGCAGCGTGAGCCTGCACCCGCGCGTGGTCACGCCTGGGGGCGGCGAGTTGCCGTGGAAGGCCAAGTCGCGCGTGGAGGATGAGGCGATCGTGGCCGGCCCGCTCCCGGCGAACACGCCGCTGACATTCATTGCGTCTCGCCCCACGGGGCGTTGGCACCGGTGGGACCCCGGCCCGGTTTCGCTCGAGCCGGGGGAGACGCGAGCGCTGCCGACGATGGTCGCTGTGCCAGGTGATGCACCGTTGCTGCGGGGCCGCGTGCTTGATTCGCTGGAGCGGCCCGTAGCGGATGCTATTGTCATGGTGTGCCCCTCAGGCACCGGGGGCAATGTGGTGAAGACACGCGCTGACGGAGGCTTCACTATTCAGGCGGCGCCCCGCTTCGGTAGCGGAGGATGGACGCTGCTCGCGGCCACGGAGGACGGTAGATCCTGCTGCGCGCAGTGGCTTGGCGAGACCACCGAGGGTGAACGGGTCCTGGTGCTGGCGGAGCCGACGGCTCTGGAGGGAACGCTGCTCAGCGCTGACGGTAAGCCCTGCACGGACGTTTCAGTGCGGGCGAAGTCGAGCTGGTGGCAATCCAATGTGATTCTTCGGGGAAAGCTCGGGAGCGACGGAGCGTGCAGGACTGACGTCGTGGGGCGCTGGCGGATCGAGGGCGTTGTTCCCGGGCTCGCCTACTGGCTGGAAGCGTGGGACCCGATTGCGGAGGCGCGAGCCAAGTGCGCTGTCGGCGTGGTTGAGCCGGGGGAGCACGAGCCGATTGAGCTGAAGCTGGAGCCCATCGAGAACTGAGAGGAGCCGAACGCGATGCCGAAGCGCCATGTGCTGATGTGGTTCGATGTCGAGGACTGCACCGTGCCGCAGAGCGATGACTGCGCCCTGCGAATCGCGGAGATACTCACCGAGAACGGCGCCCGCGGGACGATGAAGATCGTCGGACAGAAGCTGCGCGTGATGCGCGAGCGCGTGCGCTACCGCGTCATCGAGGAGCTCGGGAAGCACGCGGTCGGCTACCACTCGGACATGCACGGCCAGCACCCGCAGCCTGCCGAGTACATGGCCCCCTGCGACTGGCTCGACGGCCAGGAGGAGTTCGCGCGACGCGAGCGCCGGGGCGTCGATGACCTCATCGAGACCTTCGGCCGCGTGCCCTGCACCTACGGCCAGCCGGGCGGCAACTGGTCGCCGCAGGTCTTCCCGGTCCTCCGCCGCTGGGGCATCCCGAGCTACGTCTCGGGCTTCGGCTACGTGGGCCTCGACTCGCAGCCCTTCTACTACGGCGGCATCCCGAATATGTCGCACCTCTACGGCATCGGCGGCGACCGCGAGCCGAACAACTACTTCGGCCTTGGCTTTGAGCTGGGCACAGACGGCGCGCTTGAGGACTACATGCAGAGATTCGACGCGATCTACGACCGGCTCCCGGACGGCGGCACGATCTCCATCGCGAACCACCCGGTGCAGTTTGCGGCCGAGCGCTGGTGGTGCACCGACCTCAAGCCGCGCGAGCAGCGCGAACGCGGCTACGAGCAGTTCGAAGGGCTTGTGAAGTACATCGGCGAGCACCCGGACGCGGAGTTCATCACCGCCGAGGACCTGCCGCGCATCTACCCCGACCGGGCTGCAGGTCGGGTGTTCTCGGCTGAGGAGCTGCACGAACTGGCGGTCAACGTCGGCACGGAAGTCTACTTCCAGCGCTTCGACGGCATGGCGCTCTCGGCGGCGGAGTTGTTCGGCATGTTCACGCGCTTCCTGGGCCAGTCGGTTCGCGAGGGGCGCACGGCGCCCGGGGCCGTCTGCGAGCACCTCGACGGGCCCGCAGACGACACGGGGCTCTTACTTGAGGGATGGCTGTCGCTTGATCGCGAGGATTTTGCGGAGTCCGTGCTCGATGTCGAGGACTTCATCCGCTGGCACGGCCGCATGCCTGATGATGTGCTGACGGAGGAGGGCGAGACGCAGACCCCCGACTGGTTCTGCTGCGCGGCGCAGATGGTCGTGAGCCTGATCGAGTCCGGTGAGCTGCCGGATGGCGTGGAGACCGGCCCGGCGCAGATGCGCGTTGAGGAGCACGTGGATACCGCCGCCGCGGAGGGCTCGTGGCGCGGCTCGATGGCCGAGGGTGGCGGCTTCGACGGCAGCAACCTGCTCCAGCAGGCGCGACTGCAGGCGTGGACGCTCAAGCCCGCGATCCTGGCGGAGTGACACAAGGAGAGAACCGATGAGCGACGACTTGGGCGACGGCATGAAGCTGTACTGGGGCGACCTGCACTGCCAGTTCAAGCCGCAATGGACCACCCGCGACTGGCCGAGCTTCCTCGGAGAGAGCTTCGAGCACGCGAAGAGACACCTAGACTTCTACTCCCCGGTCTACTACCCCGCGCTGTTCTATCACACTGAGACGCGGATGAAGCTCGAGACCGTCGGCCCGCGCGAGCACTGCGCCGAGCACTGGCGGCTCGTCTGTGATCTCGTGAAGAAGCACCATGAACCGGGGCGCCTCGTGACCTTCCCCGGCTATGAGTGGAACGGCGACCGCACCCGCTGGGGCGATCACAACGTCTTCTACCCGTTCGACGACGCCCCGCTCGACCTCGCGCTGGAGCTGCCCGACCTCTACGATCATCTGCGCAAGGTCGGCGGGCTCGCGATCCCGCACCACACCGCCTACGCGCCATGCGACCGCGGTAAGGACTGGGACTGCTGGGACGAGCAGGTCTCGCCCTTCGCCGAGATCCTCTCGGGCCACGGCTCCTCTGAGGGCTGCAACACGCCCATCGGCATGCCGGTGAACATGTCGATGGGGCCGCGCACGCCGGGAGGCAGCATCCAGGACGGCCTCGCGCGCGGCTACCGGCTCGGAATCGGCGCCTCCGGCGACAACAACAACGGCTACCCCGGCAAGCACGGGACCGGCCTGATCGCCTGCTATGCCGAGGAGCTGACGCGTGAGGCGATCTGGGAGGCCTTCCGCGCGCGCCGCGTCTACGGCGTCACCGGCGACCGCATTCGGCTCGACTTCCGCCTCAACGACGCGTTCATGGGCGGCGTGACCGCGGGCGACGTGGCGCAGATCGAGGCGCGCGTGATCGGCAGCCAGGCGATCGACCGGATCGAGCTATTGCGCAACAACCGCGTGATCGCCACGCACTGCCACAACGGGACGTGGCAGCCGCCCGCGACGGGCACGCTGCGAGTGAAGCTGCAGATCGAGCAGGGCTGGGGGCCGAATCCGGGCGCGAACTTCGAGGTCGGGCGGCGCGAGTGGCAGATGCGCCTGTCCGGCGAGGGCATCACCGTGCGCGGCGTGGAGGGCTGCTTCACCGGCGGTGAGCAGCGAATCGACGCGGTGACCGATGGCGCGGTCGAGTACACGCTGTCCACCGCGCCGCGCAGCACGCAGTCGCTCATCGTGGAGCTTGAGGGCGACGTGACCTCGACGGTGCGGCTGGAGGGCGAGGGCATCGATGCGGCCTACACTCTGGGCGAGTTGATGGACCACGGGCGGCTGATTGCGCTGCGCGAGGAGGCCCGGGCGGCGATCCGCGAGCAGTTCGCCTGCGAGTTCGCCCCGGGCGACCTGGAGGAGGGCGATGCGCTCTTCCACAACGCCTACAAGGTGAAGCTGCACACGGCGATCCCAGAGGCGGGCTACACGGCGTCGCTGAGCCTGCGCGACGAGGAGGTGCCGTCCGGCCGCGCGTGGTATTACCTGCGCGTGAGCCAGCTCAACGGCCAGTACGCGTGGTCCAGCCCGATCTGGGTGGACGGATAGCCGCCAGTTGCCAGTTGCCAGCGAACGACAGACGACGCGCAGGAGGGGATCTGTCATGCGTTCGAGTGCGTCTCATACCATCCTCGCACTGATCTTCGTATTCGCCAGCTTCGCACACGCCGGCGCCTACGTCGGCACGGTCGTCAGAGACCCCGGGGGAGAGCCCATTGCCGGGGCGTACGTCGGCATGTGCATCTACGTTGATGGCGGGCACCTCTGGATCATCGCGATCACGGATGCGGACGGACGCTTCGAGCTGCAGCAGGAGGACACCGATCGGGCGATCACCATCGTTGCGGCCGCGGACGGCTACGCGCTTGGACAGGCGGTGGCAGTGCCCGGGCGCGACGTAACGATCGCGCTTCCCGACGATCCCGCCACGCTGACGGGCACCGTCGTCGGCGAGGGCCGCCCCATCGCGGGCGCCGAGGTGTCCGTCAGGAATTTCCGCGTGAATGGCCGCCGCTACGACAACTTCTCCGGCGTCTACGCGTGGGAGCACGCGCCGCGCGCGACCACGGATGCGGAGGGGCGCTTCGAGCTGCAGGGCCTGCCGCCCGACAGCGGCGTACTCCTGCGGGTCGGCGCGCCGGGCTGGGCGGAGTGGAGGAGTGCCTCCACGGCTGACCTTCTGCCGATAGCCGAGCGCGCGGCTATACGCATGTGGCCGGAAGCAGTGATCGAGGGCCGGGCGCTGGTCGATGGGGAGCCGGCGGCGGGCGTCGAGGTCAGGGCGGAACCGACTCACCACGGGCCGCAATCCGGCAGTGCCACGACTGATGCCGAAGGCCGCTACCGCATCGGAGACCTCGGGAGCGGCTCGTGGTACCTGGCGGCTCCCGCAACCGAGGAGGCCTACTCGCCACGGCGGGTGCTCGTGAACGTCGCCCCGGGCGAGACCGCGGTGGCGGATGTGGAGCTGCGCGACCTCTCCGACGCCCCGCTGGTCACCGGCACCGTCACATTCGGCGACACCGGCGAACCGGCGGTCGGCGCCGTGATCGGCGGCGGGCACATGGATGCCCCCGAGCCCCATCGGCACTGGGAGGCGACCGCTGACGAGCAGGGGCGCTATGAACTGCGCCTGCCCGAGGGGCAGGTCGCGATTGCGTACATGGGCAATGTCGATGGCTACAGCCCGGAAGGCGCGCAGCCAGGCCACCGGTTCGTCACGCTCGGAGCCGAGGGTCGGCAGCTCGACTTCATCCTCGACCCGACGCCGCAGGAGGATGCGCCGAACAACCAGGTTCCGTGCCTGGTCACCGGCCCCGATGGGAAATCCGTTGCGGGTGCGCTCGTGTTCGACCCCCGCGAACCCTACTACGGGCCACCTGCTCGCAGGCCGATGGTCGCCGATGAGCACGGGCAACTCACGATCACGCCGCCGCACGAGGGCGAGCGCGAGTACCTCGTCACAGACCCCGCGGGCACGCTTTGCCGGATGATCGGCGTCTCCGCGCTGCAACTGCGCCTTGAGGTCCGCCTGCAGCGCGCCGCCTGGGCCGAGGCGCGCATCGTGGACATCGAGGGGCGGCCTGTTGCGGGCGTGGCCTGCACAGTGCAGGTCGGCGGCCCCGACCGCAAGGAATACCCGTTCCCGGGCGAGGACGATCTGCCGTGCACCGGCGTGAGCGATGAACAGGGCCTCGTGCGCCTCGGGCCGCTGCCGCCCGGCTATCCGGTGGTCTTCGCGCCCGGCGCGGGACCGATGCTGGTGGAGGACCCGTGGGAGCCGCTCGGCGAGGTTACGCCGGAACCGGGCGAGGTTATCGAGCTTCCGCCGCTGGTGCTGGACCCCGCGGGCAGGACGCTGACGGGCCGCCTGGTGGACGCCGACGGCGGGCCGGTGATCGGGGCGATGGTGCTGAGCAGCCACGGCATCAACCGCGTCGCGCTGACCACGAGCGATGAGGACGGGCGCTTCCAGCTGGAGGGACTGTGGATGCGCGGGGAGGTCCCCGTTACAGCCTTCACCGAGGGTGGCTCGCTCGCCGCCTGCGCGAAGGTTAATCCCGGCAACTGGCCGCGCCCCGCGCGCGGGCATCCCGCGGGCGACGCGCCGGAGGAGTTCGCGCTGGTGCTCCGGCCGTTGGCGTCCGCCGAGGGCACCGTGCGCGATCGAGATGGCGAGCCGGTCTCCGGCGCGGAGGTGGTGCTGCACTCATGGGCGCTCGCCCGCAGCGCGGTCGTCCCGCCTGCTCTGATCAGGCACGCCGTCGTGCCGACCGATACTGAGGGGCACTGGATGATCGAGGGCCTCGTGCCCGGCGCGGAGTACCGCGTCGCGCCGCGCGACCCGGTCACGGGCGATCAGCCGCTGGGTATACGGTTCATCGCGGGCGAGGCCGCGGGGGAGATTGAGCTGACGCTCGGCGATCGATGACGGGAACGATCATCCATGCTGTTCGTGGGGCAGGCTTTCCAGCCTGCCATGTCGTGCTCGGGCGAACGGCAAACAGCGGCAGGCTGGAAGCCTGCCCCACGAACGGCTAAGGATGCCACTCGTCGATATGCACCCCCAACGAAAGAATCTCCCGCCCCGTAGACGAAACTGCCCCCGCCAACACACTTAACGAACGCATGGCCATGACGCGGAGAGGGGTCGCGGTGAGCCGAGGCGGAGCCGATGACAACGCGCTGCTGCGGAAGCTCGCGGATGGAGAGATCTCCGCGCTGGGCGATCTGTATGACCGCCACGCGACCGCCCTCTTCCGCTGGCTGCTGGCGAAGGGCCTGCCGCGGAGCGACGCCGAGGACCTGCTGAGCGAGTGCTTCCTCGCGCTGGTCGATCGGGGGGAGCGCGCGGCGGAGATCGAGGACGTGGCGGCCTACCTGTTCGCCGTCGCCCGCAACAAGCTCGCGCACGTCAGGCCCGAGGCGCAGGCGCTGGAGCTTGTCCCCGAGCCCGCGACGAACCCGCAGTCGGCGCAGGCGCTGGCCGTGCGCGAGGCGCTGGGTGACCTGCCGTCCGAGCAGCGCGAGGTGGTCGTGCTGAAGGTCTGGCAGGGCCACACCTTCGCCGAGATCGGCACGCTGCTGGGCATCCCGCCGAACACCGCATCGAGCCGCTACCGCTACGCGCTGGAGAAGCTGCGCGCGATCCTGGGAGAGAGCGACGATGGATGACAGGGCCCTGAAAGGCAGACTGGAGAAGCGCCTGTGC
>JALGSW010000013.1 GCA_029821635.1 Candidatus Zipacnadia bacterium
CGGTGATCTGAAGGCCGTCACCGGCGGCCATGTCTCGCCCGTCCAGCGTCACGTCCGGTCGCCCGTCGCCGTTGATGTCGCCGTTGATCGTTGTTTGACTGTCGGTGAGCGCCGGCAGGGGCGTCTGCGGCCGGATCGTGTAGCCCTCGGCAAAGGCAATGATGTCCGGTCCCGGGCTGGTGTTGGCTCGCTCGATCGCCCAGCGCAGACTTTCGGTCCCCGCGTCCCCGTCATTGCGCACCGTCAGCGTCATCGCGAACGCGGCCTGCGTAAGCACCAGCGTCACCAGCACGATCATCGCTCCGCGTTTCATGGCGTCCCTCCGTCATCGCTATGGACTCCGCCTCGCGTGCTCCTCTTATACCATTGGCGGCGGCATTTCCCATAGTTACCGCACAGAAAGTTGACGCCTCCGCCGCGCAGCCGTGGGGGAGGGGACAGGCTGCATTGCGCGGAAGAGCGCATCATCCACGTCAAGGAGGCGCCATGATGCTCAGAGTCACGATCGCGCTGCTGGTGTGCCTGTCCGCCGTCGCATACGCGCAGGAACTCGGGCCGAACCTCGTCGTCAACGGTGACTTCGAGGGCGAGCAAGATGGCGGCTGGAAGTTCAACGATCAGCGCCGTGTCGTCGAGATGGAGGACGCCCCGAGCGGCTCGCACGTGCTGATGATGGAGTGCGCCGAGCCGCAGTATTACTTCGCGATCGCGGGGCCGAACGTGCCGATCGAGCCGCGCACGCTCTACCGCATCTCCTTCAAGATCAAGCGCCTGGGCGGTGGGCATCTGCGCGCGGGTGGCGGATACAAGAACGCCGAGGGCGAGGGCCTCAAGCGTGGCGACTGGGCGCTGGGCAGCTACCCGATCGTGCTCCAGCCGGGTGAGGGCCGCGGTACGTGGCATGAGTATGAGGGCGAGTTCATCACCGCCCGCACCGACGCCGCCGCGCTGGCGCTGCGCATCATCATCAAGGATGGCGTGGACACCGCGTGGATCGATGACGTGGCAATCCGCCGCGTCGAGCGCCCGGAGGCGGCGCCGCTGGAGTTACCCGCCGCGGTGATCTGGGAGGGCCGGCCGAGCGCGATGGGCATGCGCGTCGAGGACCTCGCGCAGACCGACGATCTGATGACCGTCATCACCACGGGCGCGCGCCTGCAGTTCGACGCCGGTGGGGCGCACCTGATCGTCCGCCAGCGCATCCCCGAGGAGCGCGACCTGGTACGCTTCGAGTTCGATCCGCCGCTGGGCGAGCTCAGCATCGCGCGACAGAACGAGGACGTCTGCGTGCTCGTGGGCGACGAGTGCGCGCTGTCGGTCAATCCGGACGGCCTGATCGCGCTGGGCACGAACCGCAACGTGCAGATCACCGCGACGTCGAGCATTGGCGCGAAGCACTTCCGCGTGATGAGCGACAACCTCCTGGCGATCGACGAGCAGGGCGGCTTCTGCATCTACCCCGAGCAGCGGATGGAGTGCGCCACGGAGCCGTCGGAGCTCACGCAAGTGCCCGATGACGCCTCGGAGCCGGGCTGGACGGCCACGCTCAATGCCGGTGCCCGCAAACTGGTGGCGCTGGGCGTGTTCCCGCCGCGCCCGTTCCCGTGGGAGCAGTCATTCACCGACCGCATCGCGCACTCGAACCACTTCCCGACGGACGAGGCGATCCGGTGGATGGCGGAGCACTGCAACATCATGGTGCTGCACCAGAGCATCTACGAGGGGGCGCTGAGCAGCGGGCCCTACATCATCAAGGACGATGCGGAGTATGCGCGCGTGATCGCGACCGCGCACGAGGCGGGGATGCAGGTGCTGCCTTACTTCAACCCCGGCGCCTACACCGTCAAGGACGTGGACAAGCAGCTTGAGCTGCTGCGCACGCACAAGGAGCGCTACGGGACCGACGGCTTCTACTTCGACGGGCTGGGGCGAGGCAACGAGTGGCCGTGGAACTACTACTTCATCCGCCACGTGCGCGACATGGTCGGCGACGCGTGCATCTACACGCACTCGACGCTCAATCCGCCGATCAACTCACCCTCGGTCTACTGCCCGTTCATCGACACCTACTCGGACTTCCAGCTCCGCGGTGAGGGACAGGTCATCAAGGGCCTCGATGACCCGTATCTGCGCTTCGTGATCGGCACATTCAACATCAGTAACTCCATCGCCACGCTCAAGGGCGACAAGATGCAGGACGCGGACGAGAAGCAGAAGCTCCAGGCGCTGTTTGATCTGAACGGTCGCGCGCGCTGGGGCTACCCCGGCATAAACGCCGAGCGTGACGCGCTCTTCACCGAGTGGTACTTCCCGACGCTCGATGAGATGGAGGCGCGCTGGCGTGCCGAACGGGCCGACGCCGCGGAGTAGGGGAGAGGCCGCTCACCCGACCCACACCGGGCTCGACCACGCCATCTCGCCATCGGTCTGGATCACACGCACGTAGTAGAAGCACGGGCCGTCCGTGCCCGCGTCCTCGACCGAGAGCGTCTCGGTTCTGCTGCGGCAGGGCTTCTCCAGCACGGTCTCGCCGTTGCGCACCAGCTCCAGGCGCTCCAGCGGGGCGGTCCCGGTCACGCTCGCCTCGATGACGTTTACGCCGTCGGCGGGCGGCTCGATCTCGCTGCCCATGATCGCGCCGTTGACGCGGAAGTCGAGCGCGATGCGCGTCCCGGTGGTCGCGTAGCAGCGCCGGGCGTACATCGCATCCCAGATCGCACCACGCGTGAGCTCATCGCTCAGCACCGCGATCAAGCCGCTGCCGAGGCGGTGCTGGAGGTGCGACTGGCGGTACGACCACTGCGCGTTGCCCGGATTGCCGTCGTGACCGTCGCTGGAGGCCATGAAGCCCAGCCGGTGGCCCTGCACGAGCGCGTCCAGCGCGCCGAGGCCGGGCAGGCGGTCGCAGGCGTTGCCGGCAAAGGGTGCGCCGAAGTACTCCGAGTTCCCCCAGCTTGAGTAGACCTCGATGAGGCGGTCGAACTCCGGGTCCATGTAGGACCAATCCACCGGGAAGAAGCCCGTCGAGGGGTGATGCGCGATCGTCAGCGCCCGTGCGCCGCACTCGCGCAGCGCCTGCCAGAGTTGGGCGGGCGAGCGGCTCTCGGTGCTGATCGAGTTGTGCCCCGGGCCCGGGGTGTTCTCGAAGTAGGGCCAGCCCGTGTCGCGATAGTACACATTCCGGTGCCCGTACCTGGCCGACGTCCACTCATACGCGGGGATCACCACGAAGCGCCCCGGATCATCCCACGCGTCCATCTGCTCCATGCGGCCATCCCAGTCGTCGTGGTCCCTGAGCTGCCAGTCGTGTTCGCTGATGCTGATGAAGTCGAGGCCCGACACTTCGCGGCCGTACGCGTAGTTCTCATCGAGCGAACCGAGGCCGCAACTGCGCCCGGCCTCGTGCTCCTCGCCGCTGTGCGCGTGGATGTCGCCGAAGTAGATCTTCCAGTCCCCGACCGATGGGGCCGTCGGCCCCGCGATACAGGCGTCGATGGCCGTGTCGATGCCACATTTGAAGATCGGCCGCGCGAACATGTCCACGTCCACCTTGAACCAGCGCTGCGAAGGCTGGCGGTTCGAAGGGACGATGTCGATGCGCACAGGCGCACCCTCCGTGACCATGCTCTTGGGCAGGCGCAGTGTCATCACGCCGTAGCTCGCGGCGCCCTCCTCAGTGATGTGCGCATCGAGCTTCATCGGGCAGTGGCCCGGCGCCCAGTCGTGGCGCCGCACATCGTACGCGAGCGTCACGTCGCCCGCGAGCCCCGGGGCGCTCGAACGCCAGACGCGGCTCTCCTTCGTGACGTTGAACGAGATCAATTCGGTGCGCACGTCGTCGGTCGTGAGGCTCACATCGAACCGTCCGGACGGCTGGGGGAGGATCGAGCCCATGCCGGTCCCGACGGAGAAGACGAAGATGACCCATTCGGCGCCGGTCCCCTCGGGTACCGGGCCCGTGTGGAGTTGCAGATGATGGCGGCCGTCCTGGTGGACGAAGTATGCGCAGCGGGCGTCGGTGAAGGAGGCGACCGATCGGCGCTCTCTGTGCGCGCGGCCCCACTCGGAGATCTCGCCGAAACCCTCGACCAGGTCGGCATTGTGCACGCGCAGAACCTCCGCGCGGATCTCCTCATCGGTCCGGCGCCCCTCACCATCGCTCTTCATGCTCAGCATCGTCTCTGCCTCCTGTAGATGTGTGCGTCCTCAAACAACGCCCGGTGATTGCGCATCATGAGCGCGAATACCTCCCGTGTGGCAAACTCGAACACCGCCGCCGAATGTTACACGCGGCCTTCTCCTGGGTATGAGTACCTTCGGGAGAGGCGAGGCACTTCGGGGATGGACGGCAGCCGACAGGATTGGAGGTGGGGGCATGGCGCACCAGATACTGTACGATCACGTTCCAAGTCCAGGTGATCAGTTTCAGACATTCCGGGTGCTCTGGGAGCCCTACACCAACCGGGTAGCACTTAGATTCCGCAACGGCTCAGAGTCCGCCAACGGGCTGGTCGGAACCCCCGAGGAGACGATACGCTACCTTGATATGCGAGCCAGCGCAGGGCATCCGTGGAACAGCGGCGCCCCGCGGGAAGCTCGCAGACATTTGGAGAGAATAAGCGGACCTTCCGAGGAGGAGGCCGTCGCAAACTGACCTACGGCTCTGCGGGGATGTCAGATGGTTCAGGGGTGTGACAGCCTTACTCCGCATCACCAGGCAGCGGCCTCGTGGTGCGGATAGCCGTGCCTACCAGCCGCATGATCGCCTCGGCGTCTGTCCGCGTACCCTTCGTTGTCAGGTGCGCGACGAACTGATCCTGCAGCATCCCCACTGCCGGGCGACCGTTACTCGCGAAGAACGCCTCCTCGCCCAGCCGCGCCACCTCCCACGCAGCCCCGCGACGCAGAGCCTCCTGCAGCAGACGCGTGTACCACCGAAGCGCTTCGACGCCGTCGGCCGCCTCCATGACGCGCACCTGCACGTTCGCCTCGCCGACGAGCCGCCCGGCGCCGGCGGCCATCGGCCGCAGATCGCCGCCGAGCAGATCGGTGGGCGCGTAACTGACCGTCAGCGCGTTCACCCATCCGCGCGGCATGATGCGAACGATGCGCGGCAGTTCGGTCTGCTGCGGCAGCCGCACCTCCAGGCGCGCCGCGAGGTACTGATCGGGCGGCAGTGCCTGGTCCTCGCCGCCGGTGGCCTCAACGCGCAAGTAGTACCGGCCCGAGTAGATGTGCAGGACGCCGCCGTCGCGGTAGGCGGCGGAGGTCAGCAGCACGCGCTTCGCGTCCTTCGTGCGCTGCGCGGCGAAGAAGCCCAGTGCGTCGAGGGTGGTCTCGAAGGCGAGCATGGCGACGGTCGCGGTGCCGGGACCCGCGGTGTTGCGGTAGCCTACCTCGGCGCCGCAGAAGGGGGCGTAGGTCGCGAAGAGCTCGCCCGCGCTTGCGGAGATGCTTTGCACAACCGACGGGTCGCCGACGACCGGCGCGCTCAGGCGCTCCCACGAGCCGATCGGGTCGGTGAGGACGTGGCCGACCACGTCCTCGTTGGAGGAGCCTTCGGGCGGCGGACAGGGCTTGAGTTCGTTCACCTGCACAGGTAGGGGAGTAGTTGCGTCGGCCGTGGGAGGCGCAGCAGGCGCGGTGGCGTCGTCCTGCGCGCCCGCGAGCGCACAGGCCGTCAGAACCGCGATCGCGCACCAACTCGCACACCTCGACATCGGATCAGCCCTCGTCGTCGCTCTCCTGCGTACGCCCCTCGGCGATGTACTGTTCGACGATCGCGCCGGTTGGGCCTGCACGCAGGACCGAGCCGCTCTCCATCCTGACAACGCGATCGCACACCATCAGGACCTCCTCCATGTAGTGCGACACGAAGAGGACGATCTTGCCGCGATCCGCCTCATCCCGCAGCCGGTGGCGGACCTTCGCGCGGAAGGCCTCATCGCCGGTCGCGAGGATCTCGTCCACGATGAGCACGTCCGGCCTCATGTGCGCCGCGACGGAGAAGCCCAGCCGCATGAGCATGCCGGAGGAGTACGTGCGCACCGGCGTGTCGATCCACCGCTCCGCCTCGGCCCACGCGACGATGGCATCGAGCCCGCGGTCGATCTCCTGCCGGCCCATGCCGAGGATCGCGCCCGAGAGGTAGACGTTCTCGAGGCCGGTGAGGTCGGCGTGGAAGCCCGCGCCCGCCTGGAGCATAGGGCAAACACGGCCGCGGACGCGCACGTCCCCGCGGCTGGCCTCGAGCACACCCGCAACGATCGAGAGGACGGTGGTCTTGCCGCAACCGTTGGGGCCGATCAGACCGACGATCTCGCCGGGCTCAACGCACAGCGTGAAGTCGCGCACCGCCCACGCATCCTCGACCTGGTGCACGTGGCCGAGGAATCGCGCGAGGAAGGCGTCCTTGAGCCGCGCCGGGCGGTCGTGGTGCCTGCGGTAGCACTTCCAGACCTCACGCATCTCCACCAGCGGCAAGGGCTCCGAAGCCATGGCTCAGAGCACCTCCGGGAGCTGCGGGCTCATGCGCCGGTAGATCACGATGCCCACGATCAGGCACAAGACGCTGAATGCGCTGGCGACGAGCAGATGTTCGATGCACGGAAGCTCATGGCGCAGCAGCACGCCGCGGAAGCCCTCGCAGATTGTAGCCATCGGGTTGAAGAGGAACCAGTACTGGTAGCTCTCGGGGATCTCGCTGGTTGGATACATCACCGGCGTGATGAAGAAGAACATGCGCATAAGCGCGCCGAGGGCGTACTCAACGTCCTGATAGTAGGTGTGCAGCACGGAGAAGCTCAGTGCAAGCCCGGCGAGCATCACGATCTCGATCAGCGCGAGAGGGATCAAGAAGAGGAAGATCGGGTCGAACGCCACCGGGATGATGATGAAGACCGCGAAGAGGATGACCATCGACAGCAGGAAGTGCACCAGCGAGCTGCTCACGATGGAGATCGGCAGCGACCAGCGCGGGAAGTAGATCTTCTTCACAACGTCGCGGAACCGCAGGAAAGTGGGACATGCGGCCAGCACGGTGTCATTGAACAGCGTCCACGGGAGCAGCGCGACGAGGAACTTGATGGTGTAGTTGGGGATGTCGTGCTGCAGCAGGCCCTGGAAAACGAAGCCGATCACGACGATCTGGAAGAGCGGGACGATCAGCGACCACAGGAAGCCCAGGAACGAGCGGCGGTAGCGAGCCTTGAGCTGCGAGATGGTGAGGATGCCCAGCAGATCAGTGATCTGGCGCATGGAAGGCCCGCGGCGCGGTGCGCCGCCACGGTGTGGGCCTGCACACGCCCCAGGCTGCAGGGCGTCCTGTTGTGCGTTCGACTCACTCATGGGCGTGAAGCCGTGCGCTCCTTGATTAGTGCGTGCCGTCGCGACGTGAGCATCAGTCGCCAACAATGGTAACCGCCCGACAGCGCCTCAGAGTTCCCGGGGCCACCCGCACGCCCAGTGTAGGCCAACGCGGGCCATCGGGCAAGTGGGCGCCGTCCGTGACGGGGAATGGGGGCCGAGGGCGCAAGAGACGGCCCGGCCGCCGTAGAGCCGAGAGGCGCAGGTCCCTACATGACATAATGTATATTATGCGAAGTGCTCCGTAGGAATGGACCTGCGCCGGGGTCTGCAGCATCCGAGCGCCCCGTGCCCCCCACTCCTACGTAGAAAGAGCCCCCGGCCGCATGACCGGGGGCTCTGTATGCCGTTAGGCGTGTGAGGCTTAGAAGCAGCCGGTCGCGCCCGCGGTGATCCAGTCGTCGCCGCCGTCAACGTCCATCCAGGCCGCGTTGACCTCGAAGTTGGTGAAGCGCCAGCCCGCGCCCGCGCCGAACTCGCCATCCGCGCTGCCGACCCGAACGACGAGAGGCAACGTCGGGACTGCCCACTCCGCGCCGATGCCAACCCACGAGTCGAACTCGTCGGTGACGTCGAACAGCGTCGCGCCAACCTGCACGCCGGCGGGCAGCTCAACAGCCGCGCCGACATGGCAGAGCGGGCCGCCATACTCGTCAGCGACGTCCTCGACCCAGAGGCCGAAGCGCCAGGCGTTCATCGCTACCTCCCGGCGGTACATTGCGCCAAGGTCGAAGGAGGTCGAGCTGTCATCGTTGCCGTTCTGCTCGGTGATCATCGGCGTGTCCCAGGTCTGGTAGAAGACCGACGCGCCCGCGGTGAGGCCGTTGCCGACCTGCTGGCCATAGCCGAACGAGACCGAGTCGTTGTCGACGTGGTTCGACGTGCCCATGTAGCCGAGGCCCCAGCCGTTCGCATTGTCGGCTGCACGGCCCGCGTAGAACGCTGAGAACTGGTTCAGGTCCTCAGGACCGTCCGCGAGGAAGTTCAGCGACGCGCGGCTCGGCCACGGGGAGATGCGGGTGCCAAAGGTGTCGAGCAGCGGCAGGCCCGCCGGGTTGTTGAACGATGCCGTCTCGTCGACCGACACGGCGGCGAAGCCGTACCCGGTCGCGTCCATCCGGGGCGTCTGCGCGACTGCCGGAAGGGCCACGATGGCCAAAAGCACTACCAGCAGAGCGGTGGTTCGGATTGCTGTCATCATACTGCCTCCGTTTCGTGTCGGCTGTGTACTAGCACGAGCGGCTCCCCCAAGGATGCCGCTTCGCCCACTCCACATTTGAGCGGTTAGACATTCTCCTCGTAAGTTGGTTGCCCTCCTTCTCCTGAAGATTCATTCTGACTCCGGGTGGAACAGCCTGCTGTACTCCGACTGCAGGCGCTCCTGTCGAGTCCGGTACTCAGTCCAGGAGACACTTCCGTGGGTCATGGTGTTGAGCTCGGACAGCCTCGGGCGCCCCGACGGCGGGTCCACGTCGTCGCGAACCGAGTAGCCGCCACTTATCTCGACGATCGCCCGCTGCCCCTCGTCCGACAGCGACCAGTCCATGAAGAGGATCCCCGCGTGCGGATGAGGGGCGCGCCCGACCACCGCGATGGGGCCGATCGTCATGGGCACGCCGTCTGTCGGCCATACGGCCGCGACGGGGCTGCCCTCGTCCGCGGCGGCGTAGACGCTGTAGCCGAGTATGCCGCCGGCGAGGTCGATCTTCCCCGAGGTGAGCGCGGCGAGCGTGTCAGACGATGAGCGGAAGAGCTGAGGATGCTGCACCGCCATCTCACGCCAGAAGTGCACGCCGTACTCCTCGCGCAGCAGGTAGTACTGCGAGTAGGCCGAGCCGCCGGTCTGCGCGTCCTTGAGGCCGATACGCCCCTCCCACCTGGGGGCGAGCAGTTCCGGCCAGGTGGTCGGGACCTCCTCGACGGACATGCGACTGGTGTCGTAGGCGACACACACGGTGACCGCGCGCATGGCGGCCCACTGGTCGCCCTGGATGTACTCAGGCGGGAAGTGCCGAGAGTGCTCCGTCTCGTGCGCGTAGAGTTCCCCGCGGCGCCTGAGGTCGTCGAAGACGGCCGGGTCGAGCACGTGGAGGCAGTCGGCGCGCACCTCCCCGCGCGCGAGCTCCTGGTCGATCCGGCGCACGATCTCAAAGGTGCTGCCACGCACGAGGTGCGCCTCGATGAATGGATATGCCTGCTCGAACCGCGCGAGGAAGGCCTCTGCCTCCTCCTCCGGCAGCGAGGTATACCACCACACCTCCGCCTCCCGACGCGACAGCGCTATCAGTTCCTCCCGCGTCAGCTCCTGTGCCGCCTCCCCCGCCGTGCTGACGGTGACGCGTATCTCATTGCCGTTCGGCGGCGGGCAGCCTGCTACCAGCACGAGTGCGACCACAGCCGCCAGCGCGCCCACCATGGCCGCAGCCCGCGGTGGAGCGCTCTTACCTGCCGGTTGTACGAATCTCACTCTCACGCCCACCCTCCGTTCTTTGCCAGGAGCGTCTCAGTCCTCCGGCCCACGCGCCACGCTGCGAAGCTCCGGCGCCTCGCGCATCCCGATCAGCCGCGCGAAGCCCCCGGCGCCCTCCAGCGGCTCGGTCAACAGATGTTCGCCCGCGTCGCCAAGCGCGCTCGCGCCGATGACAATCAACGGCGCGTCGGCCCTAGCATTCAGCGCCGCACCGGCCGCCTCCTCCCAGAATACGCGGTCCTCCCCCGCGCCGACCACGATGGTGGCGCCGCCGAGCGCCTCGCCTGCCAGACCGTCGGCCAGCCCCAGTGCCGCGAGAGCCGCCCGCAGCGCGTCGTCGATCTCCGCGCCCCAGACCGCGAGCGCCGAGCGCGACCTGATGCTCGCGAACACGCCGTCCTGCCGCGCGGCCTCCCGCGCGATGGCCTCCGCGGTGAGTGCCAGTGTGCCCGGGTCCGGATCGGCCGCCAGCGCGATCGCCAGCCACGCGCGGTCGGCCGGGGGCTGGACCAGGGCATCGTCCTCGGTCGCGGCTCGGCGCGCGAGGCTCAGGCTCAGGCCCGCCATCGCGCTGCGCTCCAGGCCGATCGCCTGGCCGACCACGCCCAGCGCCCGGCGGATCTGCTCGACCTCGTCGAGGTCCTCGCCAGGGGCGGCGGCGCCGGGGGGACCGCGCCGCGTCCAGAGCTGCGCGGTCAGGCGCTCGATCGGCTCGAGCATCCCCCCCACCGCCAGCGTCGCGATCGCCGCCGCCAGCAGCAGCACCGCAAGGGCGGCCACGGCGCTGCGGCCGACGATCTCCCCCACCATCCCCTCGGCCATCTCACGCCTGCAGCCCATCTTCAGCGAGCCGATCACGCGGCCCTCCGCGTGCAGTTCGGCCGTGGCGGTGATGAGCCGGTGCTTCTCGGCGCGCTCATCCATCTCCTGCAGGAGCCGTTGCATCGCGGCGCGGTCGCGCACCTGCAACTCGCGGCCGTCCGCGCCGATGATCTGCAGCTCGGGGGCGACCGCGTAGGCGCCGATGTTGCCGCGCGGATCGAGCGCCGCCACGTACACGACCTCGAGCGCGTAGAGGTCGCCCTCCACGCGGTGGCCGACCACGCGCCGGAGATACTGCTCATACGCCTGCCACGAGGGCCGTTCCTCGAGGCCGCCGAACTCAACGAGGATCGCGGCAATCTCCCCCACCGTGAGCTGCACCTGCTGACGGATGAGCTGGACGCTGTGACGCATCGAGAGGTACCAGACCACCCCGACCGAGCAGACGACCAGCGTGACGACGAGGCCCACGAGACGCGGCCGAAGGCGGGCCCACGGGCGGCGCATGGGTGTCGGTGGACGCTCCTCCTCGGCCTCGGGGTGCGCGGTCCGCATGACCAGCAGGTAGGCCCCCGAGACCAGGACCGCGATGCCCGCGATGTGATAGGGCGTGAGCGCCTCGCCAAGCACGATCCACGAGACGATGACGGTGACGACGGCGCCGAGGAGCTTGAGGCTGACCGCGACGTGCGCGGGGATCTGCGCCAGGCCGCGGTAGTAAAGCGCCATGTAGAGCGCGGTGCTCACGCCCGCGAGCAGGAAGAGCACGCCCCAGCCTCTCAGGCTCATAGTGAGAAGCGACGACCATCCCCCGGTGCCGACGGAGACCACGCCCGCGACCAGCAGCCCCACGCCGAAGCGCCACAGGGCGACGGTCGTGGGCCGGAACTGGCGCAGGGCGCTCTTGCCAAGCACCTCGGCGATGGCACGCGTGAGGCCCGCGCCGAGGGCAAGCAGGTCGCCGAGCAGGCGCGTGGAGACGAGTTGGCCGCTGAAGGTCAGCTCGCCCGCAACGATCAGCACGTCGGCGGCGACCATGACCGCTACGAGCAGGAAGCGCAGGTGCGTGACGCGCTCGCGCAGCGTGAAGTAGGCAAAGAGCGCGACGAAAATCGGGGCGGTCTTGGAGATCGCGTTGACGACACCGGCGGAGGCCATGTCCACAGCGGCGGTAAACATGAGTGCGCCAAGGCCCGAGCCGAATGCGCCGACGAGGATGAGCGTCACCCACGCGCGGCGATCGGGCTTCGGGGCGTCCTCCGTGGGGCGCTTGTGCGGCAGACCGAAGGGAAGCAGGAGGATGACTGTGAGGAAGTAGCGCGCGGCGACGATCGTGGAGCCCTCGACGTCCTGCAGCAGCAGCAGCTTGGTGAAGACCGGCGAGAGCCCACCGAGCATCACTCCGCCCAGCACGTAGGCGTAGGGTCGCAGGTTATGACGCGGCGACGCTCTCTCCATCTCCGCCCTCACGCCCGGTCTGACATCCGTCGCCTACCCGTCCGCCGGCGTCTCCCCCACGTCCGGCCGCACCATCACGAGCGACGGGGTCGGCAGCCAGCCCGCGGCTCCGCCCTCGCCGATGACCTCTGCCCAGCCCGTGTCGCGCTTGACCACGCGCAGCATCCAGCCCTCCTGTACCGGCATCGCAACTTCGAAGCTCTCACCCGGCCCGGTCCGGAGCTGAGCAGTCTCCGCGGAGACCACCGCACGGTCGATGGCGTGGTAGCTCCGCCAACGTGCCGCCGCGAAGCCCGACAGCAGCAGCGTGCACCCCGCGAGGCCGATGGTGAGCGCTCGAACGACCCGCCATCTGCGCGCGCCGAGCAGCAGCCAGGCGACCGCGGCGAGCGTGAGCCACCATCCGAGCGCGGCGGCCGCCGCGAACTCCGACAGCGTGAATGTGCGCACAACCCTCACCGCGGCGGCGTGCAGCCACGAAGCCGACGGCGCGGGCCGCCCGGCGGGGCGCTCGGACAACGCGCGCTCGAGGTTCGCGCGGATGTCCGGCTCGCGCGGCGCGGCAGTCAGTGCCGCCTGGTAGTGCGCGATCGCTTCGCCCGGTTCATCGCTGCGGTAGAGCGCGTTCGCGAGGTTGTACTGCACGCGCGCGCCGTCCCAGCCGGCCTCCAGGGCCTCGCGGTAGGCTGTGGCGGCCTCGCCGAACTTCCCGTCGCGGTAGAGCGCGTCGGCCTGCGCGAGCGGCTCCTCCGCCCATGCAAGCGAGCACACGAGGGTCGCGAGGACCGCAAGGATCATCAGCGCGATCAGCAGCGGCGCTACGCGTCTCATCGCAGCGCCTCCTCGATCGCGTCAACGAGCGCGCGGACCTCGTCAAGGGCCGTGGCCGGGACCGGCGCACCCGCCGCCCCGGGGGCGTACGCCCCCGCACGGAGGCTGCGCAGCATCCCCTCCGCGCGCGCGGCAAGCTCGTCGCCTGCGCCCGCGGCCAGCAGGCGTTCGTGAGCGCCCTCGGGCGAGATCGCGGCCGCGGACGCGTCCGTTCTCGCGGCGATGTACTCCGCGAGCGCTTCGTCCGCGCGACGGTAGACTTCCGCCGGATGATCGGCGGGGCTGATCGCGCGCAGCGTTCCACGTGCCTCCCGAGCCGCCTCGACGCGCCTGCGGTAGCGCGGATCGCGCGCGCGGTGCACCCGCTCGGCGCGCTCGCGCAGCACCAGGCCGATGCCGAGCAGCGGAAGGGCCTGCAGCACCCAGAACCAGGCGGCCGCAGTGACGGGCGGACGCGCCCTGAGCGCCAGCTTGCCCTCGTCGATGTAGCGAAGCTCGTCGCCGTTCGACGCGGGGATCGTCTGCCCGGCCTCGCCTGGCAGGACGGTGATCGTCGCCGCGGTGGTCTGCGCCGACTGGTAGCGATCGACGCCCGGGTTGAAGTAGTGCACGACGATCGGCTTGACCGTCAGCGTGCCGGCCGAACCCGGCATGATGAGGTAGTCGAAGGTCACCGTGCCACCGATGCGCGAGCCGCCGGGAGCCGGCTGGGCCGAGATCTGACGCTCCTCGCCGCTCTGATAGACGCGCGCGTCACCCTCCACGACCACGTCCGGCGGGTCGAGCTGACGCAGGTCACCGGTGCCGGTCACCTGCAGGCGCAGCGAGGCGGCCTCGCCGACGCGCACCTCGTTCGTCGGCACCGACATCGCAAGTTGCAGCGAGCCGACCGCGCCCTTGAAGCCCTCCGGCCGCCCACGGGCGGGAAGAGCGCGGACGTTCAGGGCGATCGGATCGGTCTGAATCGTCTCCTCATCGGACATGAAGCCGCGGCGGAAAGTGATCGTCGCCGGACCGATCGTGTACTGCCCCGGAGCGGGCGCAATCAGCGCCGTCTGACGCGTCACTATCTCGTACGGGACACCGTTGATGACCTCCGTGTTCTGCGCCTCATCAGGCAGCGGCTCGGCGACCAGCCCCTCGGTCGAGGGCGGCTCGTACTCCGCGTTGCCCATCAGATGCACGTTGGGCGCCTGCATGAACTTGAGCGTGAGCGTGACCTGTTCGCCGACCCACGGATTGCGGTTGTCCACCTCGGTGACCGCGTCGATCTCCCGCGTCGGCTCCGCCGAGTGAGTCGGCTCGGCGTCAGGTGACGGCTGCCCCGGCGGCGGCGTCTGCAGGCCGGGGGGCGTGGTTGAGGGGATGCCGGAAGGCACCACGCGCAATACGATGGCCTGCGTGGTGTACGTGTCATCGCCGACGTGCACGTCCATCGGCGGGATCGTGTAGGTGCCCTCGCGGCTCGCGCGCAGCTCGTAGATGAAGACGGCGGTGGTCTCCGCGTGCCCGTTGGTGAGCTGCACCGTGTTCCGCGAACTCGTGCCGACCACGTTGAGGTAATCGATCGACGGAACGCGCGGCGGCTCAACCCCCAGCAGCGCACCGGAGATCGCCACAGTCAGATCGACGGTCTCCCCCATCGCGATCGTCTCGCGGTTCAGGGATGCGTGCACGTCCACCTCTGCGACCGCCGGCGTCGCCATGACGGCCGCCGCCACCGCCGCACAGATGATCGCCACGCGCCACCGGCACATGCTCACCAGTCCTTCTCCCCCTCCGTCGGCTGGCGCCGCTGAGGCGCCCGCCGGATCAGCCGCTGCATCTCCGCGTCCTGCGAAGCGAGGGCGTGCAGCAGACGCTGCGCCTGCTCCTCAGACAGCTCGCCCTCATCCGCGGGTTCCGGCTCCGAGGCCTGCTGGTCCTGCTGGTCCTGCTGGTCCTGCTGATCCTGCTGATCCTGCTGATCCTGCTGATCCTGCTGGTCCTGCTGGTCCTGCTGATCCTGCTGGTCCTGTTGGTCCTGCTTCTCCTCTTGCTTCTGGAGCGCCAGCTCCAGGTTGTGCTTCGCATCCATGTCAGACGGGTCGAGGCGCAGAGCCTGCTTGTAGGCCTCGATCGCCGCGGGGAAGTCGTTCGCGGCGAAGCGTGTGTTGCCGAGGTCGTAGGCCGCGTCCTGCACGAGTTCCTGGTCGTCCGCCTGAAGTACGGCGGTGAAGGCCTCGGTTGCCTCGTCGAAGCGCTGCTGCCCGTAGAGAGCCGTGCCACGGTTGTAGGCGAGGGTGGTGCTGCCCGGCCTGACCTCCAGCGCGCGAGAGAAGCTTTCCCCCGCCTCGCTGAACTTGCCGGCCTCGAACTGCTTCACACCGCGCGTACACAGCCACTCGACCGTCCCTGGCCAGGCGAAGCCGACCAGTGCCGGGAACAATGCCGCGACGACGGCTGCGAGCAATCTGCGTCTCACGAGCGTCTCCTTCGCTCATCCGGCAGGATCGCGACGAGGGCGGTCAGAACGATCGCCGCCGCCAGCGGGATCTGATAGCGCTCCTGGTAACCCTCGAACTGCCACGTGCCGACCACGCGGCCCTCCTCGCTCTGCAGAGCGCCGAGGATGCGCTCGACCGGGATGCCGCCGCCGGAGGCCTCGGAGTACATGCCGCCGCCGGCCTCCGCGATCTGCTTGAGCGCGCCCTCCTCGAGCCGGCTGACGATCAGTTCGCCATCCGGACCGCGCTTGTGCCCGGTGACTCTTCCATCCGGGCCGATGATCGGGATCGGCTCACCCTCCGGCTTCCCTACGCCCACCACGTGGACGGTCAGCCCCTCCTCGGCGGCCTTGCGCGCGGCGTCGAGTGCGCCGCCTTCGTGGTCCTCCCCGTCAGTCAGTATGACGAGGTGATGGTACTTGTGTTCCGCCGCTCCGAAGCCGTTGCGTGCCGCGTCGATGGCGCTGGCGATCCCGGTTCCGGGGTCGCCAACCACCTGCGTGTCCATCGCGTCCAGGAACATCTGGGCGGCCCCGTAGTCGATGGTGAGCGGGCAGTAGAGGAAGGCGTCACCGGCGAAGGCCACGATCCCCACTCGATCGCCCTGCATGCGCGTGACAAGCGCGCTGACGGTCTCCTTAGCGACGGATAGTCGATCCGGCGCCACGTCGCGCGCGAGCATGCTCTGACTGGTGTCCAGCGCGAACATCACGTCCACGCCGGAGCGCTGGACGCGCTCCATCTTCGTGCCGAACTGCGGCCGCGCCGACGCGAGCACGAGCAGGCCAAGCGCCACCGTCATCAGCGCCGCGCGCAGGCGCCTGCGCCGGCGGATCCGCGCGGCGGCGATGCGGTCGATCGCCGCGGGTGTCGCCATGCGCTCGAGTGTCCGTCGCCTCATGCGCGCGGCGTGGACGAACAGCGCCGCCACCAGTGGCACCAGCCACAGCAGCTTGAGCATGTCCGGTTCCGCCCAGCGAAGGTAGTCCTGCACCGCTCAGGGCACCTTCCTCAGCCACGTGCATAACAGCAGCACCCGCAGCCCCAGGAGGGCCAGCGCGGGCACGATGAGCGACCCCGCCAGCTCGTGGTAGCGCCGGTACTCGGTGGTCTCAAAGCGGCTCTTCTCCAGCGTGCGTATCTCCTCGTAGATGCTCTGCAGTGTCCCCGGATCAGCGGCGCGGAAGAACTGTCCGCCGGACAGCTCCGCCACCTTCCGCAGCGTCTCCTCGTCCATCTTCGTGCGCTGGTAGCTGCCGTCCGGGTTGCGGGCGTAGACGCGCCCGAAGCGCGGATCGTCGATCGGGACGCGCGCTCCCTCCGCGGTTCCGACGCCGACCGCGTACACCTTCACCCCGATGGCCCCGGCGGCCTTCGCGGCGGTCACAGGATCGATCGCCCCCGCGTTGTTGCGCCCGTCGGTGAGCAGGATGATCACGCGGCTCTCCGCGTCGGACTTCTCCAGCCGCGCCGCTCCGGTGGCGATCGCCATCCCGATGGCGGTGCCGTCCTCGACCATCCCGAGCTCGACGTCGTCCAGCAGGCGCAGCATCATCTCATGGTCCAGCGTGAGCGGGCACTGCGTGAAGGCCTTCCCCGCGAAGACCACCAGCGCCAGCCGATCTCCCTCGGTGCCCTCGACGAAGCGCCGGAGCACGTCCCTCGCTACTACGAAGCGGTTGTCCGGCTGGAAGTCCTCGGCCCTCATGCTGCCGGAGATGTCCAGCGTAAGCACGATGTCGATGCCCTCGGAGCTGACCTGCACGGTGTCCTGCAGTCGGCGCGGGCGCGCCATCGCCACGACCAGCAGCGTGAGCGCGATGACCGTCAGCCACGGAAGCGCGCGCGCGGCTACCAGCCGCCCCGTCACGTTGCGCCGCAGCGTCCAGACGTCCGGGTAGCTCATACCGCCGCTGCCCCGATCGCCAGGGCGACGCAGCATCCAGCCGACCACGGGGATCAGCGCGAGCAGAAGCAGCCACCACGGCTCCGCGAACTCCATCAGCCCGCCGCGGACGCGGCAACATCGTCAGGCACCGCGTCCTCGGCCACCTCCTCCCGCCGCCGCGTGGCGCGTACGATCTCCCGAGCGTGGCCGATGTCATCGCGCGCCACCAGGGCCTCGGGCCGGTGCTTCGCGAACTTCGCGAGGTCCGCGCGCCGCAGGAGCGCCGTGATCTGATCGACCGCGTCGTCGCCGACGCGACCCGACCCGCCCATCGTGTACGACAGCATCCCGGTGGTCTCCTCGAGGGCCGGCAGGCGCCAGCGCCGCTCGATGTAGTTGCGCACAATCCAACTCAGCCGCACGTAGTGTTCCTTGATGTGGCCCTCGCCTACGAGGTCCTCGCGCTCAAGCCTGTCCAACGCCAGCAGCGCCTCCTCCGCGGGCGGTAGAGGCGGTGCGATGGCCTTCTTGGGCACCTCGGCCCGCCGGCGCGAGCGCAGCCAGCGCACGAGCAGCGCGATCGCCACCATCAGCGCCAGCACCGGCAGCGCGGCCAGCAGGTAGTGGTACCAGCGCAGCGGCATCGCCCGCGGGCCGCGGATGTCGCGGATCTCCTCCGCGCCCTCGGGTAGGACACTGCTGACCGTCACCGTTGCCTCCGCGCGCTCGATCTCCGCAACCGTGCCGTCCGGGCCTCGGGAGGCGATGGAGGGGGTGGTCAGGCTGCTCTCCCCCACCTCCCACAGTGCGAGAGAGTAGGTGGCGGTGAAGCGCTTGCCGCCGTCTGACAACGCTGTCTCGGACTGCTCAACCGAGCGCACCTCCGCTCCGCCGAGGTCCGCGCCCTCACCGGGCACGATTGCCTCGTAGCCCGCGGGCAACGTGAACTCCACGGTGGCGACGAAGACCTCGCCGATGGTCACCGTCTGCGGCTCCACCACCAGCGTAACATCGTAGTCATCCTGGGCGCAGGCGGCTCCCGCAAGCGCAAAGATCGCGAGCACAGTGAGGAGCCGGCTCATCGCAGGCGCCTCCTGCGCTGCTCGAAGAAACGCGCGAGCGGGTCGATGGCCGTGCCGTCGGTGGGCACGTCGATCAGGTCCACGCCTCGGCGCGTCATCTCCTGCCGCTGCTCCTCGCGGCGGTCGGCCAGCACTGCCTGCAGCCTTAGACGGTACGTCTCTGACGATGTATCTACGAGCAGGTGCGTACCGTCCTCGGCGTCGATCAGTTCGAGGAGTCCGACGGCGGGCAGGTCGCGCTCGCGCGGGTCGATCAGGCGCACGGCCACGAGGTCGTGGCGGCGCGCGGCGACGGACATCGGGCGCAGGTAGGCCTCGTCGTGGAAGTCGGAGATGAGGAAGACGATCGCGCGGCGCGTCAGCACGCGGCTGACGAACTCCAGCGCCTCGGCGATGTCGGTCCCGCGGCTCTGCGGGCGGTGGTGGAGCATCTCCCGGATCACGCGCAGGCCCTGCCTGCGGCCCTTCTCCGGCGGGATGAACATCTCCACCGCGTCCGAGAACATCAACAGGCCGACGCGGTCGTTGTTGCGGATCGCTGAGAACGCAATCAGACCGGCGATCTCCGCCGCCACGTCCTGCTTGCGCCGGTCGAGGCTGCCGAACTCCACCGAGCCGGAGACGTCCACCGCCAGCAGCACGGTGAGCTGGCGCTCGTCGGCGTGCTGCTTCACGTGCGGGTAGCCGCTGCGCGCGGTCACGTTCCAGTCGATGTTGCTGATCGGGTCGCCGGGTGAGTAGCGCCGCACCTCGGCGAACTCGATTCCTGCGCCCTTGAAGACGGACCGATAGCTGCCCGCGAACATGTCCTCGGCGAGGTGCCTGGCGCGTATCTCCAGCCGCCGCACCTGTCCGAGCAGCCCGCGGATGAGCGCCACCGCCTCCTCGTCCGGGCCATGTTGCGCGTCATCCGCCACGCTCAGGGCACCTCCACGCTGTCGAAGATCGCGCGCACGACGTCCTCCGACGCGACCTCCTCGGCCTCGGCCTCGTAGCTGACCATCACGCGATGGCGCAGCACATCCATCCCGATCGCGAGCACATCATCGGGGGTCACGTAGCCACGGCCCTCGAGGAAGGCGTTCGCCTTCGCCGCCAGCGTCAGGTAGATCGTCGCGCGCGGGGAGGCCCCGTACTCGATCAGCGGCTCCAACCGCTCCAGCCCGTAGGCGTGCGGATCGCGGCTTGCGCAGACCAGGTCCACGATGTAGCGCTGCACACGCTCATCGATGTAGAGCTGCACGACCACCTGACGCGCGGCCGTCAGCTCCTCTACCGAGGCCACCGGGCGGGCCGTGGGGACCTCACCGGTCGTCCAGCGCTGGAGGATCTGCAGCTCCTCGTCCTTGCCCGGGTAGAGGACCTTGAGCTTGAGCATGAAGCGGTCCACCTGCGCCTCGGGGAGCGGGTAGGTGCCCTCCTGCTCGATGGGGTTTTGTGTCGCCATCACCATGAAAGGCTCGGGCAGGTCGAAGGTCGTCTCGCCGATCGTCACCTGGCGCTCCTGCATCGCCTCAAGCAGCGCGCTCTGCACCTTCGCGGGAGCGCGGTTGATCTCGTCCGCGAGGATCAGGTTTGAGAAGATCGGGCCCTGCTTGGCGTAGAACGTGCGGTCGCGCTCGTCGTACACCATCGTGCCGACGATGTCCGCCGGCAGCAGGTCGGGGGTGAACTGCAGGCGCTGGAAGCCCGTGTTGAGCGTCTGCGCGAGTGTCCGGACCATCAGCGTCTTCGCCAGTCCCGGCACGCCCTCGACCAGGACATGTCCGTCGGCGAGCAGCGCCACCAGGAGGCGGTGGATCATCCCCTGCTGGCCGACGATGACACGCGCGATCTCCGCTCGGATCTCATCGATGAAGGGGCGGCACTGCACAATGCGTTCGGCGAGCGCGTCGATCTCTGAGGCCACGTGCTCATCACTCGTTTCCGCGGTTGTTGCCCGGCTGGTCCCTCCACAATAACTCATGGGCGGCCGCCCGATGTTCCTTGAGCGCCCGCCGCAATGATGATACCACGCAGCGCCGGCGATGTGAAGCAGAGGTGTGAGCGTCGAGGCGCTACGAGATCGTCCGCACGATGCGCTCGCGGCTGAGGAGCCCGCCGAGGACCCAGGTGACCGCCAGCAGACCCAGTGATGCGCCCGCGAGCGCGCCGACTGCCGTCCAGGTGACGAACTCCGCCTCGTCCACGATCAGGCGCGTGGCCGCGAGCGCTCCGAAGAGCAGCATGATCGTGAGCATGTTGACGATCATGTTCTCACGCATGCCCAGCATGAGCTGTGCGAAGCCCATCAGCGCCACCGCGGCCACGATGAAGATCGGGACCACGATCGCAAGATGCACAATGACTGTGATGCTCGGCGCCAGTGCCTGCTCCGACCGCGCTCCGGCGATCAGCGTGATCGCGGTAGCCGCGAGCAGCGCCAGGGCCGTGGAGGGGACCGCAACGCCGAGCGCTTTGCCGATCCAGATGCTCCGCAGCGACACCGGCGCGCACAGGAGCGTCTCCACGATCCCGCTCTGCTTCTCACGCAGGTAGGTCTGCCCGGAGTAGATGTACCCCACGAACAGGCCGATCAGCGCCCCCATGTAGAACAGGGAGTTGTTGAGCTGCGCCTGTCCGGCGATCTGTTCGTCTGTGATCCCCAGCCCCGCCATGATGCTGAACCACGTGGCGAAGAACAGGCCGGAGAACGCGAGGCCCTTGTTAGTGAGGATCTCCCGGATCTCCTTCCCGGCGATGATCCAGATGTGATCGAGTGCCCTCATGCCTGCACCTCCTCATCGCGGACGATCTCAAAGTAGACGTCCTCCAACGACTTCACCGGCCGCACGACTTCCTCGATCTGCAGCCCGGCGTGGACAAGCTTTGCGGCCACCTCGGGCGCGTCGAAGCCATCTCCGGTCAGGACCACGGTCGCACCGTCGATGCGCACGTCGCCCGTCTCAGAGGGTCGGTCAAGCAGTTCGGCGGCCCGCGCTGCCTGCGCCCGCTCGCGCAGGCGCACCTCGAGCCGGGAGGCGGCTCCGCCCCGTCGCAGCGCCTCGACTCTGTCGTTGGCCCGGATGCGTCCGCGGTGTAGGATCGCGATGCGCGAGCACAGCCGCTGAACCTCGTCGAGGTGGTGGGAGTTGATGAAGACGGTCATTCTGTGGCTCTCCGCGAGCTCCTGGAGCAGCTCGCGCACCATGACCTGGGCCTCCGGGTCGAGGCCGGCGGAGGGCTCGTCGAGGAAGAGCAGCTCCGGGTCGTGTACGATCGCGCGCGCGAGCCCGAGCTTGCGTTTCATGCCGGTGGAGAAGGTGCCGATCTTCGCGTCACGCTTGTCAGCGAGCCCGACGAAGCCGAGGAGGTACTCGATCTTCGCGGCCGGATCGGCGACTCCATACAGGCGCGCGTGGAAGTGCAGGCTCTGCTGCGCGCTCATACGGTCGTCGAGGCCGCTGTTCTCCATCAGCACGCCCATGCGAGCGCGCAGCGCGTCGCTCTCCCCGGGCTCCTGTCCGAAGAGGCGCACCGAGCCACGTGTGGGTCGCAGCAGGCCGAGGAGTACGCGGATAGTGGTGGTCTTGCCGGCGCCGTTGGGGCCGAGGTAGCCGAAGACCTCTCCCGCCTCGATGCTGAGGTTGATGCCATCGAGCACGGGCACGGCATCGGCGCCGCCGAACGATTTCGTCAGATATATCGCTTCGATGACAGCCATGGCGTCAGTGCTCGCGTGTTGCTTCTGTGATGGGCGCGGTGCCGGCGGCCCGTGGAGAACGTAGTCGGTCACGGGGCGCATTGTCAAGCCGAACCGCAATAGCTGTGCCTCGGGCATGGATGCACCGGGCACCGATTTGACAACGCGCCCCGGTGTTCGGTATACTGGCCTGCACTATCAGGTTACGCACTTCGCCCGCTCTTTCGCCTGAGTTCGCTACGGAGCGGGCTGTGTTGGTGTACATCGCTTTCACGTCCTCGGGCCGCCGGCCCGGATGACATCAGTCAGTGCAGGGGAGGCGTTCGCCAAGTGGAGACCTTCTCCATCGAAGAGCTTTCGGACCGCATAGGCGGCAGATACGCGCTGGTGGTGGCCGCGGCCAAGCGCGCTCGCCAGCTCAAGGAAGGCGCTGTTCCGCTCATAAAGACCAGCGCCAACAACCCGCTGACGATCGCCCTCGCGGAGATCGCGGCGGGTAAGGTCGTCGTCAAGCAGCTCGGCGAGCCGGGTGACGAGCCCGAGGTGCAGCCCGGCGCCAAGCGCAAGGAGCCTCGCCTGAGCGAGGAAGACCTGCTCGGCGGCGACCTCTTCGGCATCGCCACCGATGATGAGATCGGCGAGGACTACGACGACGAGGAACCCGAGCCGGACGAGGACGACATGGACGACGACGATGAGGAAGAGCCCGCGTTCGAGATCTGAGCTCATCACCGGGAGGAGACGCAGGTAGTGCCAGCGGACTACTACCAGGTGTTGGGCGTGGGCAGAGACTGCGACCAACAGGAGATCAAGCAGGCCTACCGGCGCCTTGCGCGCCGATACCATCCGGACGTCTGCAGGGAAGACGGCGCTGAGGACCGCTTCAAGGAGATCAGCAACGCCTACAGCGTGCTCTCCGACCCGCAGAAGCGCCGGCGCTACGACCTGCACGGCGAGAACGGGACGGCCGACCCCGGCGGGCCGGTGGACGTCTTCGACCTCTTCAGCCAGGTCTTCGGCGGCATGGGAGGGCCCTTCGGCGGATTCGCCGCTCAGGCCCCCAGTCGCGGAGCCGACCTGCACTACGAGGTCACGATCGACCTGCGCGGCGTCCTCGACGGCTTCGAGGCCGAGCTGCAGGTCGCGCGTCAGGCCGAATGCGAGGACTGCGGAGGCAGCGGCGCCGCCCCCGGCTCCGCGCCATCAACCTGCAACATCTGCGGCGGACGCGGCTTCGTCACACGCGAACGCGCGACGATCCTCGGCGTAATTGCCTCCACCAGCACCTGCCCGCAGTGCAACGGGCGCGGCACGATCGTCAGCGATCCGTGCCCAAGCTGCAGTGGGAGCGGCGTTACGCGCTCGCAGCAGAAGGTCCTCGTCGCGATCCCGCCCGGCATCCAGGACGGTCAGCGCATACGCATGGCCGGCCATGGTGACGTGCCGCCCGGTGGCGGCATCCCCGGCGACCTGCTGATCCTCGTGCGCGTGCAGCGACACAAGCAGTTCATTCGCCACGATCGTGACCTGCTCATGCACCTCGACCTGACCTTCTCTCAGGCAGCCCTCGGCGACACCATCACCGTGCCGACGCTCACCGGCGAGACCGAGGTGCAGGTGCGGCCCGGCGCGCAGACCGGCGACACCATCCGGCTCGACGGCCAGGGCCTCCCGCCGCTCCACGGCGGCAGGCGCGGTAGCCAGGTCATCAATCTGCGCGTGGTGACGCCCACGAGCCTCGACGAGGATCAGCGCAGGCTGCTCATGGAGCTCGCCCTGCGCCGCGGTGAGAGCATCAGGCCCACGGAGCACCACGGTCTCTTCGAGCGTATCAGAAAGGCGCTGGGCGGGGAGGCGTAGCATGAAGCCGGACCCGACTGGACGCATCTGGGTGCGCCTGACGGTCGCCTGCCCCCCTGAGGCGGCGGAGGCGATCTCCGCGTCCCTCCTCGGCATCTCCCCCAACGGCGTCATCGTCGATGACAAGGGCGAGCAGACGCGCGTCACGGGGTACATGGGCCCTTACCTCTCCCCCGAAGCAACCGCCGACGCGGCCCGCCGAATGCGCATGCTCGCGACCGTGCCTGAGGGCCTGCTCGGCGGCACCGCTCAGATAGAAGCCGAGGTCGTCCCCGAGGAGGACTGGCTCGCGGTCTTCCGCGCCTACCACAAGCCCGTGCGTATCGGCCGCATCGTCATCAAGCCCACCTGGGAGCCCTGGCCGAGCCCAAAACTCGCCTCGCGCTCTGATGACCTCGTGATCGAGATCGACCCGGGCCTCGCCTTCGGCACAGGTCAGCACGCGACGACGCGGATCTGCGTGCAGGGGCTGCAGGAACGCATGCGGCCTGGCGACCACGTGCTCGACTTCGGCTGCGGCTCCGGCATTCTGTCGATCATCGCCGCCAAACTCGGCGCGCATGAGGCTCTTGGCATCGACTGCGACCCGGCGGCGATCCGCGTCGCCACGGAGAACGTGCTGCGCAACGAGACCGAGGGTGTCGTGACGCTGCGCGAGCTGGACAGCCTGAGCGAGCTGCAGCCCCCCTGGGACCTGGTCGTCGCGAACATCAACCCGGTGATCGTGGCGTGTGAGGCGGCGCACGTTCGAGAGCTGCTCGCGGTCGGCGGCACGTACATCTGCACCGGCATCCCCATCGAAGGCGAAGGGCTCGTGCTCGACGCGCTGCGCGAGGCGGGTTTCCAACAGATCGTCCCACGCCCCAGCGAAGAGTGGATCGGCTTCATCTGCACCGTGCAGGGGAGCGACGACAGGTGACGCGCGTCTTCCTCGATGACGCGCAGATCCGCGCGGACAGCGCCACCGTCACGGGCTCCGACGCACATCACCTGCTGAACGTGCTGCGGATGGGCCTCGGCGACACCTTCACCGTTGTGGACGAGCGCGGCTGCGAGCGCCAGGCCACGATCGCGGAGGTCGCCGAGGGCCGCCTGCGCGCGGACCTCGGTGAGCCGGAACGGGCTCGGATCGAGCCGGCTGTCACGCTGACCCTCTACCACGGCCTGCCACGCGCCTCCCGCTACGAGACTTCGCTGCGCATGTGCACCGAGCTGGGCGTGAGCGGCTTCGTGCCCGTGCTCTGCGCGCGGTCGGTGGTGCGCATCGACGGCGCGGACGTGCAGCGCAAACGCGATCGCTGGCAGCGCATCGTGGCAGAGGCGGCGAAGCAGTGCGGGCGGACGCAGATCCCGCGCGTGGAGCCGCCGATGGCGTGGGGCGAGGCGCTGGCCCAGTTCCGGACCGCAGACGCGCCGGGCGTGATGCCGTCGGCGGGGCTGGCGGGGAGCGACGCGCCATCGCTCGGTGAGCGCGCGAGCGAGCTCGCCTCGGAGGCGCCGGGCGGCCTGGCGCTGTTCATCGGCCCGGAGAGCGGCTTCGACCTCGCGGAGGAGGCGGCGGCGCGCGAGGCGGGCGTGACGCTCGTGACGATGGGCCCACGGATTCTGCGGACCGAGACGGCGGCGGTGGTCGCAGCGGCGATCTGCCTCGACCGCCTGGGCGAGCTGCGCTGACCGGCCGCGAGCCGAATCGGGCTTGACGTGGGCGCGCCGGTGCGGTAGTATCAATTCCTGCAAAGTACGATGCGAACATGATCGGGAGGTCAAACCGTGGCAAGGCAAGGTGGATTCCGCGGGCGGCGCGGTGGTGGTGGAGGCGGCGGCGGCGGCCGAAAAAAGAAGGTTTGCCGCTTCTGCGCGGCGCCGAAAGAGAACATTCTCGACTGGAAGAACGTGCCGCTGCTGAAGCGCTATCTCGATGACGAGACCCAGATTCGCAAGGCGCGTCAGACCGGCACCTGCCGCAAGCACCAGTCGCAGATGGCAACAGCCATAAAGGTCGCGCGCGAGATAGCGCTCATTCCGTTCGTTCCTGAGTGAGCCCCGCCCGACATTTAACGCACCGAGGCGCCGGAACCTGACGGGCTGGAAAGCCTGTCCTACGATACCCGGCGCCTCTTCGCGTGTACGCCGTCCCTTGATGCGGGACAGTCACCGTTCGGCGGTCCGTTCAAGGAGATCTCGCAGGCCCTCCGGGTGGAGCACGGGCAGTTCCTGGTCGGGATCGCGCCAGACCGCCGCATACGCCCCCGCCCATTCCTCGTAGCCCCGTAGCAGCGGCCGGTCGTAGAGGCTCTCGTCGGCGAAGCGAGCTTCGTAGACGAAGACGATCTCGTGCGCGGCCTTGCCCTCGCAGGTGAAGATGTTCTCGAGGACCCCAAGCAGACGCAGATCGCTCAGTTCGACGCCGAGCTCCTCATCGAGCTCGCGGACGACCGCCTCCCGGCTTGTCTCGCCGAACTGCAGCGAGCCGCCCACCGGCCGGTGGTAGCGCTCGCCCTTGACGGGATCGTAGCCCTCCCCCACCAGCACCTGCCCCTGCCGCCGGAACACGCAGATAGCTATTGGGCGTATGACGCTCCTGTCAACCACGCGATCGGCCTCCATCGTCCGCCCTACCGCCACTGCGTCGCGCGGTGGACCATCTCGCGCTCGCCGTCCCAGTCGAGGCGCTCCGCCGCGTCGGCTGGGGGGAGCCACTGCGCGTCGTCGAAGGTCTCCTCGAGCGCCACGTGACCGTCGCCGGGGTCCATCTCGAAGAAGTACACGAACTTGCTGATGACGCCGCTGCCGCGCGGGTTGAGGTAGAAGTAGTGCGTCACGCCGAGGTAACGGCCCGCGCGCAAGTCGAGGCCTGCTTCCTCACGCACCTCGCGCTCGGCGGCCTGCGCGGCGCTCTCCCCCTCCTTGAGCTTGCCCTTGGGGAGGCGCCACTCGTCCGTCTCAGCGTGATGCAGCACGAGTACGCGCGTGCCGTAGCGGTCGCGCCGGACCACCACACCGCCCGCTGAGAGGAGCTGCTCTGCGATCATCACGGCTCCGGCACCGCGTCGAGCAGGCTCTCGACGATCTGATCGCCGGTGATCTCCTCGGCCTCGGCCGCGAAGCTGGTGATGATCCGGTGCCGCAGCGCGGGCCGCGCCATCTCCTGCACATCCTCGATCGAAGGAACCGGGCGTCCGTAGAGGAGTGCGCGCGTCTTCGCCGTCAGCACGAGCGTCTGCGACGCCCGCGGCCCCGCGCCCCACGCGACCCAGCGGCGCACGAACTCCGGCGCGACGGGGTCCTCGGGGCGGCTCGCACGCGCCAGCCGCACGGCATAGTCCAGCACGTGATCGCCCACCGGCACCTCGCGTATCGTGTGCTGCAGTCGCAGAATCTGCTCGGCGGTCAGCACCGGCTCGATCTCCGGCGAGTACGCGGAGGTCGTCTCCTCAACGATGCGCTTCTCCTGTCCGTGATCGGGGTAGCCGACGTGCACACTCAGCAGGAAGCGGTCGAGCTGCGCCTCCGGCAGCGGGTACGTGCCCTCCTGCTCGATCGGGTTCTGCGTGGCGAGCACGAAGAACGGGTCGGGGAGGTCGTAGGTGCGCCCTCCCGCGCTGACCTGCCGCTCCTGCATCGCCTGAAGCAGCGCGCTCTGCGTCTTGGGCGGGGCGCGGTTGATCTCGTCGGAGAGCATCACGTTCGTGAAGACCGGGCCGGGCACGAAGCGGTAGCAGCGCCGACCGCTGTCCTCATCGTTGTCGAGGATGTCCGTGCCGGTGATGTCCGAGGGCATGAGGTCGGGCGTGAACTGGATGCGAGAGAACTCCAGCGCGACCGCGCGCGCCACCGTGTGCACGAGCAGCGTCTTTCCGAGGCCCGGCACGCCGATGAAGAGGCAGTGTCCGCGCGCGAAAAGGCCGATCAGCAGGTCCTCGATCACGCGCTCCTGCCCGACGATGACCTTGCCGACCTGCTCGGTGATGGCCAGCCGCAGCCGCGCCATCTCCTCGATCGGGTCGTCGGCGGTGACGATCTGTCTGGCACGCTCGTCTGCCACGGCGTCGCAGCCCTTCGGATCGCAGGAATGATGGTGCACGCATGGTAGCAGGCGCCGGGGCGGGCGTCAACTTCGGGCCACGGCAGCGCAATCTACTCCACGACGCCGGACTGGAAGTGCCGCGTCTCGGCCAGCTCCCAGGTCTCGCCGCCGTCTGCAGAGGTCAGGATGGCCGGGAAGTTGTAGTGGCTCGGGTCCTCCCCATACACCCAGTTCGGCTGCTTGTTGAAGTAGGAGTACGAGATGTAGAGCCGACCGTTGCGGTCCATCGCCAGCTTTGCGTGGTAGTTGCTGTAGCCGTGTGCCACGGCCACCACAAGCTTGCGCGCGTCGGCCCACTCGCCGCCCGCGGGCCGCTTCTGATAGCCCAGAGTGGCGTAGACCGCGCCCGGATGATACGGGTCTTCATCGTCGCGGATCCACCAGCGGAAAGCGGCGTGCAGCGTGTCATCCGGGTCGCACACCAGGCCAAGGTAGGTCTGGCGCGCGGGCCGGGCCTGTTTCTCAGGGTCGGCGTGCGTGAAGCCGTGGTCCAGCATCTCGACCGCATCTTCGAAGCCCCCGCTGAGGTCATTCGGCAGCTTCGAGCGATAGTGATAGAAGTGGTCACCGTGGGCGCCCGTCACCACATGAATGAAGCCCTCGCTGTCAGCGCAAACGCCGGGCGCGTTGTGCGAGTCATTCACCGGTGGCGCGTAGCCCACAAGAAGCGGCTCGCCAACTGTGCGCGACTCGCGGTCATAGGTCGCGGCGTAGGTCGGCGTGCCCGGCAGGTCATCTTCGTCGCTCATCTCGGCCCAGACGAGGTGCGTGGTGCTGCCGACCGTCCTCGCGAACGAGGCGCCGCCCGAATGCTCGCACATCCCGATGCACTTCTCCGTCACCGACACCGCCTCAGGCAGCGACAGGCCGTCGTCGGTAACCACCGGCTGCGTGAGCAGCAGTCGGTAGTAGGCACCCCACTTGGCGGTCGGGTGGTCGGCCACTTTCTGCAGCGTGGCGATCAGAGGCGGGCCGGGCAGACCGTGCGTATCCGTGCGCAGCTCGATGTTGGGCCATGTCCCGGGGAGCTCGTAGCAGGTGAACGGATCGCCGTAGTCGCTGGAGTAGAGAAGCGCGGCGGTCTTCCTGCCGCCCTCCAGCCTCACCTGGATGGTCGAGTACATGCGGTCGGCGTCATCGAAGACCGCGTGCGTGAGGTACCAGCCCGCTCCCCGGTCAAAACGCTCGAAGTCCGGGAAGCACACCTTCACCGCATCGACAAAGGGCAGCTCCACCCACTCGCCGTCGCGCAGCGTATGGAAGTAGCCGGTCTCATGCAGATCGAGGCCTCGGCTGCGGATGTACGGCCGGTTGCGGCCATCAAAGCTCGGCACGTTGCAGACATACTCGGGCGCATAGCCGAACTGCACCGCTTCGTGCTCGTCCTTCTTGAGCACAATCGGCTCCGGCACCTCGATTGCCAGGCAGATGCCGCCTGCGATCGCAAGTGTGCAGATGACCGCACAAATATCCGCGTACATCGGGCACTGCCTCCTCCGCACCTCTGTCACTCGACGCCGGGGTCCTTCACCGGGAACTGCTCCGAGTTCGTGCGCCCCGTCGCGAACAACTCCTCCGCGCGGGCGACGACCTCCGGTCGCTGTGCCGCGAGGTCGGTCGTCTCGCCGATGTCATTCGCCAGATCGTAGACCTCGGTCGGGCGCGTCATGCCATCGCGCAGCGCCTTCATCTCGCCGATGCGCACCGCCTGCTTGAGCTCGCGATGCTGGAACTCCCAGTAGAGGAACTCGCGCTCGGGGCCGTCTCCGCCAAAGAGCGTCGGGGCGACGGACAGGCCCTCGATGCCCTCCGGCGCGTCGAAGCCCGCAAGCTCGCCGCAGGTGGGCAGGAAGTCCCAGAACGCCCACGGGTAGCTGCTCTGTGTGCCCGGCTGGATGCGCCCGGGCCAGCGCGCGATCGTCGGGACCCGGATGCCGCCCTCGTAGAGATCGCGCTTGTAGCCGCGCAGCGGGCCCTGTGAGCGGAAGAACGCGGGATCGGCGCCGCCCTCCTTGTGCGGCCCGTTGTCGGAGGTGAAGAACACGATCGTGTCTTCGTCGATGCCAAGCTCCCTCAGCAGGTCGAGGATGCGCCCGGTATCGCGGTCGAGGCGCGCGATCATGGCCGCGTGGCCCTTCTGCGGCGTGGGCCAGTCGCAGTCGCCGTAGACCCCGTACTCGGGCACCTCCATCCCATCGCCGGTCTCCCGGCCGCGCTCGTTGTTCGCGTGCGGCAGCGTCACCGCGAAGTACGCGAAGAACGGGCCGCCCGCGTTGTCGCGGATGAAGTCGAGGCCCTTGTCCATGATGACGTCGTGCGAATACGTCTCTCGCCCCTCGCCCTCGTTGCCCGGCAGCGGGAACTGCTCCTCATTCTCCCACACGTAGTCCGTGTAGTAGTCATGCGCCCGGCCCTGGTTGAGGTAGCCGAACCAGTAGTCGAAGCCGCGGCGGTTGGGCACGCCGTAGCTGTCCGCTTCCCCGAGGCCCCACTTGCCGACGATCCCGGTCGCGTAGCCTGCATCCTTGAGGCACTCTGCGACCGTGCGCTCCTCGGGAGGCAGCGGAACGCGGGCGTTGCCGCGCACGTACGCGTGACCGGTGTCGCGACCCGTCATCAGGCAGCAGCGCGACGGCGCGCAGACGGTGCTGCCCGAGTAGCAGTCGGTGTAGCGCAGGCCCTCGGCGGCCATGCGGTCGAGGCGCGGCGTGAGGATCGTCTGCTGGCCGAAGCAGCCAACGTCGCCGTAGCCGAGATCGTCGGCCATGATCCAGATAATGTTGGGCGGGCGGGAGGTCTGTGCGTGCGAGCGCGGTGCTGAGGTCATCGTGAGTGCAGTCACCCCTCCGAGCGCCGCGCCGGCCATCGTGCGGATGGCCTCGCGGCGCGTCATTGTGCACGTCATGCGGTCGCCCTGCGGTGCGTTCATGCGCCTACCTTCCGCACTGCACAACAGCTTCCCTTCCAAAGGAATGGGCCCCATGCGTGGCGAAGCAGCACGCAGGGCCCGCCACCTCGATCAAGGGAGACTGATCATGCGCGCGCTCATGATGCTCTGCTGCCTCGCGATCGTCGCACAGTCGGTCCAAGCGGCGCCGATCCGTATCGGCGCGGATTCGGTCGTGCCGGTCAACCCGCGCAGCACATGGTCGCGCTACGTGAACTGGCGCCCGGCAGATGGCGAGACGGTCACGCTCAACCCGCCGCGCATGAGCTGGCCCTATAACGCCAACGCGCCGGAGGAATTCGGCGACGCGATGCACATGTTCACGCTGCAGATCGCCGACAACGCCCAGTTCGACGCGCCCGTGGTCGATCGCACCTGCGAGCTGAACTTCCTCAACACTCTCCCCGCGCTCGATCCGGGCAAAACGTGGCACTGGCGCGTGGGCTACGACATCGGCACCGATCGCGAGCGCTGGAGCGAAACCCGCAGCTTCACGATCGCCCCGGACGCGACCGTCTGGGACCGCGCGGCGCTTGCGGAGCCGGACCTCGCCGCGCTGGGCCACCCACGCGTGCTGCTGCGGCCGGAGATGATGGACGAACTGCGCGCCCTCGCGCAGACCGACGCGGGCTCAGCGAAGCTCCTCGAGACGATGCAGGCCCGCGCCGACAGCGTGATGCGGACGGGCTGGTGGCGCGACTTCCCCACGGACGACCGTGGCGACGAGCCCCAGATGGACTTCTACCGCATCGCCGGCGATCTGGCCACCGTCGCGTTCGTGTGGCGCATCACCGGTGATGCCGCCTACGAGGGCGTGCTGGAGCGCGCGGTCACCTGGGCGAGCTACCCGCCCGGCGGTCGGGCTTCCCCGGAGGGCCTCGGCGGTGATGGCGCGGAGGACGCCACGCAGGGCAACGAGTTCCTCGCGCTGCTCTTCGACTGGCTCTACGAAGACCTGACCGACGAGCAGCGCGCAACGATGATCGCGTCGCTGGAGTGGCGAGTCGATCACATGATGAACACCTTCGCCTGGCGCGGCAAGGGCAGCGGCGGGCCGATGCTGCGCATGACCTTCCGCAGCGACGCCAAAGCCGCGACCTTCGAGGCCGAGGACCTCACGCTCGCGGGAGGCGTGCGTGTGCTCGACGACGCGGATGCCTCGGGCGGACGCATCGTCGCCCTCGCGAGTGAGGATGCCGCGATCGCCTTCGAGATCGAACTGGACGCCGGGCCCTACGTCCTCGTCGTCGCAGGCCGCGGCCCTGCGGGCAATCAGGACGCGTTCTTCGTCACCGTCGACGATCAGCAGCCCAGTCGCTCCTACATACAGGAGCGTGGCGAGGCGCAGATCAACTTCGCCGTCGATAGGCCGGGCGCGCATGCGATTCGTCTGACGCCCAGCGAGGTCGGCGTGCAGATCGATGCGCTGCGCCTCGACGTGCATGGCGATCAGCGCCTCAACCTGCGACCGACGCCAGACTGGCGCGAGTTTGAGTGGCAGATCCGCGCTCCCGCGCGGGGGACGAAGCTGGTCGCGGAGGCATTCAACTACTACGCGGGCGGGGAGGTCTGGTGGGATGACCTCTTCGTCGGCCGCACCCCGGACGGGCCGAACCTGCTCGCCAACGGAAGCTTCGACGAGCCGGGCGAGGGCGGCCCCGCCAACTGGCGCTACTCCGCATACAACACGGACTCCGCATCCGCCTATGAGGCGGGCCGGATTGGGATCATCTGCCCTGACTCGACCGACCGCGGCGCGTGGGGACAGACGCTGACGATCGGCGAGCCGGGCATCTACTACGTGCGCGGGCGCTACCGAACGGGCGGAGCGATGCTGGTGGCGCCGGTCCGCGGTGGCGGGCTCTCCGGGCAGTGCTCCAGCCATCAGTTCGAGGGCAGCATGGACACCGCGGTGTGCGGCCTCGTGCTCTACGAGCACTCCGAGGTCGGGCGCGAGTGGTTCGACCTGATGCTCAACTACATGATTGGCGTGACCTGCGGCTTCGGCTTCGACGAGGCGTGGAATGAGGGCGCGGGCTACGGTTCCTCGAAGAACAAGTGGCTCACGAACGCCTCGCTCTACTTCGACAGCACGCTCCCGGACGCGGAGCTTGGCAGCAACCCCTACTACTCGCGCGTCGGCAGCTTCCTGCGGCGGATCATCCCGGTCGGCATGGGCCACCATGCGTGGGGCAACCAGGCCAACGCGTCGCGCGGGAACCACCTCGCGACCTTCCGCAAGCTGGCATTCCTCACCGGCGACGGGCGCTTCCTCTACAACTGGGAGAGCTACGGCGGCCAGGCAGCCAACGCGTTCCGACCGTGGATCGAGTACTGCCTGCCGGCTTACCGCGAGGCGCCAGAGCCCGTACCGGAGGAGAAGACCTCCGAGGTCTTCGAGATCGCCGGCTGGGCGATGGCCGCGAGCGGGCCACCAAGCGACCCGGCTACCTACGCGGAGGGCACCGGCGTGATCCTGCAGTGCCGCCCGCGCGGCGGCTACTCGCACTCGTTCAACTCGGACGGCTCCGTCCAGCTCCACGCCTACGGACAGATGATCAATCACGGGGGCGGGACGTCGGCCAACGGTGACGCCTACGCCTACCACACGATGAGTCACAACGTGGTGCTGATCGACGGCCTCGGCGAGGCCCAGCCTGTCCGGGGGATGCTCTACCCCGAGTACGGGCACATCGCAGGCCATCGCGAGGGCGAGCTGGCCGACGGGGGGCGCTTCGTCTACTTCGCGGCCGATCCGACGCTGTGCTACCCGCGCGAGCCGGGCAACTTCAGCCGCTGGAGCCTGCCGATGGGCGCGCCCTACACCGAGCGCGCTCTCCCCTACCTCGACAGCTACGTGCGGCATGTGCTCTTCGTCCGCGACCGCTACTTCGTGATCTTTGACGACCTGCGCTGCTCGCAGCCCGCGACCTTCACCTGGCTGTGGCACATCCTGCCCGACGATCCGCTCAGCTTCGACGAGGGCCGCGCGGGCGCGCGGACGTTCGCGATCGACTACACGGTCGGCGATGTCCCTGTGCGGCTGCAGCATGTCTCGCGCCCTGGAGAGCTGGCGCTTGATGACAGGCAGGGGCTGATGGGTCGCGTGAACCCGATCACGGGCGAGGACATGCGCCCGCATCTCAAGGGCGACATCATCGAGGGGCACAACCTGTGGATCAGCAACACGGAGCCGGCGGAGGACTGGAGCTTCCTCGCGGTAGTCTACCCGCAACCGCCCGGTGGCGAGATCCCGCAGATCGAGCGCATCGATGACCGCACCGTGCGCGTGGGCGAGGACGTGATCTGCTTCGCCGATGGCGGCGAGCCGCCCGCAGAGGCGACGTTCGTCGTCGATGTCGCGGCCTTCCGCGCCCCTTGAGGTCTTACGCGGGAACGCTCAGCCGCAGCAGCGCGTTGCGGCTGATCATGCCCTGATAGCGCCCCTCGGGGTCAACGACCGGGAGGCGCTTGAGCGAGTTCGCGACCATCAGGTGCAGAGCTTCCTCGAGCGTGGCGTCCTCGGTCACGGTGATGAGATCGGTCTCCATGATCTCCCCGGCGGTCGTCTCGAGGGTGATCGCGGCGGTTTCGCTGCGCCGCGCGCCCGGCAGAGGCAGCCGGGCGATGATCGCGCGCACCAGCCCCTCGGGGCGATGGCTGATGGCGGCGAGGATGTCCCTGTCCGTGAGCAGGCCCAGGAGGCGGCCGCCCGCGTCCACCACCGCGATCCGCTGCACACTATGCTCGTCGAGGGTGCGAAGCGCCTCGTCCAGCGAGGTGTCGGAGCCCACCGTCCCGGTCTCGCGCCTCATGCAGTCGCGCACTCGCGGCACGCCCTCCCACTCCACGTAGCAGGATGCGGGCGAGGCAGGCTCCTCCGAGAGGTGCGACACCGCTGCCCTGAACACGTCAAGGCGCGTGACCATGCCTGCGAGGCGCCCCACCTCGTCCACGACCGGCAGGCGCTTGAGGTCGTGCTCCTGCATCGCCTCCACTGCCCGCGCCACAGGTTCGTCGGCACCGACGGTCCTGACCGAGCGGCTCATCACCTCGCTCGCGGGCAGCGTCGCCGCGCGCTCGTAGAAGTCGGCCACTACGCTCGAGTCCGACGCCCCCAGCAGCCCGAGCCTCAGAGGCATCTGCGCTCTGCGGACGAGGTCGCCCTGCGTGATGACCCCAATCGGGCGCTCCTCGCCGTCAATGACCGGCACCGCGTTGAACTCGGCGGTCAGCAGCAGCCGCACGACGTCGCTCACGGGCGTGTCGGGGCGGGCGCTCGCCGCGGGGGTCGCCATGATGTCGCGCACGAGCATCTGACGGGGGATCAGCCGGTAGCGCGAGCGGTGGCTGTGCACCTCCACGTCCTTGACCACGACGATGCCGTCGGTGACGATCTCCGTGACCCGCGGCAGGACTCGCGCCAACTCGGGCGCGGGGAGGATCACCTCGATCTTCAGCGGCAGGTTGGAGGAGAGCACCTCCAACCTCGCGCTGGCGACCTCACCGTTCTCGTAGTAGCCGGCCTGCCCACGGGAGACGAAGCAGCGGGCCGCGATGCGTGTCGAGCGCAGCAGCTCGATGATTGCGTCCGCCACCGGACGGCCCCCGAAGCGCGCTTCCTCGCTGGTGAATATCTCGATCACATTGTACGGTACCGGCATTGGTCGCGCCTCCGCATCACGACAGCATGCGCCCGAGCATGAGCCCGGCGATGAACAGCACGAGCCCACCGCCGACCGTGGCGAGCAGGTTCAGGGCCGACTGCCACGTTCCGCCGGCCATCAGCAGCGTGGACGTCTCAAGGCTGAACGCGGAGAAGGTGGTCAGCCCACCGAGCACTCCTGTCATCAGGAACAGGCGCGCACGCGGCCCGACGGCGCCCGCCTCAACTCCGAGGGCGTAGATGACGCCGATGGCGAAGCTCCCGGCGAGGTTGACGACCAGTGTGCCCCACGGGAAGGTCTCCCCCCACAGCCGAGCGGCCAGCAACGCCGTGAGGTATCTCCCGAGGGCACCCGCCCCACCGCCGAGCGCCACAAGTACCAGTTCGAGGCCCAACCGGACCACTCCTTCGAGTCCCTGCGCGCCGCTACAGTCCACCGGCACCGATCTGACGCAGGGGGGAGTACATGAAGCGACCCCTGCCGGAATGCGTACTCTCAGCAGGAGTCATCAACCGCAGCGGGCGCCGGTGGTTTCAGCGGAAGGCCAGATCCGCCGCGGCGAACTCCATCGCCATCGGTGCGTCTGGTGGCATGCTACCACCTCCTGCAACCGGGCGTCAATGCTCTCGACGCGCCGGCGCGACGTGACGATCGGCGCGAGCTCGCCCGCCGGAGCGCTCGCGACCGGCGTCGGCCTCGTCTCGGTGATGCTCGGGGTCCTGCTGGAAGATGATCACCGACGAGCGATGACGCTTGCGTGAACCACTGCGTTCTGCTATCATCCCGGCAACATAGAAGAGGCGATGACGGGGACGAGTAGCTGCGAGTCACCCCGAGGTCCGTTCGGCCTCACAGCGAGCCGGAGACGGTGCAAGCCCGGCGGGCTCTGACTGCGGCGAAAATCACCCCTGAGCCGCGGACCCGAAGGGCGAGCGGGCGGCGCATCAGCCGCCGCGACGCCTCGGTAGGCTCCGCCGGGTCACCTCCGTTAGCGGGTAGACGGCATCGGCGCACCAGATCCGTTCGCCCGTGTCGGCAGAGCGGGCTCTCCCCACGTCCCAGCGGGGCAGGCGCGAGGGCCAATCAGAGTGGTACCGCGGACCGCAACACAAGTCCGCCTCTGAGTGGAGGCGGACTCTTTGCGTTCTGCCTCCCGCTCCCCCGGCGCAGCAGCCCGTCAGGTCGCGCCCGTGCACACACAAAGGGTGAGACAGATGCAGATGCGCAAAGTCCATGTCTACGACACGACGCTCCGGGACGGATGCCAGGCGGAGAAGATCTCCCTCAGCGTTCACGACAAGCTGCGGATCGCCCGGCGCCTCGACGAGCTGGGCTTCGACTACATCGAGGGTGGCTGGCCGAACGAGACCGCTCCCCGCGACCGCGAGGTCTTCGAACGCGCCCGCGACATGGACTGGCAGCACGCGAAGTTCGCGGCCTTCGGCAGCACCCGCCGGCCGGGGATCGCGCCCGAGGATGACGCGCAACTGCGCTACCTGATCGACAGCGGCGCGCCCACGATCACTATCTTCGGCAAGAGCTGGGACCTGCACGTCACCGACGTTCTCGGCACCAACGTCGAGGAGAACCTGCGGATGATCGAGGACAGCGTCGCCTTCCTCAAGGCCAGCGGCGCCGAGGTCTTCTTCGACGCCGAGCACTTCTTCGACGGCTACCGCGCCGACCGCGAGTTCGCGCTCGCCTGCCTCGAAGCCGCAGCGCGTGGCGGCGCGGAGGCGCTCGTGCTGTGTGACACCAACGGCGGCTCGATGCCACTGTTCGTACGCGACGTGACGGCCGAGGTGGTCGAGCGCTTCGACGTGCCGATCGGCATCCACTGCCACAACGACTCGGGGATGGCGGCCGCCAACACGCAGATCGCGGTCGAGACCGGTGCGAGCCACGTTCAGGGCACGATCAACGGCTACGGTGAGCGCGCGGGGAACGCCAACCTGTGCACGGTCATCCCGAACCTCGAGCTCAAGACCGGGGCGCGCGCGCTGCCGGAGGGGATGCTGCGCGAGATGACCGAGCTCTCGCGCTGGGTCGACGAGGTCGCTCTGGTGCCGCACGATGAGCGCGCGCCCTACGTGGGCGCAGCGGCGTTCGCGCACAAGGGCGGCATGCACGTGAACGCGGTCCTCAAGACGCCCACGAGCTTCGAGCACACCGAGCCGGAGGTGGTGGGCAACGAGCGCCGCATCCTCGTCTCCGACTACTCCGGCGGCAGCACGATCCTGCACAAGCTCCAGCACGTCTACCCCGACCTCGACCGCAAGGACCCGCGACTGCGCGAGGTGCTGGCGCTGGTCAAGGACCGCGAGCACGCGGGCTACGAGTACGAGGCCGCGGAGGCGTCCTTCGAGCTGCTCGCGCGGCGCGTCTTCGGCGAGGAGTTAGGGCTGTTCGAGCTGCAGGGCTTCCGCGTGATCATGGGCAAGCACAGCGAGGACGAGGAGCCGTTCGCTGAGGCGACGGTTCAGCTCCGGCTGCCTGGTTCGGACGCGCCGGTGCACACCGCTGCGATGGGTGACGGCCCGGTCAACGCGCTGGACATCGCGATCCGCAAGGCGCTCAGCGACGAGTACCCGGAGATCGCGGAGATGCACCTGGTGGACTACAAGGTGCGGGTGCTCGATGCCACCGGCGGCACCCGCGGAGCGGTGCGTGTCCTGCTGCAGATGAGCAACAACGGCGACACCTGGGGCACCGTGGGCGTGCACGCGAACATCATCGAGGCGAGCTGGCAGGCGCTGACCGACAGCATCATCTACGGGATCATCGCCGCGCGCGGCAAGACGGCGGGCTGATCCGGCGCGCCAGATGCACCTGACGGGAACTCACGCGGGCGAGATCGACGGGCGATCTCGCCCGCGTTCGCGTTTGACGCAGGCGGCGGGTGCGGGTAGAATCATCGTGACGCGACCCGGGAGGTGTGCAATGAGCGGCAGCCAGGTCACTGAGGAGCAGATTCGCGAGATCGCGCGTAAGATCGGCGAGCAGCCGGGCGTCGTGCAGGTCTGGCTGTTCGGCTCACACGCCGCCGGCACCGCAGGCCCGGACAGCGACGTGGACCTGCTGGCGGTGTATGCGGAGGAGCCGGAGAGTCGCCTGAAGAGGATGCTGGAGCTCAGCGACCTGATCAGACCGCGGCCCTTCGCGTTGGATGTCCTTGTGACCGGCCTGGACAGCTTTCTGCGACGTCGAGCCGTTGCTGGTACGCTCGCCAGTATGGTCGCGCAGGACGGGCGGATCGTGTATGAGTGAGGGTGAGGAGAGGGCCCTCGCTGCCACTGACTGGCTCGATCGAGCGATACTCGATCGGGAGGACGCATTGGCCATACTCAACAGCCGGGACAGCCGCTTCAACAACGTCGCGTTCCACTGCCAGCAGACCGTGGAAAAGCTGATCAAGGCGTTCCTTGTCGCTCATGGCGTCGGCTTCCCGAAGATCCACGACATCGCAAGATTGCTTGACGAGTATGTTCATCCCATTGATGCTGATCTGGCTGTCCGGGCCGAGTTCACGCGCAATCTGAACGTATATGCCGTTGCCATCCGCTACCCCGACCTTGGCGAGACGATTGATGCAGCCGCCGCCAGATCCCTGGTCGATGTGGCAGACCGCGCCTGGGCCCTCTTCGAGCCGCGCATCGTGGCACTCGTCGAGGCCGAGGAGGAGCCGGCCGCCGACGACCCCGAAGAGGATGCCGCCAACTCCGATGCGTGATCTCCCCTACCTCGTGACGACCTCCCGCCGCACCGATCCCGAGCTGGTCGGCCGCGCGCAGGCGTGGGCGGAGCGGCTCGGGATGCCCTACGCCGACCGCGCCGACCGCAGCCTCGAGAAGTTCTGCGCCGAGGAGGGCGTCGAGGCCGCGCTGACCGTCACCTCCGTGCGCGTCGGGCTCGTCATTCCCGCCGACGGCACCGAGTACTTCTTCCACCCGAGCATGGCGCGCACGCGCATCCGCAACACCCGCGAGGGCGGCGGCGACCCGATGGTCACCGCGATGGCCCTGCAGCCCGGCGACAGCGTGCTCGACTGCACCCTCGGCCGCGCCGCGGACGCCACAGTCGCGGCGTGGGCGGTCGGCGAGGACGGGCACGTGGTCGGCTACGAGGCGCATCCCCTGCTCGCGGCGCTCACGATCGAGGGCCTCGCGAGCTACGAGATCGACGGCGCGGGCGTGCAGGAGGCCATGCGGCGCATCGACGCACGTGAGGGCGACTGCCGCGAGGTTCTCCCGACACTGGATACGCGCAGCTTCGACGTGGTCTACTTCGACCCGTTCTTCGGGCGGATGGTGGAGCGCTCCGACGCGATGAAGCCGCTGCGCCGGATCGGGCTGCACGAGCCCATCGAGCGCGTGACCTACGAGGCGGCGCGGCGCGTGGCATCGCGGGCCGTCGTGGTCAAGCAGCGGCGCGGCGAGGAACTTCCCGGCGTCCCGGAGCCGGCGAACATCATCTCCGGCGGCGGCAGTCGCATCGAGTACCTCGTGATCGAGCCTGCGCGCTGAGGCGATGCGCGCAGGCCGTCTGGCGGCCAGCCGGGGCACGGTTGCCGCGCCCCGGCCGGCCTCGGCAGATCGCATGGCGGGGCTACTGGACAAGCAACGGACGGCCGACCTCAATGTGCCCAACGGTCTCGAGGATCGCCATGAGATCCCTCGCATCTGGCGTGTCGAAGGCGAACCCACCGTTGCGAACGAGGGACGCGTTGAAATCGGCGTCGCCCTGGCTGTCCTGGATGAATGTCACGGTGTGGATAGTGATCCCCTGCGCCGCCGCCGCGTCTGCCGCGTCGATGGCCGCCTGGCGGCGCTCCGCGGTGACCTCCTCAGCAGTCGCCACGAGTGTGCTGACCCAGCCCTGGTACGGGACGTAGACGTAGTCATACTCGGCGCTTCCCTGCGGCATGCCGTCGCTGACGAGCACGATGACGCGCTCGGTGCCCGCCGGCGCCTGGTTCACGAGCATGTCGGTGGCGTCGACGATACCCACTGCAGTGTTAGTACCGGAATCGAGGCCCGAACCGTACTCGATCGCGTCGATGGCGCCGTGGATCGCCGACGAACCATCAAGCACCGATGTGAGGTCCAGCATCCGGTCCACGCTGCCACGAAAGCGGTTGAGCGCCATCGTGTCTCCCTCGATGGCGGCACCGTCGAGGACGTCGACCAGCGCGTCGTCGGCGACCTTGGCGTCCGGCAGCTCCTCAATGAACGACCCGGACACGTCCTGCGTGACCGCGATCGCGACCGGGTCCCGGCTTCTGTGTCCGCCCGTCACACCGGCGGTCGCGGTGAGCTGCATGTCAACCGCGTCGAGGCCAAAGACGCGCGCGAAGCTCATGCTGATCGGTCCGTCTGCGGAGTCCGCAGTTCGCCGAGCCGTCACACGCACCATCGGCAGGCCCTGCTCGGGTAAACCGGGGACCCACGTCCCCTGATCGTTGACGACGCCGAACGTAATGTCCTGCATCTGGTCGACCGTGATGGAGGTGCCGAGCACTGCGTTGGTTGCCGCAGTTGACGCGACCTCGGCGCGGATCACGCTCAGGTCGGCCGTGTGCCGCAGCATGCTTGCGCCGGCGAGCGCACCCGCATCGACGGCGTTGCGCATCTGCTGCTTGGCGACACACAGCGTCCCGATGTCGGCGACCAGAGCCAGCATGGCCAGGAGCGCGCTCATCGCACCCAGGACCAGTGAATACGTAACGCCTCTGCGACGTCTTCCGATGCGACCCACTCTACCTCTACCGGGTGATCTCATCGCTCTACGGGCGGAGCGCTTCCGCCCGACCCTCCTCTTGTTGCGCCACTGTCTGAACTGGTAGCCCAAAACGGCGCTCAGTCGCGCCGGAGCGTCGTCACTGCGGAAAGCGTACTGGTCCCTTCTTCCGGGCCGTCGACCAGACCGGCGAACATCCGTCCAGACACCAGCACATGTTCGTATTCCATGCGAACGCGCACTCTGTCTCCGTCTCTGGCGTTGTTGCACGGACCGACTGAACCCAGGGGCGTCCAAGAACCGTAGACACCCGTCTCATGGTCAAGTGGCTGGTACTCGCAGGTCACGGATATCCTGTTCGGATCGACGCTTGTGAGTCCATCGACGCTGTCCTGGATCAGGGCGGGCGTCCATCCCCGACTCGCGCCCCGCGCTGCTTCGCGCGATGTCCTCGTAAGTTCGGCCGTCCTGTCGGCCATCAGCCCGACCTCAGTGATGCCGAAGAAGATCACCGCCAGCAACGGGATGGTGGCCGCGGTCTCGATAGTCACGCCGCCGCGACGGCGCGGTCTGCGAGCAGTTGTCCGCCGATTTGCGCGCATCCTGTCCAATCTCATCGGTGCCACGCCTCCTGCTCTCATCGTTCAACACGAGACTACTGGCTCACAGCGGGCGCTCTCCCGGGAATGAGCGCGCCGTGGTACACGTGCTGCCACGCGGCTCGCGAGCCGGTGCGGATGCGGTCATCCGGCGCCGGTGCGCGAGGCCAGCGTACGTCGCGACAGATGCAGACGACTGGAGTCGGTCCCGCAGGGGCTCGATGCAAACGGGGAAAGGGTTCAGGGGCGGGTAAGACGGTACACAACAAAGGCGCCGCCCGCAGTCAGCGGGCGCCGCCATCTCTGTACGACCGTCGCGGCCGTCTCTCCGCACGACAACCACCCACCCGAACGTAGTCGTACGCATCAGGGAACAGACGTCGTTCTTTTCCCTGTACGTCTACGCCCAGCCGAGGCGGTTCGCGTCGTTGATTCTTGAGTACTGTCTCTCACTTTTCGCTTACTTTATAGCGATCGACGTTCCCAATGGCCTCTGGCTATGGTCAACATTAGCTCATGAGTTCCTCAACACGGCAAGTCTCGGCGGACCTGCCTTTTCCCCCCCGCGCGACGTCGTGGATCGTGCGACGCCCGGTGCAGGTTCGCGGCGCAGGGACGGGGAAGGCGCCTGCGACGGCACGGATGC
>JALGSW010000142.1 GCA_029821635.1 Candidatus Zipacnadia bacterium
TGGCCCATTGCTGTGCGCTTGAGGACGCCATTCTCTATCACCTCAAGCGCGGTAGTTCTGGAAACTTATACAGCGTACCTCCTCTCGCCGCAAGAAATGTGCGTAATGCATAGCTCCGTTCCGGAGGGGGCGAGGTCTGCGGCTCGGCTTCACAATGCCGGGACGTCTACCGTCTCCCCTCTCCGGAACGGAGAGGGGTGGCGGCCAACGAGCCCCTGGCGAGGAGGTCGCGGGGGTGAGGCGTCGTTCGCCCAACGGCGCCTCCCCCGCCCTCGCTTCGCTCGGGCACCCCCTCCGTTCCGGAGGGGGCAAGGTCTGCGGCTCGGCTTCTGGCTGGCGGGACCGCGCCGTTCCTCCCCCCTCGTCCCGATGACGCGCGTCGTTTGCGCGTCGAGGGAGAGGGGGGACCGAGGGGGGTGAGGCGTCGTCGTTCGCCCGCCCACGAAGGACACCGCCTCCCGCAGGGCGAAATGACACACCGCGCCTCGACGCGGAAGGACTCCGCGTGCCGAAGCCGAAGGACCGTTTCTCGCACGTCACGACGATGACACCCGTGGGTGGACTACCTGGGTTGATGACACTTTCTGAGCTGGTCACAATTGAGGGGCTGCAGGACAGCTTTGAGCTGAACGAGGCGGCCCTGTTGCGCAGGCAACTGCTCGGCGAGGCGGGCGTGCGAACGCTGGAACGCCTTGAGGCAGCCCTGTCGGCGTACTCGCTGGACGACCCCGAGGCCGACGAGGCACTCGCGACGATCCTGGGCAGCCTCGCCCGCCGCGACGGCAAGGGCGACGGCTTCCTCCTCAGCGGCCCCGCGGGCGCGGGGAAGTCGCACCTGCTCGGCACGCTCCTGCTGCTCGCCGGCTCCGATCAGGCCCGCAAGCGCCTCGCGCGGAAGAAGACGCCCCTCGCCGATGCGCTCAAGGTCCTGCACGAGTCCGCGCCGCTGCTGGTCGTCCCGCTGCCGCTGGAGGAGCATTCCGGCCGCGACGAGCTGCTCGAGGACATCATCTTCGAGCGCACCGAGTGGGAGCTGCGCCGCGCGCCCTACGAGATCGTCGTCCCGCTCTCACAGCACTCCTACGCGCTGGAGCTGATCGAGCGTCACGTGGCTCCACGCTTCGAGGAGGAGCTCAACGCCTACACCGCCGAGCGCTCCAGTCGCGACGAGTCGTGGCGCGATCTGCGCGACCGCGACGAGGAGGCCGCCGTACGCATCGGCCATCAGTTCGCGCAGTCGATGAACTACCCGCTCGACTTCCGTCAGTCGCGCGTGGAGCGCATGGCGCGGCTGCTGGAGATCGTCGATGGCGAGCGCGTCTCCGGCGTGATCTACCTGATCGACGACCTCGGCGACTTCCTCGCCTCCGTGGACACGAAGGCGATGCAGGGCGACCTGGTCTTCCTCGAGTTCCTCGCGCACCGGGGCAAGATCGCTCCGATCTGGACGGTCGCCGACCTTGAGGTGCCTCTGCGGGAGATCCCGGGCGTGGACGCGCCGCTCGCACGGCGCATCTCCGACCTCTACCGAGGCGGCCTCGCGCTGTCGGCGGCCCACGTCCGCTGGGTGTTCGCCGATGCGGTCCGCCCGGCGTCCGAGGAGGCGTGCGGCGAGGCGCTCGAGGAGATGGTCGCCGCGCATGAGCGGGCCTTCGGCGACGCCGTGGCGGCCGAGGAGATCGTCGCGAACTTCCCGCTCCAGCCGCTGGCCGCGCGCTGCGCTGAGGAGATCGGGAGCCGAGCACTGGGCCGCGCGGACGGGCTCCTGTCGGTGCTGCGCGGCGCTGCCGAGGCCGAGCTGCTGGAGCGGCGCACGCACCTGCAGCCGCTCACCGTTGCGGATGTGTTCGAGCTGCTCCGCCCGCAGCTTCGCTCGACGCCCGATGCCGCGCCCTACATCGGCCAGGCCCTTGAGTACTACGAGGCGCACGCCGCCGAGGTCTACCCGGCCAAGCCCGATCTGCTCCGCCACGTCGTCCGCGTGCTGATCGCCCTTCGCCTCGCGAACATCTGGCCGGGCGAGGGCGAACTGCGCCGGGCCCTGGGGCTTGAAGCCGACGGCCGGGCGGTGGTCGAAGCCGCGGAGTTGCGCGACGTGCTGGAGGCCGCGCGCCTGCACGGGCGCTTTGTCGAGGTCAGGCGCGGGCGCGAGGAGGCCGAGGACGTCTACTACGTCGAGGTGCACACGCCGCTCGGCGACACGCTGCGCGAGCGGCTGTCCCTCGCGCGCGAGAGCATCGGGCGCGACGACCCGCGGCTGATGCAGACCGCGATCGCGCACGCCGGCCCCGGACTGCCGCTTGCGGAGCTGTCCGACGGCACGCTGCTGGAGGTGCACTGGCGCAACACCGCGCGGGCCGTCTCGGCGGCGCTCGGCAGCGTCCAGGCGCTCGATGAGCTGGAGGTGGACCGGCGCGTCCAGGAACTCAGCGACCCGGCCAACATCGCCGGCGTCCACCTGCACGTCGCGACGCTCCTCTCAGCCGAGCAGCAGAAATCCCGCTGGCGGGAGATGACCGACGGGACACTCGCGGGCCGCTGGTCCGCGTCGATCCTCTGCTGGCTCCCGCGCCCGCTGCATGAGCGGGAGCTGGACGTGCTGCGCGAGTGCGCCGCATGCCGCCTGCTGCTGAGCCAGCGGCAGACGCTGGAGCACGAGCGTGGGCTCGCCCAGCGCCTCGAGGAGGAGGAGGCGCGGCTGGGCGCGCAGGTCCGCGACGTGACACGCGCCGCCTACTACGAGGGCACGATCCTCGCCGCCTTCGGCGAGGCGGTCACCGGCGCCGAGCTCGCCTCGATGGAGGGCGACTGGCGCGGCGCGATCAACTCCATCGCGGGATGGGCGCTCGACCGCGTCTTCCCGGAGTTCGCGAAGATCGCCCCGCGCCAGTTCCTCGCCGAGCGCGAGCAGATTGACATGCTCGTGGATGAATTCGTCCGCCCCGGTGGCGCGATGCCCGACCCCGAGTCGCGGCTCGCGACGCTCATCGAGGCCTTCATGATGCCGCTGGGGCTCGCGCGCCGCGACAAGCCCGGCTGGGTGCTTGACATCGGCCGCTCGGCAGCCGCCGAGGAGGTCATGCAGCGCATCCGCGCGCGCGATCAGACGCCCGAGACCGAGCGCGGGCGGCCGCTGATCTGCGCCGACCTCGCCGAGCACCTGCTCAAGTCCGAGCTGGGGCTGCCGCCGCAGATGTTCGAGCTGCTCATCGCGGCGCTGATCCGCCGCGGCTACCTGATGGCGCTCGACGAGCACGGCACGCCGGTGCAGCTTGAGAACATCCCAACGCCCATCGCCCGGCACCTCCAGCAGGTGGCGCGACCGGCGCTGCTTTCGTACGAGCAGTGGCAGATGCTCTCGCGCCTGACGCGCACGGTCTTCGACCAGGCGATCACGCACCCCGACCACGCCGCTCAGGCCATCGTGTGGGAGGCGCTGCTGGAGACGCGCGATGACCGGCTCGGGCGCATCGAGCGCGTGCGCACCGACGTTGACGACCTGCGTAACCGCCTCGACCAGCCGCGGGACACCTGGAGCGAGACCTTCCGGGCCCTGTCGCACATTGAGCGCTTCTTCCGGCTCATCGAGCCCGCGAGCTATCCGGCCGAGGGCCTCGCGTCGCTGCTCGAACGTGCCGAACCGTTCCTCGACAGCTCCAACGGTGCCAGCAAGCTCCGCGAGCTGCTGCGCGTGGTGGAGCTGCTGGAGCACTTCGTCGCAGAGGTCGGGCCGCAACTCGTGACGCTGCGCCGCTACATGACCGACGAGGACCTGTGGCTGCCCGAGGACTCGGACCTGATCGAGCTGCGCGACCGTCTCACGGAACTGATCCGCTCGGGCGAGCAGGCGGTCGGCGAGGAGCAGGCGATCGTGCGCCTCGCGCAGGTGTTCTTCGCGCGCTACAAGCGCCGATACTCGGCGTGGCACAACGCCGTCCACCGCGCGTCGGAGTTCGAGCCGTACAACACGCTGCGGGCGTCGCCGGAGGTGCGCGTGTTGTCCATCCTCGGCCAGCTCGACATCAAAGTCGAGCACGACCTGCGCGCGATCAACGAGCAGATCGAGCGGGAGCTGGCGAAGCGCTGCCGTGAGCTGTCGCTGTCGCAGGAGCTTGAGCGCGGCCCGGTCTGCCCCGCCTGCGGCCTGCGGCTGGGCGAGGAGATCAACCTGCGCCCGCCCGAACAGATCGCGGAGCTGGCCGAACGCGGCGTTGAGGAGTACGTGCGCGCTCTGCGCTCCCCCACGCCCCAGCGCGCGCTGGCGGAGTACATCCGCGGACTGCCGCATCGCGGCGAGACAGTGCGCAAGCTCGCGCAGCTCGTGCGCCTGCCGGAGGATGCGAGCGCTCGCTCGCTGATGCCGCTGCTCGGTGACGACGTGCTCACCCACCTGCAGCGGGCGCTGTCGGGGCAGAACGTACGCTCGCGCAGCCTCGGGGAGTTGCGCCGACAGCTCTCCGGCCGCACGCTGACACGCGACGAGGCGCTTGAGGCGATGCGCGCGTGGCTGGAGGCCAACGGCGACGCCGGCGACGACGACCTCATCCACATCGAGCCCTGACGGCCACGACGCATCCGATCATCCCTCACCGTTCGTGGCGCAGACGCAGCTCGCGGAGCTGACCTGCCTGCGGTCATTGTAGCCCCTGACCTTCACCAAGCCTTAACGCTGGAATCGGAACCTCGACGCGCGGTAGTCGTTAATACCCATACAGCAGCTCAATCAGAGTGAATGCTCGCCGCGGGGGACACCTTCATTGTCAGACCTGCAGTGCGAGCCACCGCCCGACGCTTGTCGTCGGGCGGTTTCTTTTTGTACGGGGGTGCGGGGAGAGGGGCGCTACGACACGGGAGCGGCGTCGCGCTCGTCGCTGCCGCGCAGGCGCCGGAGGCTGGCGTACATCACCACGTTAATCAGTGCCGCGGCCGCGCCGAGGATGAATGCCGGGACGTAGTTCCCCGAGGCGCCGATAAGCAGGCCGGTCGCCACCGGCAGGAAGGCCAGCGGGAAGGCCATGAAGTAGTAGATCGCGAGGTAGACCGGCCGAGTTCGCTCGGGCGCGTACTCCAGCAGGTAAGCGCTCTGCCCGGTGCCCTGGCCACTGCTGGCCGCGCCCACCGACCCGAAGACCAGCATCAGCAGCGCCAGCCTCAGGTCGAAGTGCAGCCCCATCAGCGTGCCCAGCGGGATTGCGGGCAGTAGCGGCGTAATCAGCACGAGCACGATCCCCGTGAGATTGACAGTCCCGGCGGCAATCAGCAGCGCGCGGTTGCCGTAGCGAGCGCTCAGTCGGCTCCAGAGGATGTTGAACATCGAGTAGCAGATCACCCGCGAAGCCACTGCGAACCCCACCATCGCCTCGGTCATCCCGAGGTTCGCGTACGCGTAGGGCACGAGGAAAGGCACAACCAGCCCGTAGGCGATGGACATACCGAGCCGCGAGGCGATGAAGCGCATGAAGCCCGGGCGAGTGCGCACGCGCCGCAGGCCGCGCAGAAGCTGGATGCGCAGCGGGAGCGAGCGCGTCTCGACCTTATGCTCGGGCTCATGCGCATCCCACCACGCCAGCAGCGCGACCACCGTGGCGGCGGTCGCCACGCCGAAGAGATAGGCGTAGTTGTGCGGGAAGACGAAGCCCGACTCGTCGCTGAACAGCCACTTGATCCAGAAGCCCGCGCCGAACGCCATCAGCCCGCCGAAGAAGAAGCGCATCGCGAAGAAGCGGCCCCTGCGTTCGGGCGGGATCGAGTCGGTCACCACCGACAGGAAGGGGATCAGGCCGATCCCGCCGCCGGAGGTGAACGCGAGGTAGCTCAGGCTGATCGTGATGAAGGCGGCCACCGGATGCTCACCCGCGAGGAAGTACACCGCCGACCACGCACAGAGCATCGCCGCAACGCGCGCGACCGCCGAGACCTTGTAGTAGGGGTGGCGGCGCTTGCGGGTGGCCATCGCCGAGGTCATCAGCAGCGGCGGCCAGAACCACCCGGCGTTCACCATCGACACGAGCAGGCCGACGTAGAGCGGGTTGTCTCCCATCAGCGCGACTGCGAAGGCCGGCAGGACCGTGTCCGGGTCGGTCAGCGCTCTTGCGAGCAGCCAGAACGAGCCGTTGATCACGCCGATCTTGAAGTTGCGTCGCACGTAGGGCTTGGAGGAGGCGTCGGCCGACATCGGCGGTGACATCTCGCTTCCGGTGAACTGCGGCTTCAACGTTCGGTTGCGACGGCGCCGATCCGTCCGTCGGTCGTGGCCCAGTAGATGCGCCCGTGGGCTTCGAGCAGGTCGCTGGTGATCGCCTCTGCGATGCACCGGGACAGCACGCTCCCGTCCTCCGCGTCGAATGCGACGAGCTCCCGGCCCGCGCCGCACCAGATTACGTCGCCGACGATGATCGGCCGGGCCGCCAGCGCGCCGCGCAGGTGCGCGCGCCAGACCTCCGTCATGTCCGCGGGATTGACGCGTACGATCAGGCCGGAGCTGTCGCCCACCACCACGACTGCGTCGCTCACCGCTGCCGCCTGGCGCACAAGCCCTTCGAACTGCATCGACGCGAGCAGCTCGCCCTCACGCGTCATACTGTGCAGCCGGTCGCCGTCGTCGCCGACCAGGATGCTGCTCGGCCCCATCGCGGGCGGCGCGTGGACCGGCGCAGGCGCCTCGGGCAGCACGCGCCAGCGCAGTTCGCCCGTGGCGCGGTCGTAGGCGCAGATGCTCCCGGCGAGCGTCCCGACCACCACCGTCTCCTCGGTCACCAGCGGCGGCGCGGCGACCGCATCCTCCAGCGGCGTGCGCCAGATCTGCTTGCCGTCGGCGGTGGCTGCATAGAGCGCGGGCTCGGCCGAGCTGAAGTAGGCCTGCTCACCGTCAGCGGAGATGCCCGGCACCGCGCCTCCGACCTCCAGCTCCCAGCTCTGCACGCCGGTTGCCAGGTCGATACCGCGCACGCGCACGTCCTCGCAGCCCACGAGCGCGTAGCCGCCCGCGACTGCCGCGCGGCCCCAGAACCCCGCGGGGTGCGTGAACGGGCTCGCCCATCCCGTCTCGACCGGCCGCAGGTCCGGGGTGAGCTTGATGAGCTCGCCGTCGCGCGTGGTGACAAGCAGCGCGTCGGAGCCCGCCGACAGCCATGACACGCCCGGCTCGGGCAGCCGGTAGCCCGAGGGCGCGGGCCGCGTGATGCCGCGGAGGACCAGCGCGGCGCCCGCCGCTGCAAGCAGCAGCGACACAATCACGATCAGCCGCACACGCGTTGCGCGCTCGCGACGCTTCTGCTGCCACCTGCTGCGGTAGTCCAACGCGTGGTCCTCTCAGTCGTGTCGTTGGAGAGGCCGCCACCCGGCAGACGCTATGCGTCTGGCGGCCTGTGCCATTCCCGTTGCTGCCGTTACCTTCCCAGCGCCTTCAGCGCCGCCCGCTTCGTGGCCTCCTGCGGATGGTGCCCGGCGATGTGCTCGAGTGCCACGCGGTAGGACGGGTGGGAGCTGTCCGGCATCGACTGTGCCAGCGACCGCGCTATGATCGTGTGCACGGCCATCGAGCCGGAGGCCTCACCCACCGCAATCATGTCCAGCACGCGCCCGGCGCGACTGATCCGGCCCATCACGATGTTATTGTTGCCCAGCTTCATCGCCGCCATGCGCGCGGTCTCCTCAAAGACCGAGCAACGCGCGATCGCGATCATCGCTTCCATCGCGGCCTCGTTGGTGTTGAGCAACTCGGCCAGCGTGTCCACGATGTGATGGCGCACCGCGTCGCGGTCGAGCTGCGCCTCGTGGCGCGCGGCGATGCGGCGCGACTGGTCGGCGGAGCGTGAGATCGCCTCCGCCTCTTCCATGATGTGGTCGGGAATCGCCGCCTCGCCCTCGGCGGGCGCTTCGAAGTCGCGGAAGATCGCGCCTCCGCCCAACCGTGCGGGCCCGGTCGCCGCCGAGCGCCGGACCTCTCTGCGCAGACACGCGCCCGCTACGAGTGGCTCGAACACTCCCAGTTCGGCCAGTGCAATCGTCATGCGCCGCACGGAGAACTCGGGCCCCGTCAGCATCAGGTGCGACAATAGCTCCCACTGCTCCGCCGCGATGAGCTCATCGAGCGCATCGCGCACGTGCTTCTCCAGGTTACCCTCCATGAGCGTCTCGATCTGCTTCGACCACGCCACCATCGTCTGCGCATCCATGCCCTACACCTCGCTCTATCCGTTCTGGAGCGGCGGCGCCTTGGCGGCACCGAGCAGTTGCCCTTCACGCGACCGGGCAACGGCCCTCACGTGGCGGCCGACAGCGGATAGCCCACCGCCGTGGCTCGCACGCTGACCTCGATCACCTGTTCCTCGCCGGTCGAGAGCCGCCCGACGCGCCGATCGACCTCGACCTCCACCCGCGGCTCGGACGCCCCCGCGCGCACCGCGCGATGGCGTGCCACCCGCGAGGCCTCCTCCGCCGCGAACGCCGCCGCGTCCACCAGCGACTCGAACTCCCGCCGCCCGCCGGGCGCGTACACCGTGAACGCGTCGTATTCGCTCGGGCGCACCGCCACGACCTCCGAGGCCGCAACGTGGCTCACGATCGCGCCGACGGCGTTCGCCACCTCCGCGTGCTCGGGCACCACGACCGCCGCGCCCAGCCGCTCCTCCAGCGCGGGCAGGAACGCGTCCGCGGGCGCACCGATCCCCAGCACCGGCCGCGCGTAGTTCGTCGTCAGCGCCAGCGCATCGCCCTCGCCTGCCTCGAGCAGTCGATCGACCAGCATCCCCAGGCTCGCGTGCTCCACCGCCTCGGCCTCGAGGTCGGTCTCGCCGCCAAGCTCCTCGGACAGCACCATCAGTGCCAGCCGCCGCGTGATCTTCTCCCACACCCGCGCGCTCAGCTCGTCGGGAGCGCAGCCGTAGAGCGCCGCGAAAAGCGCCACGCCCGCGCGCGACGCCTCCCTGTCCCACGCGAGGAACTCGCCGGAAGCGTGCAGCAGGTCCGTCGGAGTCAGCGCGCCGCGCGAGATCACCCCGCGGTCCTCCATCTCCCGCACGTTCAGCAGCCTCGCCGACGCGAGGCCCAGCCGCGCGGCGAGATCGGCGCGGTTCACTGCCCGCCCGTCCAGCGCATCCAGCAGCCGCTGCTCCCGCTCGGTGAGCCGCCGGTGCGTCGCCATCGGGCCGGGCAGCACGAAGTCCAGTGACATCGCGCTCGTGTACACGAGGTCATCCCGGCGCTCGACGCGCGCGAGCACCCCGGCGACGTCGGCCATGCCCGCCGCGGAGAGGTAGCACAGAGGGATGGCGCGCCACGGCCCCACGATCAGCCGCCGGTCGGCGTCGAAGTCCAGCGCGGAGTCCCCGCCCAGGCCCATCGTGCGGATGCGCACCGCCTCGACGGACGTCTGCCAGCCACCCACGCGCGCGCCCTCCGGAGAGAGCCGCGGGCGGCCGTCGATGATGATCGCCGCATCGGTCGTCGTCCCGCCCACGTCAATGATCATCGCGTCATCGTGGCCCGCGAGGTGCCTCGCGCCGAGCACGCTCGCCGCCGGGCCGCTCAGGACCGTCTCGACCGGGCGCTCGCGCGCGGTCTCCACGTTGATCAGCGAGCCGTCGCCCTTGACGATCATCAGCGGAGCCGTGATGCCGCGATCGTGCAGCGTGCGCTGCGTGGCCGCGAGCAGCCGGTCGATGATCGGCAGCAGTCGCGCGTTGAGCGCCGCGGTGTTCGCGCGGCTCAGGAAGTTCAGGCGCGCCGACAGCTCGTGGCCGCAGACCACCGGCAGGTCGCACTCCTCGGCGATCACCTCGCGGGCCCGCAACTCATGCGCCGGATTGCGCGTCGAGCCGTAACCGGAGACCGCGAAGGCATCCACGCCCGCCGCAACCAGCCCCCGCACAGCCCGCCGGCAGCCCCCTTCGTCGAAGGCCTCCAGTTCCTCCCCGCCGATGCTCATCCTCCCGCCGATGATCGCGCGGTGCGGCCACAGCACCCGCGCCTCGTCGAATCCTGCGTGGGGCATGATGATGCAGCCCGGCTGCCCGCCGCGGTCCTCAACGATCGCGTTCGTGGCGTGCGTTGTTGAGAGCGCGACGAGGCTCGCCCGTCCGAGCGGCTCCTGCGCCAGCGCGTCGAGGGCCTCCCCAATCCCGATGAGCGGATCGTGATGCGTGGTCAGCGCCTTGGCCTTCGACAGCACCCGGCCGGTGGCGAAGTCGTAGACGACCGCGTCGGTGTACGTGCCCCCCGCGTCGATCCCGAGGCCGACCCCCGCGCGCTCGCCCATCGTGCCCTGCACGCTGATGAGTGCGTCGAGCAGCGAGCCGCCATCGCTGGCCGCGCCGGGCGCGACCGCCACGAGCACCTGGTCGTCGCCCGATGCCTCCGAGCGCTGCCCCGGCTCGATCACCACAAAGCGTTCGGTGTCCCAGGCGCCGCGGACGAGGTCCGCGAGCATCTGCGTGTCGCCCGCAAGGCACTCGCGCTGCCAGCCGAGGTTCTCCGCGATCCGGTCGGCGAGCTGCACGCAGCCGTCGATCTCCCCGCAGCCGGTGTCAATGACCGCCACGCGCGTGTAGTTGCGCTTCCAGCTTCCGAGGAAGCGCACGATCTCCTCGGCCTCCGCCTCGCCGTAGCGCTCGACGAACTCGTCAAAGCGCGCGTGATCGCGCACCTCGTGCGTCCATGAGCGTGGGCGGCCTGTCTGATCCATGCCCATCTTGCGCGTGAACCAGCCGGGGGTGATGTAATACGTGCCGGGGTGCTCGCGGAACTGCCGCCGATACTCCTCGCGAGAGCCCAGGAACAGTGTCAGGCAGTCGTGCACGCGAGGGATCACGAGCGTCACGCCGCGGGCAATCAGCCCCGCGGTGCCGCGCCCGCACAGGCCGTAGGCGAGGGCGACGGCGTCGAAGCCCTCGGCTCCGGCAAGGTCGATCGCCTCCTGGACGCGATTCCGAAGCTTGTTCGGAGTCTCGTGCAGTCCGGCTTCGAGCGGCTCGAAGTCAATATCGTGCGGCGAATCGGGTATCAGCGCCTCAAGCTCGGGCTCGAAGACGCCACAGCCAAGCAGCTTAATTCTCATTGAGGAGGGCTCTTTCCGCGACCAATGGAACTCAGCAGCGTGTTGGAGGAGTTTAACGGATAGACGGTCAACTACGCAAGACGTTCGGTCGGGCTGCCGCAGGGTCGGGGGCGGCGCAGAGCAGTCCGGCCAGTATCTGCGCGATCTGCGAGGCAGAACGCGTGCCTGTGACGGACGCTCGTCGCAGGGGCGGGTGCGAGCGGTTGTGTACCGCTGCCCGATGCGCAGTTCCGGGAGGAACCGACCGGTGATCCTGTCACAGAAGTGCCAGTACGCTTTGCGCGCGGTCTACGAGATAACACTCAGACAGAGCGAATGGCCGCTCAAGAGCGGCGAGATCGCGCGGGCGCAGGCGATCCCGCCGCGCTTCCTCGAGAACATCCTCGCACAGCTCAAGCAGGGCGGATTCGTCGACTCCAAGCGCGGGAAGGACGGCGGCTACATGCTCGCCGACCCCGAGCGGGAGATCACCGTGGGTGAGATCATCCGCTTCATCCAGGGACCCCTCGTGCCCGTGCACTGCATGATCGAGGGGCCGGGCGTCTGCGAGCTGCACGGCTCGTGCCCGTTCCACTCCATGTGGGATCGAGCGCGTAAGGCCGTGATCGACGTCTACGACACCACGAGTATCCGCGACCTGATCGCCGAGCGACCGATACCCTCGTAGCGAACCCGTGCGCGTACAATCATCAGGCCCGCCACTTACGGTGGCGGGCCTTCGCGTGTACGGTGCGCGAGATGACAACTGGTGGAGGCGGCGGGAATTGAACCCGCGTCCGAAAAACCGTGTCCGAAGCGTCTACAAGCGTAGCGCCCGCTTTACTTAGCTGAAGTGGCCCCCGGGAGGCTCGATTCTATTACCCCCGTGCGCTAATCGAGTAAAGACGCACGCTTCGGCCGATCTCATTACGCCCGGTCCCAACCTGATCGGCGGTGGTCAGGCGGACGTCACAGCAATTAAGCTGCGAGTGCCAGTTCGTTGTTGGCAGTTATTGGGTTTTCCGCGTTTAACGAGACATGCGGAGATCTCGGCTTGCAGCCCCGACTCACTAGTCTCCCGTCGAATCCGATCGCCCCCAACAGTTGTCAACGTGCGCGCCTCATTCCGCCTCTATTGACGCTCAACAGGCCGGAAGAGTTCGCCCAGTTCCCCCGGCGGGGCGCCGGGGCCACAACAACCACGGCTGACGGCAACGCCTCACGGCACAGGCCGACTCGAGGACCTCGTGGAGATGACGCACCCGAACGACATCGGCTTCGTGAGCATGGCGAGCGGCCTCCAGCCACACCTGGGCGCCGTGCTGGGGGTGTAGCCGAGACGAACGGTCGGGCGCGGGAGGGATGCTCCCGCGCCCGACCCGACGCTCGTGGCGCTCTACTGCTCGTGCACGGCTTCACCCTCCGGCAGGCCCGCCAGGAAGAAGTAGCGGTCGATCACGTCGCGGAACGGCGGTGTGATCAACTCCTCGGTACGCGCATCCACGTAGCGCACCAGGCAGGGCTCGGCCGCATCCGGGTCCGGCGCTGGTCGCCGTGCCGTCACCTCCCAGACAGGTCCCTCCTCGGCGGCCAACCGGTGGCTCAGAATCAGGCGCGCGGACGTTGTGACGTTTGTCATGTCGAAGTGGGCCCGTTGCATGATGAACTGACGGACCAATTCCAGCGCGCGCGATTCTGGAACACGAACGTCCTCAAGAGAATAGACGACGGCTGCGTCCGCGAAATAGCCGGCGATCTCGCCGGTCGATCCGACGGAGACAAAGACTCTGTCCCCGGTTGCCGTGCCATCGTCCTCGCCACGCCACACACAGTGCCAAGGGTGCGGTTCGCCGGACCGCGCCGCAGAGGGAGACGCGGCGTCAAGAAGCATCTGATCGGACCAGTTCGGGAACTGCGCCGCGGCGAAGCGTTGGGCGATCTGTAGGGCCTCGGCCCCGTCAATGCGCCGCGGATCAGACTTGGCACCGTATGCATCCGGCACGATCCAGCTGGTAACGAAGTTCCTCGAAGGGTGTACCTCTCCGACCATTTCTTCCGGGTGGCCCTCGGGGGAAACCAGCTCGATCCGGACGGAGTAGGCTTGCCCCCCCCAGAGGCTCTCCTCTGGTCCATGGATCATCACGCGTTGCACTGCGTGATCGGGCCACCAGCGGCCAACAAAGTCAGTCGCTGTAGCCGATACCGCCGCGTCGTCAAGCGGCAGGGCAGGTTCGAGCAAGACCAGCCCGAGCACTATGGAGATCCCTATCGATCCCCTCATCTGTGTCACCTCAGTCCTCCCATGCCGCGGGCCTCATGCGGACGCTATCCGGCTCGCCCTCGACGAATCGATCTGCAATGCTCGCCCATTGTCCTTCTGTCAGCTGTCCTTCGAAGTTCATCTCGAACAGCTGCTGCGTCAAGTACTCTGTGGTGTTCACGGTGTATCCATCGCGATTGGCGATGCGCCAGAATATCTTCCCCCATTGCCAGCCGTATGGATACGCACATCGGTGCTGGAAGCCTATCACACAGCCGGCCCCCTTCGCCAGTGCCGCGTGGCACAGGCAGCCGCAAGTTGAGGGGTCTTCGCCCCAGTCCTCAGCCAGATCGTCCCAATCCTCCTCCAGCGCGGTGTGGTGCGCACTGTGACAGGCAAACAGCGTCACGAGGCGGCAGTGCTGCAATGCACCGGCCGGCAGATTGCACATGTAGTAGATGTCGTTCTCCTCGTCGTTCTGTGGGCTGTCCGCCGAACGCCCGCCGCGCAACAGGTGTGCATTGGCCGCAGCGGACAACCCAACCTGGCTGAAGTCAGGCGGGTCAGGATCGGGAGGGGGATTCTCCGGCCACTCGTGTGTGTCATCCGGCAGTATATAACCGTGCCCATAGAACACCACCACGGCATCCGGGGCAACCTCATCCTCCATCCCCTGGACCCACCTGTTGAACACCGTCTGAGCCGCAGGCCTTTGACTCACTACCGCGGCGTAAGGCGGCGCCTCGTACTCATGTGCGTCCTCATCCTCAGGGGTAGGCCACTTCCCTTGCTGAGACGCTGTGTCCGCCGCCTCGCCGTCCGCCTCCCAATAGGCAGCGCCACCACCGGTGAAGTTGAACGCGATTGGGAGGATGGTCTGGTTGACGCCCATCTGCCGGGCTGGCTTGGCTGACCGGTCTCGGTTCTTTGCGGCGTCCACGTTCCCCTCGGTTGCGGACACCACGAAGTAGTACGAACCGAGGACTGTCGGGTCTACCTCGAACTCAACGGACTGGTTGTGCGCACCCGATCCCGTCGGCAGGGCGCCGCCCGTGGGCACATATATGGTCGTGACCGAGAGGTCGGGACGGTACACGGTGAGGGCGCAAGCGGCCGCCTCAGTGCTTAGCGTGTAGTGCAGGATCACGGAGGCGCGCGTGGGGGCGTCTTCCCACGCGAAGTCGGTGTGACTCACGTTGCTGATCTGCAGGAATGCCGACTTGTCCCAGTCTCCGCGCTGGCAGCCCTCACTGATGGTCGGGCAGGAGCACCGTACACCGCCGCAGGTCCCCGGACTGCCCACCACGCCCACCGTGTAGGTGTAGATGCCCTTCGGCGCCTGCGTCGGCCCCTCGGGCTCCTGCTCGAAGATCGTGCCGTTCCACGGCCAACTCTTCGTGCCGAGTTCCACATCCTCCTCGACGTGCGTATAGAGCAGGTTGCCCGCCAGGTCGTAGATCGCGATCGGCACCCGGAACTTCACGCCGTTTCCGTCGAGGTGGCTCGTGGTCCACGGGATGACACACTCGTCGAGGTTCTCGTCATCCGGATCATAGCACAGCACTCCACCGGAGCTGCCCACGACCGTATTGCTGATGGTCCATGTGTCTTCGCCAACGACCTCAAAGACCTCCTCCATCTCCCAGTCCAGATAGGACGCCTCAATGTGCCAGTCTACGACGCCGTTGTGCCATCCCGCGGCGGCCTGGCCGGGCGCCTCATCGGTGGCCCACTGGTGAATGAACGCGTGGTCCCGCTGCTGGCCATCCAGCGTGATCTGCTGCGCTTCGTGGCGGTAGACGTACGTGGGGTCTCCGTACTCCTGTGCTCCGGCGCACCTGCAGGCGAAGGCTACCCAGTCATAGACGTCCTGGTCGTCAAAGGCAATGATGAAGCGACGATGACAGATCTCACTTCCAGTCACCGTGATGTAGCCGCCTCCGGCCAACTGCCGCGCGAGTACGTAGTTGCCGGTGGGCTCCTGGGCATCAGCTTGTAGCTGGTCCTGCGCCTGCTGCGCGCTCCAGGTGGCGGTCACCGTCACGGTGTAGTTGCCGGCTGTCTCATAGGCATGTTCCGTCGGGTTGTCGGTGTCCGCGGCGGAGCCATCGTCGAAATCCCATGACCACGTGACTTCGGAGGTGATATCCTGCTGGCCATCATAGGCCACGGCCTTAAAGACCTGAGGTCGATCCACGGCGAGACGCAAGGGACTGCTCGAGGGGCAGACGATCTCAACGGTGAAAGCATGCGCGAAACCGGCGAGCGTCAGGGACAGGACGGCGGCAACGACGAGTGGCAGAATCGAGGAACGTCGGGGGGGGGGCGACAGTTTTCATGACCATACCTCCCGCTACAAACGGAATGGCATCTCCCCTGGCAGCGGTATGATACTACCGAACTTGATGGGATGCACGTTAAACTTTCGGGGACAATTGGTGGCGCGGTGCTGTGCGGGCGGGGCTCACTGTGCCGATGCGACGGCTCGCGACCGCCACTCGTCCGCCATCACGCCGACCCGCCGCATCGTCTCGTCGGCCTCGTCGCGGATGTTGTCCACCGGCGAGAGGATCGTGCCCGTCGGCCCCATCTCATCGAGCGCCTCCGCGACCGCCGCCCGGATCTCGTCGTCTAACCCCAGCTCGACCGTCACGAAGCCGTTCACGCCGCCCCACAGTGCCATGCGGTCGCCGACGGTCGCGCGCATCGCGGCCATGTCCGTGCCCACGCCCTGCACCGGGTCCACGCCGATCAGCACGTCCACGCCCGCATCGAGCAGGTGCGGGAGGATGCCCATCGTGCCGGAGGTGTTGATGTAGCCGAAGGCCACTCCGTGCTCGTGCGCAAGCTCGACCTCGCGGCGGAGGCCGGGCAGGATGAAGCGCTCGAACATCGCCGGCGACCAGAAGTCCGTGCCCTCATACCACGCGCGGCGCACGAACAGGTCCACGCCGACGCCCAGCACCTCGCGCATCCGTGCGGCGTTCCACTGGTGGATGATCTCCGCAAGCTCATCGACCAGCTCGGGCTCATCCGCAGCGTAGAAGACCAGCTCCTCGTGACCGCACAGCCACGCGCCGGCGTCCATCCCCACGCCCATCCCACCGGTGACGATCAGGTCCAGCTCACCCGCCAGCGCCTTCGCGTCCTCGGCGGCGATGGCGAAGGCCTGCGCGCCATCCGGGTGCGGCTCGGGCAACAGCCGGCGCAGCGCGGCGAGGTCCTCGCGCTCGTTGACGGGGAAGCGCTGCGCCCGCGGGATCAGGTAGTCGTCCATCAGTGGCACGTAGCCGGGGTAGGGCCAGTCCTCAGTCTCCAGCACCTCAGTCTTGAGTGTGCCGTCGGGTGTCACGTACTCCTTGTGCAGCACATCCGGGGCGTCCGCGCGCTCCTCGCGCCAGCGCCGGACCTCGACCTCGGGCGGGTAGCGCAACTCGATACCGGGGAGGTCGCGGTGCTCGGGGTTGCGCGCCGAGGCCCACGATGCGGTTGCGACGAAGGCGTCGAGGCCCATCGCGACCTGCCTGCGCACGAACTCCTCATCGCTGTCGCAGCGGCCGCGCAGCGCCGCGAAGATCATGAAGCAGCACGGGACGTAGTCCACCGGCTCACAGTTGATCGCGGCCAACATCCGCTCGCGGCTGGTCATGGTGGGCCTCCCGGAACGGCATGAACGACGTGGGCGGGCAAGGAAGCCCGCCCTACAAACGACCAAAGGCAACGGCTTACGGCAACGGGCCGTGCCGTTCCCCCTCCCCCGCCGTACCCCTTGCCGTAACCTGTTGGCGCGAAGCGCCATCCTGTCGGGCGAAGCCCGAATCCTGTTACATGCCGTACTCGTGCTGCGAACTGACGAGCAGCCCGCGGTCGTCGGTCACGTTCAGGAAGTAGACCGTCGCGCCCTCGGGCACCGTCGCGCTCACACGCGCGCCCTCGATCTGCGCGGGCACGCTCTCCCACGGCCGCTCCGGCCACGCCTCGTTGGTGTCGCACGTGTAGAGCAGCTCCGCGGTCGCCAGCGCCGTCTCGCTCTCGACGGTCATCCACGCGGTGTCGCCCTCGCGTCCCTGCGCAGCGATCTTCGGCAGCGGCGTCCCGTCACGCAGGATGCTGTCGGCGAAGACGCCGGTCTCCTCCCGCGCCCAGCCGGACCCGTGGCTATGGGGCATGCGCAGGCGGATCGCCAGCGTGTCCGGGCCGGGCGTGGCACGGTAGGATGACTGCAGGCCGGGCAGCCAGAACGCGAAGTCGTTGGTGCCGGAGACCCAGAGCATCGGCATCGCTGCGCCGGGGAGGTAGTTCCCCGCGTCCCACCAGTCCAGCCAGCGCGCGCGGTGCTCGTCGCTCAGGCGGGAGAGGACCGTCGGCCCGTAGTGGCACTGCTCGTAGAAACCGCAGCCGTAGACCGAAACCGCGAGCTTCAGGCGCGGATCGACGCCCGCGACGATGCTGGCCAGGTAGCCGCCCCAGGAGATGCCGGTTGCGCCGATGCGGCTGGGGTCCACGCCGGGCCTGGAGGCAAGCAGCGAGTGCGCAAGCAGCACGTCCGCGACCGCATGGTAGGTCCACTGGTCGTGCATTCTCTCATCGAGCTGGTCCCATCCGCCCCAGCCGCGCGGGCCACCAAGCTCGTTGCGTGGGCGCTCGCCCGGCTCACCGCCGGGCAGGCCGCCGGCGTTGTCCATCGCGATGGCTGCGTAGCCGCGCGCGTTCCACAGGCGCACCCACTCGTCGAAGGCGGTCCCGCCGCCGCCGTGGATCAGCACCATCCCCGGCACGCTCTTGCCCTCGGCGACCTCGGGCACGCCGATATAGGCGAAGACGCGCGTGGGCTCGCCATGGAAGGGCGGGCCCTCGTAGTAGAGCGCCTCGACGCCCTCGGCCTCGAACTCCGGCGCGGGCCACGTCTGCGGGATCTTGCTGAGCGCCTCGACGTCCCACATCTGCCGCCCATCGGCCACCGCCAGCGCGGCGATGCCGATCAGCATGATTGCGGCGATCCAGTGTGCGGTCATCTGTGGTCTCCCTTGTCCTGAGCGACTGACGGCGTCCCCGGCGAGGCGCCGGGGCCACAACAGCAACGGCTGAATCCCTCGCCAGTTCCCTACCTTTGCCACATATTGTGCCGTTGCCTGTTGGCGCGAAGCGCCATCCTGCAGGCGCGAAGCGCCATCCTGCAGGCGCGAAGCGCCTCCTGTTACATGCCGTCGCCGTTGCCGTCCGCAGGCTCGAAGCGCACGTCCGCCACCCAGATCTGCGAGTCGCCGCCGCCGAAGCCCAGCTTCGCTCCCGCGATCTCCGGGTCGAACTGCTCGGGTCCGGCGCGGAAGACCAGCGTGTCCCACTGCTCCGCGCCCGAGAGTTCTCCCTCCACCAGCGTCAGCGGCGTCCAGAGGCCGCCCGCTGAGGTACCCTTGCCCCCGCCGGTTGTGCAGATTACCGGCACGAAGCCATCGGAGGCGCCCCACGTCACGATCGTCAGCAGGTACGCGCGGTCGTGATCGGCGCGCGGTACGTCGATGGCCGTCCAGCCCGCGGCGCCGTCGCCGAGGCCGGTCTCATCGGTGTTCCACGCCTGCCGCCCGCCCAGTTCGAGCGGCCGGCTGATACCGTCCAGCGCGAGGCCGCGATCGGCGAGCATCTGAAGCCGAGCCAGTTCGTTCCGGAAGCGATCCCCGGTGCGCCCCCCGCTCTCGGCCAGCAGGCGCGCGGCCTCGACCGCCTCGCGGAGCACCTCGCGGTCACCCGTCTCCGCGAACTCCTGCTTCGCCCACGCATAGGTCAGCCGGATCGTGCCGGCATCGAGGGCGTCGAGGCGCGCCTGCACTCGCGCGCGGACCGCGTCGTCCCCGGCGAGGGCCAGGGCGGCCTCGACGTGCTCGCGCGCAGCCGCGATCTCCTCGCGGCTGAACACCCGCGGCCCCTCTTCCCACGGGTAGCACGTGAAGTGTTCGGTGGGCTCAAGCATCGCGCGCTCCAGCGCCGCCACGAACGCAGCCATCTCATCGCCCGCGGCGCCGTACATGCGCGCAAAGTAGTCCGCCAGCAGCGCGTCCAACTCAGCATCCACGTCCCAGAGCATGCGCGCGGTGGCCCAGTAGAGCGGCCCGTTCTGCCCGAAGCCGCGCGCGGAGCTCTGCGCAACGTAGCGCCTCCAGCCGTAATCGTACAGGCCTTTGAGATCGCGCATCATCGGGCGCACGACCGGGCGCGGCAGGCCCTCCCACATGCTCTTGTCGGTGTAGGCATAGTAGCCCATGCGGTCGGCCCACTGCGCCCAGCCCTCGACGTAGCCGCGGAACTGCGCGTTATCCGGACAGCTCTCGTCCATCCAGGAGTGCGCGTAGCAGGCCGGGAGGTAGTGGCAGAGCCAGACCGTGACGCCCTCGTGCGGGAAGGTGCCCACCGGCGGTGGCGCGTGGCTCACGTAGGCGAAGACGATCAGCTCGTGTCCGTCGAGGCCCGGCAGCGCGCGGTCGGCGATCTGATTGCCGAACTCCACCTGGCGGCTGCTCGTGACCATCTCATCGCCGCCCTGCCAGTAGCGTACGCCGCCGAAGCGCTCTTCCTCCTGGGCCATGCAGCGGTCGCACTCGCACCAGCCGTAGCCGTCATTCGGTGCGACCGAGTAGTAGCGCGCGCCGGGGTCCTCCTCGAAGTAGCGCCGCGCGCCATCGGCGATCAGCTCCAGCACCTCCGGGTTGGTGGTACAGATCTGCCCGGTGTGCAGCCCGCCCCGGACGCGCTTCCCGTTCACGAGCGCGTAGTACTCGGGGTGCTCGTCGCGGTAGACCTCCGGCGGCATTATGCGCGCCCAGGCGTGGAAGCCCGCGGCGGTCGGCTGGACGTAGAGCAGGTCGCCCTCAGTCCCGCTGCCGAGGCTCTGGACGAACTCGCGCGAGTACCAGCCGTTCAGCCCGTTGCGCAGGCCCCACCAGTAGCCCTCATCGTTGCGCAGGAAGAAGCTGCGCACGTCCCAGTCCGGGCTCGTGGCGGCGCTGCCGACGGGCACGCTGATGGTCGCGGCCTGCGGCAGCACCTCGCCGATCTCGCCCGGCACGTACCATCGGCAGCCAACGTGGTCCTGCAGGAAACGGTACACGCCCATCAGCAGCGCCACCGGGCTTGAGCCGACGATGCGGACGCGCGCGGGCGTCACGTTCACGCCGATGCGGAAGCCCGGGGCCTCGCTCACCAGCAGCTCGACGCGGCCGGGCAGCTCCCCCTCAGCGGGCAGTTCCGCGCCGGTCGCGGCCTGAACGTAGCGCACAAGCTCGTCGCGGGCGAGGACTTCGACGTCCGTGGGCTGCTCGCCGAGTGTGACGACCGCGCGGGGGGCGCCGTCCTCAACGAGCACGAACTCATCAGCGGCCGCCGTGGCGGCGGTCAGGGCCCCGAGCAGCGCGAGCGTGATGCGAAGGCTCATGGTCGGACCTCCTTGGGGCGCAGATTCCCCGAAGCCGGGACCCGGTCCTCTATCCGCCGCCGGGGCCTCAAGGCAGCTCCTTTGGCAGCAGCGTCCGGTACAGGGCCGAAATCTCGGCGGGGGTCAACGGGGTCGCGTAGACCATGAACTCGTCGATGAGTGTGCGCTCCTGGCAGCCGCCGACGAGGATCTCGGTCACCCCGGCCGGGTCGATGGGGACACCCAGGTCGCCCGACTTCAGTCCGGCGCCATCGACGGACACCTCCAGCAGTGAGCCCTTCCAGTTGATGACGATCAGGTGCCAGATGCCGTTCTCCCATTCGGGGCCCAGCGTGTCGCCA
>JALGSW010000143.1 GCA_029821635.1 Candidatus Zipacnadia bacterium
CCTGCATGCGAAAGCTCCTGACCATACTCAATGCAATGCTCCGTGACCACGTGCAATGGCAGCCACGAACTGCTCAAGCTGCTTGACAAACAACACGGTTGCTCTCCCGCTTGACGCCGCGTCGTTTGCGGCGTCCAGGGAGAGGGGGGCCGGGGAGGTGAGGCAGCCGTTGAAGGACCTCCGCCTCCCTATCACGAAGAACCACCGGCAGCACGATCACGCCGCCTCTGGAGAGCCCGCGATGGTTGAGGAGACCCGCCACCCGCACCCGCACATCGACCCACGCCAGCCGCGTGATGCGTCCGGCCCGCGCACCAACCCGCCCGTCTTCGCGTGGAAGCCCGGCGAGGTCGCCGGCCCGTTCACGCTGATCGTGGCGCGCGACGAGGCCCTCAACGACGTCGTCCTGCAGGCCGACGGCCTCGAGGACCCGCTGCTGCTGCCGGAGCGGGCCTTCGAGCCCGGCCGCTACTACTGGACGTGGGCCGCCTCGGGCGACCACGCGCCGGTGCTGAGCTTCGAGATCGGCTCTGGCGCGGTCACGCTGGAGGTCCCGCCCGCCGGGGAGTGGCTCGATCGCCTGCCCTCCGGCCACCCGCGCATCTACGTGGCGGAGGAGCATCTGCCGGGGCTGCGCGCGTCCGTCACAGGCCCCCGCGCCCAGGGCTGGGCGGAGTTGCAGGCAATCGCCGACGGTCTGCTCGCGGAGCCGCATGAGATCGACGAGCCGCCCTACCTGCCCGACCGTCAGAAGGACTACAACGCGTTCTTCAGCACCTGGGCGCCGATCCTGTGGAGATCGCGGCGCTTCGTGAAAGGCGCCGAGACCCTCGCGCTGGCGTGGCTGGCGTCCGGCGATGAGCGCTACGCGCGAGCTGCCTGCGAGCGCATGGTCTCGATCTCCCGCTGGGACCCGGAGGGCTCGTCGCACCTCGCGCACAACGATGAGGCGCACATGTCGGTCATCTGGGACGGCGCGAAGGCCGTCGACTGGGTCTGGGACTGCTTCACCGACGACGAGCGCGCGGTGGTCATCGAGCAGTTCCGCCGCCGCGGCGAGATCACATACGCGTACATGCACGATCACGGGCTCTACGGAGTCACGAACTTCGGCTCGCACTCCGGGCGCGAGATCGTCTTCCTCGCGCTTCTCGGGATGGTCTTCCACGAGCACATCCCGGAGGCGCGCGGCTGGCTGGAGTGGCTGCGCCCGGTGCTGTGCGGCATCTGGCCGGTCTGGGCGCGCGACGACGGCGCGTGGGCCGAGGGCCCGTCGTACGGCTCCGCCTACGTAGACATCATGACGATGTTCGCGACCGCGCTCAAGCGTGGCTGCGACGTGGACCTGTACCAGCGACCGTTCTGGCAGGGACACGCACAGTGGCGGCAGTGGATCCTCCCGCCGTGGGCCGAGTGGATGGGCTTCGGCGACCACTCCGAGCGCTGGCGCGGCACGTGGCTGGGCAACGCCGCACTGGTCGGGCGCATTGACCACGCGACCGGCGCGCGCGAGCTGGGCGACTACGTCGCGAACTTCCGCGAGGTCGCGGAGACGCTCCCCGAGCCCGAGGACCGCAACATGCCGCGCTTCAACGCGCAGGACTTCCTCGCTGAGCCCGACGGCGAGCCCGCCCCGGCGCCGCAGCAGGAGCGTGTGTTGCGCGTCTTCCCCGACGCGGGCTGGGCGGCGTTCCGCACGGACCTGCGCGACCCCGCGCACGACATCTCCTTGCTCTTCCGCTCATCGCCCTTTGGCGCGGTCAGCCACTCGCACGCGAACAACAACGACTTCGCCCTGCACGTGGCGGGCCGGTGCCTGCTGATGCCCAGCGGCTACTACGCCGGCTACGGCTCGGCGCACCACGCACACTGGGTCTGGCACACGAAGTCGCACAACTGCCTCACCCTCTCCGGCGCGGGCCAGATCATGCGCTCGTACGACTCCGTCGGGTCCACCGACTGCGCGTACGAGGACGAGCGGCTCGCCTACCTGCGCGGCACCGCCGACGCCTCCTACGCCGACCGCGCGCAGCGTTGCCGCCGCCACCTGGTCTACCTCAAGGAGCACGCGGCATTCCTGATGATCGACGAGTTCGTCGCGCGGCCCGAGGTGCTCTCGGCGCTGGAGTGGAACGCGCACTCGTGGAATGAGTTCGCGATCGACGAGGACGCGCGGTCATTCACCGTCCAGCGTGACGAGGGTGTGCTGCACGGCCAATTCCTTTACCATCACAACGCGTTCTTCAGCCTCTCCGAAGGCTTCGACCCGCCGCCAAGTGCGATCAAGAGCAACGCCCAGTGGTATAATCAGTACCACCTGCGCTTCACGCCGGCGGGCATCGTCCCCCGGTGCACCCTCGGCGTGGTGCTCGCCTGCGGCCACCCGGGCCGCCCGCCGGCGCCGGTCGAGGCCGAGCGCATCGACAACGCGGAGGTCGCGCGCATCGGCGCCGACCTGCTGGCCGTGAACATGGGCGGGACCATTGCGGTCGATGGACTAAGCAGCGACGCCCTCGCGGCACTGGTCCTGCAAGGCACTCCCTATGAGATCACCGACGACGGCATCAGCATCGCGGACAGCGCCCGCTGACAGCCCCGCTGCCAGCGGCCGCTGACCGCCCATCAGGAGGACTCCCATGCATCTGCCATCCATCACGCGCACCCGCCTCGCTCTGACCGTGGCGGCGCTTTGCCTGCTGCTTACCGTGCCGCTCGCCCACGCGCAGATCGGCGAGACCTCGCTGCTCTTCGGCTGCGACACGCTGGAGGGCGTGAACGTCGCAGACGGCCTCGGGAATCCGGACACGAAGCTCGAGCTCAACACCGATGAGCGCTTCGTCTCCGAGGGTGCCGCGAGCATTCACCTCGCGGGCGCCTCAGCCGAGGGCGCGACCGGGAGCACGTACCTGTCCATCACGATCGACTTCGACCCGATCGACCTCACCGGCCAGGCGCTGCAGTTCGACGCCTGGACGGAGCTTCCGGACAACACCCGCGCGCTCTACGCCCGCGCCTACAATGCCGAGGGCACGTGCGTGATGAGCTTCCTCAACTGGGCGGGGCCGATGAGCGAGGAGAAGACCACGGTCACGCTCATCCGGGGGCTCGGCGACGTGCTATCGTGGGAGCAGAAGATGGTGGAGAGCGATGACATCTCCGCGGTGACCAGGCTGCGCTTCTGGATCGGCACTCGCGAGGTGGACGCGCCGCTCGGCTTCTACCTCGACAACATCCGCGTGGGCGAGAGCACCATCCGCAGCTTCAACGACGTGACCGAGCTGAAGAAGCTCTTCCTGCGCACGCCGCTGGTTGAGGGCGGGCAGGCGAAGGCGCGGATCATCGCTCCTGAGGGCGACGAGTGGGCGCCGGTCGCGGAGGCCGTGCAGAGCATGATCGCGGACCTCACCGGCGCGCGTCCCGAGATCGTCGCCGCCGACGCCATCACCGACGAAGAGATGCGCGCGGAGACCGCGATCGTCGTGGGGAACGTCGTGGACAACCCACGCATGCTCTACCTCTACTCACATGGCCTCATCTTCCCCGACGACTACTATCCCGGCGATGGCGGCTACGAGGTGCGCACGGTGCATGACCCGTGGGCGACCGGCATCAACGCGCTCTCCATCGGCGGCAGCGACCCCGCGGGCGCGCTTGCGGGCGTCGAGGCGCTGCGCGCGAGCCTGCAGGCCGGCGCGGACCTCGTCCTCGAGCCGACGCTGCTGGTGGAGCTGTCGCCCGACGCCAACAAGCGCTGGGGACGCGCCTTCACCACGGAGCCCGATGACGCGTGGTTCGAGCAGCTCCAGAAGAAGGCAGAGGCCGATCTTGAGGCGGGGGCTCATACCGGGCTCTTCGGCACGATGGCGAGCATCGGCCAGAGCTACCAGCTCTCCGGCAAGGATGGCTACGCGAAGGGTTTCGCGTGGCTCGCGCAGCGCGCCAAGGCCCATCGCGACACCGACCCGCCAACCTACGGCGGCCCGTGGGGGATGGACTCGGACTTCCAGTCGTACAAGGTCCTCCCCGCGTGGGATGTGATCGAGGAGTCGCCGGTGCTCACTGATGACGAGCGCCTAGCGGTCACGCGCGTGCTCTTCCAATGGGTCAGCGAGGCGGTCGCATCGAGCGCCGCATCCATGTTCGGCAGCACCCATCCGCGGCACAATCACAACACGTTCCCCTCGCTCGGCTGCATGTACGCGGGCGAGTACTTCGAGAAGTACTACGATGCGGGCGAGGGCACGCGGTGGCTGCAAGTCGCCGACGACACCTTCGGGAACCAGTCGAAGCTCTTCAAGGGCCACGAGGACTGCAACGGCTACCAGTGGCTGACGCTTTACCACACGATGCTCTACTGCCTCGCACGCCCGGACTTCACGTTCTTCGAGAACGGGAACGCCCGGCGCATCGCCGACTACGCGATCATGTCGATGGACAACCTCAGCTACTCCGTCACCTACGGCGACACCGGCGCCTACACGGGCTGGTGGTCCGAGATGCCCTACCTGCACGGGGCCGAGTGGTACTACCGCGATGGCCGCTACTCATGGGCCACCGACCGCAAGCGCGCAGTCTCCGGGCGACTGAGCACCGGATGGTTGGCCGCCAAGACCGATCCCGTCGAGCCCGCCGACCTGATCGGTGCGCTGGCCTTCCCGGTCGAGCCCGCCTGGTTCGATGGGATGGGCGGTCCGAAGCAGATGGACCTCGAGCAGGCTGTGGACAAGGTCGTCTTCCGCGACGGCTTCGGCGCGGATGACCAGTATCTGCTGCTCGACGGCCTCAACAAGGGCGGCCACCTGCACTACGACGGCAACTCGATCTCCCGCATGACCGACAACGGCCGCATCTGGCTGGCCGACGCCTCCTACATGGACTCGCTGCCCAAGTTCCACTCAACCGCACTCGTGCTGCGCGACGGGCAGTCCGGCCCGCTGCCGGATTTCGCCGAGATGGAGCACATGCGCGACCTGCCCTCCGTGGGCTTCTCCGAGACCACGCTGCGCGACTACGCGGGCGTGGACTGGCACCGCAACATCATCTGGCTCAAGGGTGACTGGTTCCTCGTTGCCGATGAGATGCAGGCGCGGGAGGCCGGCGACTACTCGTTCCGCATGCTCTGGCAGACCATCGGCAACGTCGAGCTTGGCGACGACGGCCTCACGGTCGAGCAGCAGGGCCAGCACGCCGCGATCCGCATGACGCCGGAGTTGCGCTTCACGGTGGAGAATGACGCCGCCTACGGCGCGAACTGGGCGAGCTACGAGTTCATCGACGAGCCGGTGGTGCGCAAGCTCACGGGCATCTGGAACGGGACCCTCGGCGCGGGCGAGCAGGTCACGCTCTTCACGCTCCTGCACGCCTCGGGTGAGAGCGCTTCCACGCTGCACCTCACGCGCCTGGGGCCCAACGACGTCGCGGTGACCGGCGAGGGCGCCGAGCCGACGATCGTCGCGGTTGGCGGCCCCGAGCGGCGCATGCAGGTCGCGGGCGCCGACATCACCGGAGACGCCGCGGTCGCCCGACCCGGCCTGATGGCGCTCTTCGACGCGGAGAGCATCGACTACCAGGCGCAGCGCCTCGACCTCCCCGGCGGCCAGGACATGGAGATGGCGCTCGGTGACGGGCGCATCACCACCTACGGCTGGGCGGGCCGCACCGCCGAGCCGTCGATGGAGCGCACCGTGGACTACTCCGACGAGGCGGCGGCATTCTCCGATGAGATGGTGCGCGCGATGATCCAACGCTCGGTCGCCGCCGCGCCGCCGGTTGAGCCGCAGACCATCGCCGGTGGTGCCGCGCCGCAGCTCGCGAAGCTCTGGAGCTACGCCGAGACGCTCGACAACTACGTGCTCACCGGTAACCGCGGCGTCTTCGGTGCAGTAGACACCGGCGTGCAGCTCACCGCCGAGCCCGCGCCGCTCGCGAGCAACGTCTTCTCCGGCCCGGAGACCCCGGGCAACAGCGTGGACAACATCATCGACGGCGCAGACGCGGGCACCAACGACGCGGTCATGTGGGACGACGACCAGCCGGTCACCGTCGACCTCGCGTTCGACCGTGTCTACGACATCGAATCGATCCTCGTGAAGGCGTGGTTCGCGACCTCATCGAGCAAGGGCAAGCTCTTCCAGCTCGGGGAGATCAATATCGAGGCCTCCGATGACGGCTTCGCGGGCGACACGCGCGTGCTCGAGGACTTCGCCGACACCGAGATGCACGGGAACTGGGGCCTGCCCGCGCACGATCCGCACAAGTACGAGTTCGAGTTCGACACGCACGCGCGCAACCTGCGCCTCACGCTCACACCGCGCCCCGGCACGGCCGTCTACCTCGCGGAGATCGAGGTCCGTGGCACCGCCGAGGGCATCGAGCAGCTCGCCCTCCTGCCCGGCTCGACGATCCCGGTGCACACCTTCAGCGCGTTGCACGCCGCGGACATGGACGGGGACGGCGCGGATGAGATCATCGCCGGCTCGACGAACGGTGAGGTCTACCTCTTCGACAACGATGGCTCGCTGCTGTGGAGCCGCGACATCGGCGGCCAGGTGCGCGCGGTCTCGTCGGCGAAGCTTGCCGGGCACGATCGCCCGGTGGTCATCGCCGGCGGCACCTCCGCCACGCTCTACGCCATCGACGCGGATGGCGAGGAGCTGTGGGACTTCGCCATGCCGCGCTACAAGGGCGCGGGCGTCATCACCACGGTCTTCCCGGCCGACCTCGACGCCGACGGCAATGACGAGGTCGTGGCGGGCACCCAGAGCTGGCGCTACTACGCGTTCGGCGCGGATGGGAAGGAGATCTGGCGCGTCGAGAGCGTGCGCATGTCAACGGTCGGCGCGGCAGGCGACCTCGATGGCGATGGCGCCGACGAGGTGGTCGCGGGCACGGAGTACCATAGCTGGCCGGTCTACGACAGCGATGGCCGGAAGCTGTTCGGCTACGCGCCACGCACCGGGCCGGGCTGCAATGACGTGACGATCACGGACATCACGGGGGACGGCACGCCGGAGATCGTCTTCGCGGGTCTCGACTCATTCGTGCACGCGGTCTCGGCAACCGGGCAGCTCCTGTGGAAGTTCGGCACCGGCGACTCCGTCTCGGCCGTCGCGCCGCTCACGGGCGCGGGCGACGCGCGTGTCGCCGCCGCATCGCGCAGCTACAATCTCTACGGCTTCGCAGGCGACGGCTCGGTGGTCTGGCGCGTGGACCTCGGCAGCCCGCTCGCGGACGTCGCCGCGGTCAACACGGCCGATGGCGAGCGCGTGGTCGCGACGGCGGACGACGGCGCGGTCGTGGTGGCGGATGGACGCGACGGAGCGGTCGTGGGCCGCACGGAGCTGTTGCGCGGAGGCATCGCGCTGGTCGCCGCAGACCTCGACGGCGACGGCACGCAGGAGATCGTGGTCTCCAGCGGCGACGGCAACATCACGGCGCTGCGGTAGGGAACGGCTCGCCTCGACCTCCCGACCGGGCAACGGCCTCTCCGTGGCACGGGCGTCCCGCCCGTGCAGAGCCGTTGCCCGGTCGCGCGGCCCCTCGTCCGTGTACGGCTGAACGACCGCAGGCAGGAATGCCTGCGCCACGAACGGCAGGGATGACCGTCAGCGACCGGCGCCGTTGGGGAGTCGGCCCTTCATCCGTGTCCGAGCGAATGGCCGCGCCCCTACTTCCTCGCCAGCGCCTGCCATGCGTCGCGGTACACGGGGCGGTCGCCGGGCGCGGTACTCAGCTCGAGCAGCCCGCGCACGCGCTCAAGCTCCACGATCTCGAACCGCCCGAGCCATGCCCGCAGGTCGGCCTCGTCGAAGAAGTGATGCAGAATCCCGGTCTCCGGCCCCTCGCCGAGCACCCACGAGTTCGGCTCAGTCTCCTCGCCCGAACCGAAGCGCCAGTCCCACGTGTTGAGCACGGTCAGCACCACTTCGCCGCCGGGCCGGAGGGTGCGATGCGCCTCTTCGATCGCGGACCGCAGCACCGCCCGAGTCCCGTGGTTGAGCACGTTGATCGAGATTGCAGCATCGAACGCTCCGTCCGCGAAGGGCTGCGCGCTCATCTCCGCCCGCACGAGCCAACGGGGCTGCCCGGCTTCGCGAAGCTGCCCCGCACAGGCGGCCAGTCCGCGCGGGGAGACGTCGCTACCGATGACCTCGAAGCCCTCTGCCTGCAGGAACGCGGTGTGCCGCCCGGCGCCGCAGCCGAGGTCGTGGATGCGCGCCAGGCCCGCATCGCGCCAGCGCGGGGCGACCGCAACCACCGCCGCGTCCGGCCTCTCCCAGTGGAAGCGCGGATCGGCGAACAGATCGTCCCACGAGCGATCGGCTCGCGGCGGCATCTCACTCCACCTCAAACACGAGCATGTCATCCCACCACGCGACGTCCTCCTCGGTCTGCTGGCCGTCCATTTGCAGTAGCAGCACGAGCTTCTCCGCACCCTCCGGGACGCGCACCACGCCAATCATGCGCTGCCAGTCGCCATCGGCTCCGTTGGGCGTCAGGAAGCGGTCCTCGTGCTCCGCGTGCCAGGTGCCGTCCGCGGTCTGCCAGCGCGCGCGTGCGGAGGCTACGCCCTCGCCCTGGAGTCGGTGCCACGCAGCGATGGCGTAGCGCTTGCCGGGCGCCACGCCTACCGTCTGGATCAGGCAGCCGGAGCGCACCGCGGTCATCGTGGCCGTTCCCGGCGCGTCGCGGCCGACCCCCGCGTCCCAGCCCGGAGAGCCCTCGGAGCCGGCCGCGGCGCTCTGCCAGAAGCTCCAGCCCGCGGGCGTGCCCTCGGTCTGCCAGTCCGCCACCTGCTCACCCTCCGGCGCGGCGCCGCTGCGCCCGGCGGCGAAGTCGCCGTTCGTCAGCAGATTCGCTGCCGCCCCGGCGTCGTCGACCAGCCGCGCGGCATACTTCGTCGGCTCGATCACCGACCAGAGCATCTCTTCCACGCCCGGCAGCAGCTCCGGCCAGCGCTTCGCGCCGGCGGTCGCGGGGCTCTCCCACCATCTCGCCTGCTCGCCGTAGAGCCAGACGTACTCGTCCGCGGCGTTGAGCGCGCTGACGAGGTTCGCCTCGAGCCGCCGCACAGGCGTCTGATCGCCCGGATCGATGTACCAGTTCGAGTCAGGCGGATTGACGTAGGCGTCGAGGTATATGCCGAAGCTCACCTGCACCTGCGCCCGGTAGCGGTAGCGGTTCTCGGGCGAGATCAGGCGCTGGCACGTATTGCGGATGAGATTGGCGGCGGCGAGGTGCTCGACGTTGCTGTTGAAGCGGTACGCGCTCTCACAGCCGTCCACGAAGGTGACGCCATCGCCCGCGGTGTCGAGCCAGCCGTCGATGAATGCCGGGTAGAGGCCGTAGCGGTTGCCGCCGAGCGACGGGGCGGGCTGCTCGACCTGCGGACCGAAGATCGACAGCATGAAGAGGCTGAAGATCGTGATGTCCGGGTACTCCTCAGTGACCGCCGCCATCACCTCGCCGCCGCGCTGGCGAGCCTTCTGGCAGTACTCCTCGAATGTGTGGTCGGCGGCCTGCGGCTGCTCGGCGTAGCCGAACTGCGCGTTGCGGTAGCTCTCCGGGTCGAAGAGCAGGCCCGGAATGCCGCCCTGCTTCGCCACGCGCGCGGCGGCCCGCCAGTGCTCGACTATGACCGCCCAGCCGGCGTCATCGAACCAGTCCACGTCGCCGGGCGTGGCCTTGATGTCGAGGAAGCAGTCGGTGACGCGCTGCGGGTGCGCGGCCGCGAGGTCCTCTGTGATCTGCGCGATGTCCTCGGGCTTCCACGCGTCCGTCCCGTGCGCGAAGTCGAGGAACGGGGTGTTGCCGCGCCCGGTGAAGCGCATCGAGGCGCCCCGGAAGGGAAGCTTGTCCATCTCCTCGTAGTTCGCGCGCAGCCGCTCAGCGTTGGGCATGTCAAAGCCGACCGCGATCAGCTTCTTCTCGATCGGCTCCGCCCCGCACAGGGCCGAGGCCATGCAGATCAGGCAAAGCGTCGCGATGAGAGTGCGTGTCCGCGCCATCAGTTCGTTCGCCTCCTGCGCTTCACGTGTCAATCGATCGCGAACACCGCCAAGTCATCGTACCAGACCACGTCATCGGCGGAGAGTTGGCCCTGGGAGTTGAGCAGCGGGACGAGGTAGCCCGCGCTCTCCGGCACCGTCACCACGCCCGCCATCTGCGCCCACTCCTCGCGCGGGCCGTCGGCGTCGATCATCACGTCGAGCGACGGCTGGTACCACTTCGCCTCCGGGTCCTGCCAGCGCACGCGGATCGACGAGCCGCCGTCGCCCTGGAGCTTGCGCCACGCGACCACGCAGTAGCGCGCGCCCGGCGTGACCGGGATCTTCTGCAGCACGCAGCCGCTGACGACGCCCGCCATGCGCGCCGAGCCGGGCTCATCGTGCCCGACCTCGCGATCCCAACCGGGGGTGCCGGTCGAGTCCTCGTGCTGCCAGAAGCTCCAGCCGGGAGGCGCGGCGTTCGGGTCCCAGTCGGCCTCCGGCGGCGCGGCGGCCTCGCCCACCGTCGCCGACTGGAAGTCACCGTTCACCCCGAGGTTCGCCAACTCCGCTCCGGCCTCAGCCATCATCTGCTGTGCGTAGGCCACTGGATCGGACGCCGCGCGCAGTTGCGCCTCGATCCCCGGCAGCGCGTCCCACCAGCGCTGCTCGTTTGCCCGCGGGTGTGGCGTCGGCCACCACGAGGCCTTCTCGCCGTAGACCCAGACATACTCGTCCGCGACCTGCAGCGCGAAGCCGACGTTCGTGCCGAGGCGCTCGACGCGCTCCATGCCCTTCGGGTCGATGTAGTACTTGTCGCCGGGCGGGTTGATGTAGGGGTCGAGGTAGATGCCGAAGCCCACCTGCACCTGTGCGCGGTACTTCGCGCGATTCTCCGGCGAGACGAGCCACTGGCAGTCGCTCTTGATGCGATTGTAGGCGGCGAGGTACTCCGTCTGCGAGTTGAACATGTAGGCCGACTCGCAGCCGTCCACGAAGGTGAGCGTCGGCGGCGCGGCGTCCAGCCAGCCGTCGATGAAACCGGGGAACAGGTCGTAGCTGGCACCCGCCAGAGCGCCCACCGGATCGGGGCGTCCGGCCGCCATGGCATTGGCGGAGTTCATGAAGTAGCAGAACAGCGTCATCTCCGGGTACTCACTCGCAATCGCCTGCATGACCGCCGCCCCGCGCTCGCGCGCCTTCGCGTGGTACTCGGCGAAGGAGTGCTGGTCGCGCTCGGCCTGGGCGAGCCACGAGAACTGCCGGAAGGGCTTGTTGTAGGGCTCGGGGTCGAAGAGGATGCCGGCCAGGCCGCCCTCGCGCGCGACGCGGGCGGCGATGCGCCAGTGCTCGACGATGCTGGCCCAGCCGGCGTCATCGAACCAGTCTACGTCGCCGGGGTTTGCGTTCATCAGGAGGAAGCGCACCATCGGCCTCGTGGAGGCGGCCTGCGCGGCCTGCAGGTCCGCGATGACCTCCTCGATGGCGGCCATGTCCCAGTCCTCGTTCTGGAAGGCCACGCGGAACGCCGGCGTGTCGCCACGGCCGTTGAAGCGCACCACCAGTCCGTGGAAGGGCTGCTGCTCGACGGCGTCCATCTGCTCGACGAGCCGTTCGGGGCTGACCTGGTCCCATCCTGTCTGGATGAGCTTCCTGCGGGGCAGATCCTGAGCAAACGCGCTGCATGCGGTCACGACGACCAGCAGCGCGAGCGAGATGGTGCGTGCGGGCTTCATGCGCGGAGCCTCCTGGCATTGAGTATCCGGCCAGAGGGGCGCTTCGCCGCGCGTGGAGGTCAGTCCTGCTCCTGCACCAGCCACTCCTCGCGCGGGAGGGCGCGCACGTCCACCTCGTTGCCCTCCTGGATGCCGGTCACGCGCTTGATCTCCTGGGCCGCGGGGGGCAGCCCGGCACGTAGAAGTCCACCGGCAGCACCTGGTCCGCGCCGCCGAGGACGTTGTAGGTGTCATGCCACATGCCGCCGCCGGTCGCGCACGAACCGATGGCGAAGACGATCTTCGGGTCCGGGACGGCCTCGTAGGCGCGCCTGACCGCCGGCGCCGTCTGGCGGGTCATCGGGCCGCAGAGCACGAGCGCATCGGCGTGCCGCGGTGAGCCGACCATCCTGATGCCGAACCGCTCCGCATCGTAGTAGGGCGTGAGCGTGTCCAGCACCTCAATGTCGCAGCCGTTGCAGGCGCCGCAGTTGACGTGATAGACCCACAGCGCGCGCGGGAGGATATTCTTGATGATCCAATCGCGAATCAAGAGACCGGCTCCTTCTCAGCGACTTCGTCCTCGACGACGCAGGTGACGGCGCACTTGCGGTCGATGGGGTCGTGGCGCATCCCCGTCTGCTGCAGCTTGTCGAGCGCGCTCGTTGTCTCGAAGCAACGCCCGCAGCGTTCGCACGGCCCCATGAAGATGTGATACTCGGCCACCAGGTCATCGTGCGGATCATCGGTGGAGAGTTCGAACTCCTTGCTCATCTCGATCGCGTTGACCGGGCAGACTTCGGCGCAGCGGCCGCAGAAGGTGCAGCGTTCGTGCAGGAAGCACAGCACGCGCGTGGCCTGGTCCACGTCAACGATGCGTATGCACCGCGCCGGACAGACGTTCGCACAGCCGCCGCAGCCGATGCAACGGTTCACATCGACCTTCGGCAGCCCGCGGAATCCCTCCTCGGGCTCACGCGGCGCGAACGGGTACGGCAGCGTCACCCGCCCGGGCCTGAGCGCGATGACGGCCTCTTGTACTTTGCTCCACAGTGTCCTTAGAAGGCGCATGATCCTCATTCCAACCGAGTGCGACTTGCCGTCTGTCGTTCCTCCCCCTCTCCCGCCTGACGCTGCGCCGTTTGCAGCGTCCAGGGGGAGGGGGATCGAGGGGGAGGGGCCAGCTACACAATCGCCGCCACGATCAGCACGATGCTCGCGGCGCCCGCCAGCGTCATCCCGTAGCGGAGCGCCTGATCGAGCCGCAGGCGCGGGTTCACCGACATCACCACGCCCACCACCAGCGCGTCGATCACCAGCACCAGCAGCACGTTCACCACGATCGCAGCGGCGAGCCACGGGATGAAGCTCAGCGTCCAGGGCAGGAAGAGCTGGATGAACAGCGAGCTGTAGATGAACTGCTTCGCGTAGATCGCCCACTGCGCCAGCGCCAGCTTCGGCCCCGACAGCTCGCTCAGCGGCCCGCCGATCAGCTCCGTCTCCGCCTCCGTGATGTCGAACGGCACCTTCGCCACGTACATCTGCAGCGCGAGCACATAGGTGATCGCGGCGAACACGGTCACGACGCCCATCGGAGCGCTGAGCAGCCCCGCGAAGGTCATCGAGCCGGACTGGACGCCGAGCACCAGCAGCGAGATGAAAAGCACCGGCTCGGCGGCGAGCATCGCCATGACCTCGCGGCTCGCGCCGAGGCTCGAGAAGACCGAGCCGGTCGCGAAGCCCATCGCCGCGAGCGTGAGGTTGGCCAGCGCGAGCAGGCCGATGAAGACGACCAGGTCACCGGCTCCAAGCATCGGCGCGACGCCCCCGAGGGGCATGAGGCCCGCCGCCACGAGGATGGAGGCGAGCATCACGGGCGGCCCCCACGCCACGATCGGGCTGTGCGTGACGCGCAGGTCCTCCTTCGCCAGGAGCTTCAGCAGGTCCAGGTAGGGCTGGTAGATCGGCGGCCCCTGGCGCGACTGGATG
>JALGSW010000144.1 GCA_029821635.1 Candidatus Zipacnadia bacterium
GATCCAGTCGTGCCGCGCGCTGCCGCCGCCGGAGATGATGCCCAGCACGTCGCCGAGGTGCGCCTGCGCGGGCGGCTCGTCGAAGCTCATCTCCGCCGCCGCCTGCGCCGCCTCACCGGTGAACTCCCACCCGTTACTGCCGGGGAAGCCCTGCCCCGCCGCCGAGTAGATGCACAGGAGTCCCCCACCGTTGCGCACATACTCGCGGATGGCATCCTGCGCTTCGGGGGCGATCGGAACGCTCCCCGCGAGCACCAGGATCTTCTTGTTCGCGAGCTGCTCGGGCGTCATCTCCCAGATCGTCACCGGGTCCGCGTGGTAGCCCAGCTCGCGGATCAGCGTGTAGAGCCCGACCTTCGACTGCGACAGCCCCGTGCCGAGATACGCCGACTGCCACGCCGAGTCGTGGAAGACCGCCACATCCTCGTAGCGGTCGTAGTGCTCGCAGTAGCGCGACACGCTCAGCACTTTGCCCATGACCTGCGCCGACAGCCGGCCCTGATCGTTGAGGTTGCCCTCATCATCGACCAGCGCCGCCTGCACCCAGCGCTCGCCCCAGCTCGGGAAGAAGGGCGACTGCTCATAGCCCGTGCAGCCGTTGGCGAGCAGCGTCCACGCGTTCGTCTCCCACTCCGCCTCGCTCATGCCGGTGCGGCGGATGTCCTGGTCGAGGCACTTGCCGATCGAGCCGCCGCGCGGCGTCGGCAGCAGCCCGGCGAAGCCGTAGATGCCGTTCCATATCTTCTTCCCGCTCCCGTAGCGCCCGGCCGCGCCCTCGCTGGAGAGGTGGCCGTACATGTAGTCGTAGTCGAAGTCACCCATCTCCGAGATCGCCACGCTCGCGGGCGAGATGACGTAGCGCTGCGTCACCGGCACCTCCGGCGCAAGCTCCCGGCAGTGCTCCTTGAGCGCCACGAGGTAGTCGGTGTAGGCCTCGACCATCCAGAGGTACTTGAGATACGCCGCGCGGCGGGGATACCCGTACGCTTCGTCGGACGCGAGGTGGTCGAGGTAGGGCGTGCTCGCGAAGTCCGTGCAGCCATCCACGCCGCCGACGTACGCATCGAACAGCGTGAAGTCACCGCCGAAGTGGTCGCTCAGCCACGCGCGGAAGGCCGCCTGCGCCTCCTCGGACTGATCGTCCCACTGGTCGATCTGGTCTTCCTGGCCGAGCACGAAGACGGAGGTCTGCGGCGCGAAGAACTGCGCCCAGCCGTCGAGCGCGCGCAGGCTCCACTCCAGCGTCTTCGGTTTGATGAACGAGCTGTGGCGCGGGTCCTCGTGGCGGACGAAGTGCTCCTCCATCCCCAGGTTCTCCTGCGCCACGAGCCACTCAGGGAGGTAGTAGACGCAATGCGCGATGCCGACGCCGGTCTTGTACGGCATCCCCTCGCGGCGGCACAGATACATGTTCAGGAAAGTCGGGCTGTCGGGCGCGACCATGGGCTGGTCGGCGCCCTCGGGCCAGATGCGCGTGACGCCCGCGCCCTCGACGTAGTAGAGGTTGATGCCCGCCTCTTTCTGGATCGCCTGGGTGGCGGTCCCGTGGCCCTTGGAGGCGTAGTTGATCCACGGCTCATCACCGAGGAAGAGGATGTCGTAGCCGTCGCGCGCGTTCACATGCACGTCCGTGGGCGGCAGCTCAGTCGGCATCTCCGTGAGCTGATCGGCGAGCGGGCTGAGTTCGCGGGCCTCCTCGCGCGTGCCGATCTCGCCATCGCCGGAGGCCACCAGCGCGGTCCAGTTCTTGCCCTCGTGGCCGACGAACTCGACCTGCACCCGCACGAACAGGTCGCCGCCGGGCAGCTCGATCGTCTCACTCGCCCACACCTGCTCGGTAAGGAGCATCGTCTTCTCCACCGCGGGCTGGCCATCCACGTCGGCGGTCGGGTAGAAGAAGAACGTGAGCTTCGTGCCCGCCCCGTTCGAGCCGTCGCACAGGCCGTAGTCGAGCGCCATGCGCGTGCAGCCGTGCAGCACGAACTCGGCCCACGATGGCGCCAGCGCGGCGTCGGGCGTGAGGAGCATCTGCCCCGCGCGCAGCTCCCCGCCGACCTGCATGCCATCGGCGTAGGGATTGAGGGTGCCGTCGTCCCGCAGCGTTGCGGTGGGCAGGAAGTAGCCGCGATTGCCGCTGCGCAGGGCGGCGCCGGACTCGTGGAACTCGCTCAGGCGGAGGGTGTCGTACATCAGGACGCCCTCCGGGTGCTCCGCGAGCGTCCAGTCGGCGGCGACGGCAGGCACGGTCGCGGGCAGCGCGACCGCGGCGATGAGTGCGGCGCAGGCGAGTGTTCGCATGATACTCCCCAGGAAGACCGGAGTCAGGTGCGCGGCGGCACCTTCGCCCGGAGCTCGCGCCGCACCTGCCTGAAGGGCCTGCGTGCGTCGGCGGGGAAGGGGCGGACGCCGCAGGGGTGTTGCCGTCGCCGTTCACCCCCTCTCCCGCTGGGACCGCGCCGTTTGCGGTCCCAGGGAGAGGGGGCCGGGGGGTGAGGTAGTCGTTAGCCGCACCACGAGGTGACGCCATGTCCCGCGTAACCCGCGCCGCGCTGCTCTGCTTCCTGACGGCACTCCCCGGCGCCGCGCAGACGATCCTCGACGAGGCCAACGCCGCCGATCAGGGCCCCGCGATGGAACTGCCGAGCGCGCACGTCACCGAGGCGCGCTTCGACCTGCCCGCCGACCCCGGTCCGGTGCAGCTCTACCTGCAGGCGATCCTGCGCTTCCGCGCACCGAGCCACTCCGCGGGCGCGCTGCGCATCGCCATCAACGGGCAGGAGCTTGGCCCCGAGCAGTCAGTCAACAAGGCCGTCGAGTTCTGCCAGCAGGGCCAGGGGCCTTACGCGCCACGCGCGTGGGCGCTGCCCGCGCAGCCGGAGTTCGCGTCCGGCGAGCGCGAGGACCTCGGTGGCCTCGGCTACCTCTTCGACCTCACCGGGGTAGTGCGCGCGGGTGAGAACACGCTGCGGATTACGCACGTCGCCACCACCGACGCGGTATTGCTCCGAGGCGTGTCGCTGATCGTGGACGGCGCGCGAACGCCGCTGGGCCTCAGTGCCGCGCAGATGGACACGAATGATCCGGCGAAGTTCGAGTGGAACTTCGGCCCGAACATCCTCGAGGGCAACGGGATGTTCCTGTGCGAGGGCATGACCCAGCCCGTGCAGTTCCGCGCGCGCAACTCCGACACGACCGGCGCCGCGCAACTCGGGCTCGCGCTCGAGCTGCCCGCGGGCGTCGAGGTCGTCACTCCCTGGCTCCCCGCCGGCACCGGCTGGACCACGCGCATCGCCGTCGCGGTCGAGCAGGTGCAGCGCGACGGCGCGACCGTCAGTCGGCACACGATCACGCTGCCCGAGCCGGCCGTCATCGGCCCGGAGACCGACTGGACGACCTTCGCCGGCCACCCGCTCACGCTCTACCTCCGCTGCAGCGCCAGCGCGCGAGCGCTGCAGCCGGGCGACTACGCGCTGCGCTGGCACTCGCTCTCGCAGGGCGGCGAGGGCGCGGAGATGACCGCGCCGCTCACCGTGCTGCCGACGCCTCCGGAGGCCCCGCAGTCGCGGCGCTCGCGGCTGGGCGTCTGGGCCTACCGCACCGTCAGCGCCGCCGCCTCCGAGGCCGAACAGGGCCTGCGCGCCGAGCTGCGCCGGGACACCTGCGAGCGGCTCCAGCGCCTCGGCGTGTCGCGCCTGGTGCTCAGTGAGGTCGGGGAGATCCCCGACGCGCACGCGGCGGGCATGATCGCGAGCCTCGGCAGCCCGTGGTCATTCAACCGCACGGTCTACCCCTCGGACACGCTCGACCTCACGAAGGCTCTGCGCAACGCCGAGGGCGAACCGGTCATCGCCGATCGCTACTCGGGCGGCATGCAGTGGTGCCCGACGTACGCGGCCGAGCACGTGGCGGAGGTGTTCGGGCCGATCTCCGAACGCATCCGCGACGAGGGCTGGGATGGCTTCGACCTCGATCACGAGGGCGTCCACCACCAGTGCTTCTGCGAGCGCTGCCGGGAGGCGTCCGCGGCGCGGGAGGGGCTGGCCGCCGATCAGATCGAGTGGCCCGCCGCGGTCCTGCCCGACGGGCCGCTGCATGAGCGCTGGATCGACTTCCACGTCTGGAACGGCGGCCGCCACGTCGCGGCGGTTCGCGAGGCGGTCAAGGCGGGCGATCCGGACGCGCTGCTCTTCTCGTGGTTCACGATGAGCCTCTACGAGCGGGCCCCCGACGGGCCGCACGCGGAGGTGTACCGCAAGCGCGTCGCGGAGGAGCGGGCCATCGGCTACGACATCCGCGAGTTCATGCCATTGCTGGATATGGCAAATATGGCGAACGGCGTCTACCCGCACGGTGAGGACACCTGGGACTACGAGTTCGGCCTCACGTGGGCATTCAACCGCGTCGAGGCGATGGTCGCCAATCCGTGGGGCGTGCCGCTGGCCCCGTGCCTGAACATCGGCAGCGGCGCGGGGCGGTCGTGGACGAACCCGGACTACCTCCGCTGGCAGGCGAAGACGCACATCGCGCAGGGCGTGCGCGGGCTGGACTTCTGGATGCTCCCGTTCTTCGACGGCCGGCACTACACGCTGCTGTCGGAACTCGCCCGCATCCTCTCCGCGACCGAGGAGGTCGTCTGGGAGGGCGAGCGCGCGGACGATCGTGTGGCCATCGACGCGCCAGAGGGCGTCTTCCACCGCGCGTTCACCAACGGGAAGCGCGTCATGGTCGGGATCACCAACCGGACGCTCGCCCCGGTGAGCGTGACGCTGACGCCCGCCGAGGGGCTGGTGCGCGGTCGGATCGTCCTGACCGGCGAAGCGGTGGGCGAGCGCGTAACCGTCCCGGCGCTCGACGGCGTGTTCGTGATCTACGAGGTGGAGTGAGGCGACTTCAGCCGTTCGCCGTAGTCGTTCGTAGGACGGGCATCCTGCCCGTCTGTCGTTCCCGGACGACCGCAGGCGGGAAAGCCTGAAGCGCGGAGCGCTTTGCGCGAGTCTGCTGCGCAGACGTCGATGCGCCGCGAACGGCGCGGATGACGTTGCCCCCTCGCCGCACTCACTCGAGCGGCAGTAGCGGCGCCTCAAGCTCGTGCGGCACGTCATCCTCCAGCTCGGGCCGGAAGAGCCGCAGATGGCGATCGCCCAGTCGCGCCGCCTCCGCGAATATCAGCTCAAGGTAGCGTTCGCGCACCTCGCGGGCGTCCGGATCGTAGAAGCGGTTGTGCAGCTCGCCCGGGTCGGCCTGCAGGTCATACAGCTCGCAGTAGTCGGTCAGGTTGTATATCAGCTTCCAGCGCCCGTCGGTCACCATCCGGGCGGAGTAGTGGCCGAACCAATCGCCGTGGTATTCGGCGTAGTGGACTTCGCGCGGCCACGACGCCCCCTCGATCAGCGGCAGCAACGACTGCCCGTGCAGTTCGTGCGTGGCCATCGCCTCGACCGGCTCCCCCGCCATCGTGTGCATGATCGTGGCGGTGAGGTCCATCAGGTGCACGGGTGCGTCGATCCTTCGGGCCGCACGCTCCCCGGCCGGTCGCACGATCAGCGGAATGCGCGCGGTCTCGTCGTACATGTAGCCGCCCTTGCTCATGAAGCCATGCGAGCCCGCCATGTCGCCGTGGTCGGCGGCGAAAACCACGGTGGTGCTTTCCGCCAGCCCGGCGTCCTCCAGCGCCTCCAGCACCCGCCCGACCTGCGCGTCGATCAGCTCCATGTACGAGAACAACCCGGCCAGCAGCTCACGGAGTGGCTCATCATCGCCGGGATGGATGGAGAGGCCGTGTCGGGCGACGTCGTGCAGGCGCAACTTCTTCTGGTAGACCGGCTTGCCCGCGAAGTCGTCGTAGCGATTCGGCCAGACCGGCATCTCCGCCGGGTCGTAGCGGATGCCAAACTCATCGGGCACGAACCACGGACTGTGCGGCCCGGGGAAGGCGCAGAAACACAGGAAGGGTGGCCGCGCTGCCTCACGCCCGCGGATGAAGTCACGCGTGAGGTCGGCGGCGAAGACGTCCGGGAACTCACCCATCGGCATGCGCAGCGTCCCTGCGCGGCCGCCGGCGAGGCTGCGGCCGACCTCCGCGAGATTCGGCGACGGGTGCCAGTGCGAACCGGCGAGGTAGGCCGGTCCACCCTCGTACGGCCGTGGGTGCGTGTGGTCGAACTCGGAGTCGAACAGATCCTGCGCCGGGCCGATGTGCCACTTGCCGAAGTAGGCGGTCTCATAGCCGGTCTCCGCATTCGTCCAGTCCGCGAGGGTCTGCAGGTCCGGACGCAGGTGCTCGCAGTAGGAGTAGCCCGGCGTCGAGTTGTTGAACATGTGGTGGGCGTGCGGGTAGAGCCCGGTCATCAGGCTCGCGCGCGCCGGCGAGCAGATCGCGCAGGGCGTGTATGCGCGCTCGAAGACCACGCTCTCCCCCGCGAGGGCATCGAGGTTGGGCGTGCGGACGAGGCCCCCGCCGTACGCCCCCAGCAGATCAATGCGGAGCTGATCGCAGAAGAACACGAGCACGTTGGGCCGATCGGGCGGTGTTGCCGGCATCTCAAGCACCTCCGGAGGGCATTGCGGGGCGGTTCGCGGCCACGCGGCGCGGGACCTGCCGGGCGAAACACACGCGAATGTTTCACGCGAAACACTTGTTCGCACAAAGGAGGAGCCTGCGCAGGGCACGAGGAACACCGTGCTGCCCGGCGACGCTCATCGGCCGAAGGGAGTTCTGACCATGAACCGACGCCTGATTCCGGCGCTGCTCGTGATCTGCACATTGCTCGTAGGAGCGGTGGAGGCCCAGCCGCTGCGCGTCGCCGTCTACGAGGGCGGGCTCGGTGGCAAGTCCGTCGCGCAGGCCCTCGGCGAAGCGGAGGGCTTCGAGGCCACGCTCATCAAGGACATCTCCGCCGAGGGCCTCGCGGGCCAGGACGCGCTCTTCATCGGCTCGACGCGGCTGGACAAGCCCGAGACGCTGAGCGCGATCCGCGTCTTCGTGGGCCTGGGCGGCGGTGTGATGCTCAACCACGCCGCCTGTGGCCGCTACGCACCGCAGACGCCCTTCCCGGACGTCGCGACCGAGGTCGCCGGGCGGCGCGAGGACACGATCGTCCTCCCCACCGGCGATCACCCCATCGCGCAGGGCCTGCCGGCGGAGTTCGAGCACGCCTACTTCGATCATCTGCTGCTGACACCAGGCCCCGCCGGGACGGTGGTGCTGCGCGATCGTTCGGACGCACCGGTGGTCGTTGCGGGGCAGGAGGGTCCGGGGCGCGTGGTGCTGTGCGGGCTGGCGACCGGCTACTTCTACGACGCCGCCACGTTCGCGCAGGGCGAGCGCATGCCCACCGATGGCGAGCTGGCGTTCGTGCTCAACGCGCTGCAGTGGGCGGGCGAGGCGCGCGTGAGTCAGATGCCCGAGGCCGAGCTGACCGTCGCCCGGCGCGCGCTGGAGCAGGACCTGGCGCTGGAGGAACTGCGCGCCGCGATGCCCACGGACGACTGGTTCGGCGGGGAGATGCTGCACGCGAGCTACCTGCCACGCAGGCCGGTCGGGGAGCTGGGCGGACGCTTCTTCATTACGTACGACACCATGACCTGGCGCGGCTACGACCGCCGCAAGACCTCCACCGAAGAACAGCTCGCGTTCTTCCGCGCGCGCCTGCGCTCGGACGTGCTGCGGCTCAAGTGGCTCGGCGTCACGGACATGATGTGGTGGACGGACGTGTCCGGTGAGCGCGTCTATCACAACACCGATGTGCCCGATTCAGCCGTGAGGTACGCGAACTTCGATCCGCTGAAAATGCTCTGCGAGGTCGCCGACGAGGAGGGCATGAACGTCTGGGCGGCCTGGCACTCGACCGCGCGCAGTGAACAGTTCGCGCAGAAGTACTGCGCGAAGGACGCCGATGGGAAGCTGTACATGTACGGTGGCCGCCGCTACTGCGAGGACGTGCTCAGCCCCGTCTGGCGCGAGCGCTGCCACGCGCTGATCGACGAGTACGCCGCCCGCTACGGCGAGCATGAGAGCTTCCAGGGCCTCGGCTGCTACGACGAGTTGTGGTTCATCTACGCGGATTTCCTCGGCGACGACCTCGAGGCGTTCGATCGCTTCTCGCGCGAGCGTTTCGGTGAGGGCCTGCCCGATGACATCGGCGCGAAGCTGGCGCTGCAGCGGCAGTGGACGGACACCAGCGATGTGTGGCGCAGGCGCTACGTCCTCTTCAAGCAGTGGACTATTACGGACTATCTGAAGGACCTCATCGATTACTGCCACAGCAAGGACATGCAGTATGGGCTGGAGATCCTCGCAACCGCCCACTACTCCTCCGGCTGGTGCTGGGGGATGGACAGCGTGGAGCTGGCGCGACTGGGCGCCGACCACTTCATCTGCTCGCCGGGCACCACGGCAGTGGCCTACTACCCCAACTCCATCCGCTGGGCGCACGCGCACGATGGCTGGGGCCAGTACAACACCGCCTGCTTCCGCGAGTCGCTGGGCGGGACGTACTTCACCTTCAACCAGCTCTGGCGGCCGCTCATGTACGGGAATAACCCCAATGTGGCGCATCAGCTCGCGCGCCACATCCAGAATCAGCGTGAGTGGGCGGGCGCGGATTCGCTCGCGCGCGTGGCGGTGCTGCACAACCAGAACGCGCTTCAGATGCTGCTGGAGGACCCGCGACCCGAGACCAACAAAGAGCAGGCGGTGATCCGCGCGATCCAGCGCCACCAGCCCTGCGAGGTGGTCTTCACACGCGCGACTGAGACGCACGACCGCTACCGGCTGCTGGTCGCAGGGCCCTACGGCGTGCGCGGGCTCAGCGAGGACGTGCTGGCCGGAGTGCGCGGCTTCATCGAGGCCGGCGGGGCGGTGCTGTCGCTCGGCGCCGACTGGACCGCGGCGAACGCCGACCTGACCGATGTGCGCGACGTGACCGCTGAGATCGTGGGCGTGCGCTACGGCGATGCGCTGCCGGAAGCCGCCTGCGCGTTCGAGGTCGAGGGGCTGCGGGTGATGCTGCCCGCGAGCGTCGCGCGGCGGCAGGTCGAGCTGCTGGACGGCACGGAGGTGCTCGTCGCGTTCGACGACGGGACGCCCGCGGTGACGCGCCGGGCGCTGGGTCAGGGGAGCGTCGTCGGCGTGCACTTCGACCTCATGACCGAGCTGGAGAAGGGCGACACGCCCGAGCTTGCGGAGTGGCTGTGGATGCAGGTGGCGGCGCTGTCGCGGCCCGAGGTGGTCTGCGAGGGCGACGGCTTCCGCGTGATGGGCGCGCTGCGCAAGGGCGACTGGATCGGCGTAGCGCTCTACCCCGAGAGCGTCCCGAGCGTGGCGACGATGCACGTGGACCTGCCCGCGCTGGGCATCGAGGACACGGGCTACCGGATGCTGCATCTGGGCAAGGAGATGGAAGTCCAGCGCCCGGGCGACCGCTGGGGCGAGGAGGGCTTCTGGACGCCGGAGATGCTTTCGGAGGGCTTCGAGGTGACGATCTGCGCGGACAACGAGCGCATCATGCCGCTACCGGAGCAGTTCGACCTGTCGGCCTTCGACGAGAACGCGGCCAGCTACATCGACAGTGTGACGCGCGGCAACTTCAGCAGCATCAGCGAGGGCCAGGACAAGCGCACCTACGCGCACGAGATCGTGGTACTCGCGCCGGCGGATGAGATGGTGATGGAGTGAGGAGTAGCGGACTCAAACCCAGTGAAATCAGCCAGAGAGCAGCCCAAGGTCGATCACGATGAAGTCCTGGGTCCTGTATGCGATAGTGCCCTCAGGGACCTCTTGCCACGCGAAAGATCCATCGTCCGAACCTACGTGGCGTAGCGCTTCTGTGATGTGATCGCAGAATGGCTCCATATAAGGCCCCGGTCGGGACTCCGACTCCCAGATCGTGGTGCTCCCTGATGCGAAGTCGCTCGTTCTGATTACGAGATAGTCGACACCGTAGCAGCGGCGCAACTCCAGCAGATCCTCCGTGTCCGACCCGAAGTAAGCATCGATAAGCGCGTTGGTCCGCTGCAGTACGGCTTCGTAGTAGTTGGTGAAATACGGAACTGACATTTCGTAGTTGATCAGGACGGCACGTTTCGCGAAGAGGGGAACATTGTCCATCGTGTCGGGGTCTCCTGCGAACAAAGCCCCCACATCTGTATTGGCCCTCATCCAAGCGATCAGAGGCCTCTGTTCCTCCGGAACCGTGATGACGGGCTTCGACGCGCGTGATGGAGGCGGCACCTCGTGGAAAATGGGAGCAACAATGAGGATAGCGCAGAAGACCGCCTCAGGCCAGCTCTGGTCAGTTCGGCGGAACAGGCGCCCGATCAACCCCATCAAAAGCAGACACAGAAGCATTATCTCTGCCGGTCGGGCCAGGCCAAGATACCTGTTGGGGACGTAGAGCCTGTACGCCACGAGCCGAGCAGCACAGTAAATGAGTAAGCATGCAGCGACCCAGATCAGCAGGCCCAGAACCGCGGGCGGCTTGCTTGTGCCGCCGTTCTCGTTCCCAAGGCCCTGCTGCAGCGCCACAAAGCCCCCGGCGATGACCAACACGCCGAAAACCACCATCGAGGTACCGGAGGAACCACAGAAGCTACCGACGATAGACAGAGCATGTCCGGAAAGCTCCGCGCCAGCGGGCCTGATGCGATCTCGGTAGGAGCGCTCATTCTCGCGAAATCCCTGAGTCTTGTTGGGCCCCCGCCATTTCGCGAAGCTATCGAGCACGTCTGGCACCGCCGCAGACTTGGCCATGAGCAGAGCACCAGAGAACACAACTGCGAAGCCGAAGACGCGCACTGTCTTCAGCAGCTTCCTCTCTGTCGCCAGCCATAGGACGATGCCGCTGAGAGAACTGATCACTGCGACAGTTGGCGAGAAGAGGGCACCGAGAAAGACTGCCGCTGCAAGAAGGATCCAATTGCGGCCTGTCAGCGCAAGCAGCGCCATAATCGTCAGCACATAGCCAAACGATCTGGCGAGTCCCTGTGCAGTGGTCCACCAGAGCTGCTGGTCCAACAACAGAACAACCGTCAGTGCGATTGCAGCAGAGAAGCCCAGACCGAAGGGCCGCTGCCTGTCGGTCGCGCTTACGGCGACGAACCAGATGAGAAGCGCCTGCAGAGCGAGGAGAGCCATTCCCAGTAGCTTCGCGCTGATATAGGGCGGGAATAGGAACCCGAGGAGCCAGTAAGGCGCCCATATGCCGATGGGCTGGAAGTGCCAGCAATGCAGTGACAGGAGATCGCCCTCGAAGCTATCCGGGTCGTGAAGCTCGTGGAGGCAGTGAACTTGACGAAGGTCGTCGTTCGCCGTCCACTGCCATTCGCGAGGGACAAGCTTCACTCCGTCGAAATAGAGAAACAGGAGGGCGATCGCGGTGAGTGCCAGCAGACGCAACGTTCGGCGTGAGAAACGCGTTTGGCTCAGGGCCCACTGGAAGCACAGAGCCAGAAGCGCTACACAACCGATGGACGCAGCTACGCAGCCAGTACAACCGTAATGGACGTCCACACCGCGGACAGCATCCCAAACTGCTGGACCACCAAGGAGCGCTGCACCTGCAACGCCGACCAGCAAGCGTATTCTGCCTGACATTGGGCGTCCCCCATCTCAAGCCAACTGTATCTCAATCTAACTGTGGCGTCGTGCGACGAGTGCTTCCCGCCCCACTCCCCGCCGTCCTCACGTCCGCGTCATGAACTCGATCGCACTGTCGCCGTATTCCGTCGAGAGGTCCGCGTACAGCGACAGCAGCGCCTCCACACCCACCATCCCCGCACAGCAGCGCCTCCACACCCACCATCCCCGCGCGCAACTTCGCCATCGCGTCCTGCGAGAGCTGCACCATGCCCTCCGAGACCGCCGTGTGGCGCATCGCCTGCTCGTCCACGTCGCCCAGGGCCATCTCCTTGAGCGTCGGCGTCATGCGCATCAGCTCGAAGAGCCCGATCCGCCCGAGGAAGCCCGTGCCCCGGCAGCGATCGCAGCCCGTCCCCGCAGCCACCACCGAGATCCGGTGCTCCGCCAACCGCTTCTGCAGCGCCGGCGACTCCGCCAGCGCCTCCTCGACCGGGCGCGAGACCTTGCAGTCCGGGCAGACGCGCCGCGCCAGCCGCTGGGCCAGCACCGCGCGCAGGCCCGATGACACGAGGTAGGGCTCCACGCCCATCTGCAGCATCCGCGTGGCCGCCGCGGGCGCGTCATTCGCGTGCATGCTCGTGAGCACCAGATGGCCGGTCAGCGCCGCGTGGAAGGACGCCTCGATCGTCTCGGAATCGCGCGACTCCCCGACCATGATCACGTCCGGGTCCTGCCGCAGCATGGCCTTCACGTGCTCGGCGAAGCCCACGCCGATGTCCGGCCGCGCAGCCGACTGGTTGGTGCCCTCGAGCTGGTACTCGATCGGGTCCTCGACCGTCTCGATGTTCAGCGAGCCCTGGCGGAGGTAGTGCAGCGCGGAGTAGAGCGAGGTGCTCTTGCCCGAGCCGGTGCCGCCGACGATGGCGACGAGCCCGCGGGAGGCCTTGAGCAGCGCCTCCATCTGCTGCTGCAGCGGCCCGGACATGCCGAGCTGCTCGAAGGTGATGTAGAGGCGGTTCTTGTCGAGCAGGCGCATGACGATGTTCTCGCCGTGCGCGGTGGGCCGCAGGGCCGAGCGCACATCGATGCGCCGGCCGGCCGCCTGGGTAGTGAAGCGCCCGTCCTGGGGGCGGCGCGACTCGCCGATGTCCATCGCGGCCATGATCTTCAGGCGCGAGATCAGCGCGTCCTTGATGGTGGGAGGCAGTGTGTTGGCGGGCCCGAGGACGCCGTCGATGCGGTAGCGCACCCGCAGGCCCTCGCGCTCGGACTCGATGTGGATGTCACTCGCGCCATTCTTCACGCCCTGCGTGATGAGCGTGCTCGCGAGCTGCACCACCGCGGGCGCGTCAGAGAGGTCGGCGATCCTGTCTACGCCCTCGCTGAGGCCCTCCGCGCGCCCGGCGACTCGCTCGTCGAGTTCGAGGATCTCCGCACTCGACCAGAACGTGTCCATCGCCCACGCGATCTCCGGGTCGGACACCCGCAACGGCTGGACCTTGTAGCCGGTCTGCCGGCGGATCTCGTCGATGGCGGTCACGTTGTCCGGATCGCTCATCGCCACTTCGATGACGTCCTGGCGCACGGCCACGGGGAAGGCCCGCAGCCGGCGGCCGAGGCTCGGCTCGATGATGTTCGCGACCTGCGGATCGATGTCGCGATCTCGCAGTGACGCGATCTCCCCCGCCTCACCACCGGTGGCGTCGCGGAGTTGCTCGTGCGTGAAGTAGCCGCGCTGGACTCCAAGCTCCAGCGCCGACAGCTCCTCGCGCATCCCCTCCTGGTAGACCTCGCGGGCCTGCTCGGTGCTGATCGCCTTGTGGCGCATCAGGATTTTCAGGACGCTCTGTTCGCGTTCCCAGTCAATCATCGCTTGCCCCCGGTCGTCATTGGGGTGATAGGGCACCCCTTCTCCGCGCGCCTCGCGATTTCCTCCAGCCCGCGGAGGTGTTCGTGCAGGGGCGCGGGAAGCGGGGGGCGCGGGGCGCAGTGCCTCAGTTGTTCTCCCCCTCGCCGGAACGGAGAGGGGGCCGGGGGGAGAGGTCCGGGGGAAGGCCGACGATGCCGCACAGGAGGCAGCGCGCATGATCGACTTCGACGCACACAACGCCGAGGTTCGCGAGGTCTGGGAGGCGTTCAATGCGAGCGAGCCCACGCGCGTGCCGATGATCATCGGTATCGCCTCGCGCTTCACGCTGCTGAGCGAGCGCTGGAACCCGACCGGGATCACCTACCGCGAGTATTTCCTCGACCCGGACGCGATGTTCCACCACCAGCTCCACCACCAGTGGTTCCTGCGCCACCACCTCGTCCGCGACATCGAGATGGGCCTGCCGGACGCGTGGACGATCCCGGTGGACCTGCAGAACAGCTACTCGCAGCTCTGGCACGGCGCGGAGCTGCGCTTCATCGACGGCGATGTGCCGGACACGCCGCCCTTCCTGACCGACGCGAACAAGTGGGACTTCATCGAGGTCGGGCCGCCGAATCCCTTCAGCGGCTGGCTCGGGCGCGCGTGGGAGTATCGCGAGCGCTTCGAGGAGATCGCGCAGAGCGGCTTCGAGTTCCACGGGCGGCCGGTGCGCGCGGGCGGCGTCCCGGGCCTGGGCACGGACGGGACGTTCACGACCGCGGTCGCGTTGCGCGGGCCGACGGAGCTGTGCATCGACATGTATGAGGACCCGGACTTCGTCCACGCGCTGATGGAGCTGATCGTGACGGCGACGATCCGGCGCGTGAAGGCCTTCCGCGAGCGCATGGGGCTGCCGGTGGAGAGCACCGCGTGGAGCATCCCCGACGATAGCATCCAGCTTCTGAGCGAGGCGAGCTACCGGGAGTTCGTGCTGCCGTGGCACCGGCGGCTGATCGACGAGTTCGGTTCGGTGGGGCCGAACGGGACGCACCTGTGCGGCGACGCGACGCGCCTGTTCCGCACAATGCGCGATGAGCTGAACGTGCAGAGCTTCGACACGGGCTTCCCGGTGGATCACGGGTGGCTGCGGCGCGAGCTTGGGCCGGAGGTGCGCATCCAGGGCGGCCCGCACGTGGAGGTGCTGCGCACCGGCACGCCGTCGCAGGTGCGCGAGGAGGCGCGGCGGATCCTGCACTCGGGCGTGATGGAGGGCGGGAAGTTCGTCCTCCGCGAGGGCAACAACCTCGCCCCCGGCACGCCGGAGGAGAACGTCGCGGCGATGTACGCGGCGTGTAAGGAGTTTGGAACGTTCGCGTGAGCCGTAACGGAGAGGCCGCCCCCCGTGGCGGCCTGTGTCGTTTGCTGTTGCTGTTGTCCGTTCTGTTTGGAGGGGCCGGTCTCCGTTCCGGCCCGGCCGTTCGCCGCTTGTCGTTCGGCCGCCTGACCTCTCCCCCTCGGTCCCCCTCTCCGTTCCGGAAGAGGGGGAGGAACGGCGTCGTTGTTGTTCTGGAGGGGCGGACCTACGCGTCCGCCCGGCCGTTCGCCGTTTGCCGTTGTCGTTTGGGGCGACTCCCCAGTAGCACGCACCGGCTTAACCGTGGCACGGGCGTCCCGCCCGTGCAGCTTTGCCGTTGTCGTTGCCGTTCGAAGCGACGCATCTGTCGTCTAGATGCGTCGGCCGTTCGCACTCGCGCGAAGGAGACGGCTTCCCTCGCGAGGAAGCTCAGAATCGCCGCACAACTCGACGCACCGTCGGGGGGATGTTTGATGCGCCAACTCGCTGTCCTCGTCGTCTGCTGCGCGCTGATCGGCTGCGCGCAGAAGCCGCAGGTGCCGCCCGCGGTCACCCACGCCCATGAGCGCGTCATGGAGAGCGCCATGGCCGTCGCCAATGCCCGCTACGTCGAACGTGCCCGCGCCATCGCTGAGAGCGACGCCATGAAGGTCGAGGGCGAGGAGGTCTGTTCCATTGCTCTCGGCAGGGATTTCCGCTCTGTATTGCAGTTGTCGTGGCTGTCGGACGAGACGCTGCTCGTGATCTCCCGTTACCCCGGTGGGAGCAGCACGCGCTCGTTCAAGTTCGCGACCGTGAGCGTCCCCGAACAGCGCCTCACGCCGATCGGCGAGGTCGGGGGCAGCGAGGTCGGTTGGGGATTCCACGTTGGGGTTAGCGGCACGGACCAACGCGCGTGGTGCTCGTTCTTCAACACCTACCCGCACGCCGCTCTGCAGGGGACGGTGGAGGTGGACATCCCCTCTCACACGGCGACGGTATGCGAGCCGCCTGCCGACCTTCGCGAAGTTCCTCTCTTCGCCGACAAAGGCCAATACGGGGAGAAGCCTGTGCTTGCGAAGATCCCGCGATTGCGCATCCTCGACGGCCTTAGCCAGGAGATTGCCAGCGGCGGCGTACCTGACGACCTGTTCGTGTGGTCGGCGCTGTTCCAGCCGCGCCGGGCGCCGGACGGGTCGATCGTGGCGGCACTCACGACCGGGACAAGCCCGGACGTGGAGTATATGGATGACCAGCCCGTGACCGACGTCTCTTTGTTGCGCTTCGATGGCGAAGGCAACTGGGACGTGGTTCGGACGCTGCATCCCACCGGGCCTGGCGACATCCCCTCCCCCACTGACGATGCGGATGAGGCCCGCTGCCTCGACTGCCCAAGCCTCTCTGCCGACGCGACCGTGGTCTGCGCGCGTGAGCGGCTGGAGTTCCGCGGTGAGGAGTGCGCGTCCGCGTTCGCGCGCGTCCTCGTCTGGCAGGGCGACGGCGCGCCGGTCATCGCCGGGGCATGGGGGCGATGTGCTGCGCGGGAGCACAGTGGGCACGCCTGGCACGGGACGGATCTGCTCGGCGACAACGCGCAAGAGGCCCCAGATCCGGCGCGGATGACGTGGTGGGTGGTGGGGGGGCCGGCCGAGCATCTCTCCGAGCGGGCAGTTCGTGGCGTGGGACGTTGAGGGGCGGCTGCATGTGGTGAGGGTGCCGTAAGGGGAGCAGCGCCGGACGGCATCGGGCCGGGTCGGAGACCGGCGCCCTCCAAACGGAACAGCAAACGGCAACGACGACGGCAACGGCCGACGCATCTAAACGGCCAAGAGACCGCGCAGCGGTCTGCATGCGTCGCTCCGAACGGCAACGACAACGGCTCTGCACGGGCGGGACGCCCGTGCCACGGGAGCGCCAGTCGCGTCGCTCCGAACGGCAGCGACCACGGCGTGCGGGCGAGGGCGCCCGCACCACGGAACGACGAACGACAACAGCCCCCCTCGCAGGTCCCTCCCCCACTGTCGCGGAAACTTGGGCCGACGCTCAAGCTCGGCCGCTCGGAGGGATTGCGATGCCCGAGATCATCTCGGTTGGCGAACTGATCGTCGATGTCATGCGCATGAAGGTCGATGAGCCGCTCGATCAGCCCGGCACCTTCGCCGGCGCGTTCCCGTCCGGCGCGCCCGCGATCTTCACCGACCAGTGCGCGCTGCTCGGGCGCTCCGCAGGCTTCATCGGCGCCGTCGGCAATGACGACTTCGGCCGCATGGACATCCGGCGCTTCCAGGACCACGGCGTCGATACGCGCTACGTCGCGGTCATCGACGAGGTCTCGACCGGCTGCGCCTTCGTCACCTACTTCAGCAACGGCGACCGCCGCTTCCTCTTCCACATCGGCAACTCCGCCGCCAGCCACCTCCCCGACGTGCCCGCCGACTACTTCGAGGGCTGCAAGTGGCTGCACATCTGCGGCTCATCGCTCTCCGCGGGCGAGCGCATGCGCGACGGCTGCTACCGCGCCACAGAGCTTGCGTATGAGGCGGGCGCGAAGATTTCGCTCGACCCGAACCTGCGCCCCGAGCTGCTCGGCGGCGAGCAGGCCGTGCGCGAGGTCCTCGAGCCGGTGCTCAGCCGCGCCGCGCTGGTGCTGCCGAGTGCAAGCGAGGCCGAGATCCTCACGAAGACCAACACGCCCGAGGCGGCCTGCGTGGGCCTGCTGGCGCGCGGTGTCGAGATCGTGGCGCTCAAGCGCGGCGAGGAGGGCTGCCGCATTGTCACGCGCGGCGAGAGCGTCGATGTGCCGGGCTACCCGGTGGAAGCGGTGGACCCGACCGGCGCGGGCGACTGCTTCGACGCGGCCTTCGTGGTCGGGCTGACCGAGGGCCTCCCGCTGGCGGAGTGCGGGCGGCTGGCGAACGCGTGCGGAGCCGCGGCGGCGTCCGTGCGCGGGCCAATGGAGGGGTCGCTGAGCCGCGAGGCGGCGTTTGAGAGGGCGGGGATTGGGTAGGGGGGCCTCGACGACAACGACGCCTCACCCGGAGACCTTCGGTCTCGCGGCCCCCTCTCCCTGGAAGCCGCAAACGACGCGGCTTCAAGCGGGAGAGGGGGGAACGGCAGCGTGTGCGCGGCGTGTAACCTTCCCCGACGGCGTGGCGAACGTGTACATTGGTGTAAGTGTACCTGCGTCCAGACAGGGGGCCTCGCAATGCGTACCTCGGTATGCGTCGTGCTGTCGCTTGCGTTCGTATGCGGGATCGCGGCCGCTGATCCCGGCGCGGTCACGTGGTCGGGCGGGACCGTCCGACTGATGGCCGAGCACCCGTCCGTCAGCCTCGTCGAAGAGACCATCGTCTTTGAGCCGAACCTCACCGACACCGCCGTCACCGTTGATCTGCAGTTCCACAACACAGGCGAAGCGCGCACCGTGCAGATGGGCTTCCCCACTCTCAAGCTCGGCGGGCCGGGCTATCACTTCGTCAGGGACTTCACCGTGGAGGCCGATGGCGCGGCGCTGCCGGTGACCGTGCAGGAGGACGCGCAGATCGAGCTTGGCGGGAGGTCGCGCGACTGCGTCTGGCACCTGTTCGAGGTCCCATTCGGCGCGGACGCCGACCTCGCAATGACCGTGCGCTACAGGGAGCACCGCGAGCACTACTGGAAGATGCTGCGCGTGCCCTATGTGCTGGCGACCGGCGCGTCGTGGCAGGGCGAGATCCGCAGCGTGGACCTCGAAGTGCGCCTCGCCGAGCGCAGGAACATCGGCGCCGTGGTCCTGGGCGTGGGAGTGCCCATCGACGCCACCCCGCATCCGGAGCCGCTGACGCTGACGCAGAGCGGCAATGTGCTACGCTGGCGTGCCGAGGACTACAACGGAACGCCAGGCGTGATCTCGCTCCAGGCGGAACTCGGTCCCGGCACGGTCACGGACGACGCCGAACGGCATCGGCGCCACTACAACGCGGCGCTCGCCTGGTGGCAGGATCACCGGCGCGCGAGCGCACTGCTGATCGAGGCCGACTACCTCGCCGACTGCCTGCTGGCGACCGTGGCTGAGCGCTCGGAGGACCGCGTCACGCTCGCGAAGGAGGGCCGCGAGGTCGAGCTGGCGGTCACGCGGCTGGAGGGTGAGTTCGTGCCGGAGGGGATAGAGCTGGTCGACCCAGCGGCGGCGCTGGAGGCCTTCGGTGGAGCGATCTCGACCGCCACCGAGGACGACGGCGACCTGGCCGTCACCATCACGACGTGTCCGGACAGCGTCGCATCAGCGCAGGCGACGGCGTTGTGCGCGGAGCAGACGCTCGACTACCGGAGGCGGGCGCTGCGGCGGCTTGCCGAGCGCTGGCCGGAGGAGTGCGCGGCGGTCTGCGAGGCGATCGTCGCCCGCGAGAGCGAGCAGGCGGCGGTGCTCGCGTGGGCGGTCGGGCGGCTGGAGGCGGCGGGCACGCCGATCGAGGCCCCGGACGCGCTGATTGAGCGCATCGAAGGCGACTGGCGCGGGGAGTTGGCGGAGGCGATCCTGAGCGCGACCTGCGACGAGGAGCTGCGCGGAGGCGTGGCGATGGTGCCTGCGACGTCGGCCCGCAGCGTTGGCGACCGACTGGTCGCGGGCATCTCCGAGTGCGACGACTGGCAGCAGGGGGTGCCGCGCGGCCGCAACGCCGGGCTGGCGCTGCGGCTGATGCAGTCGCCGGGCGCGCGGCAGGCCATCGAGGCGGCGATCGCGGCGGATGGCGGCCATCAGCCCTCCGAGGACGCATTCGTGGCGCTGGGCTTCCTCGGCGATGATGCGGCAATCGACATGATGGTGCGGACGGCGCTCGATGTTGACGGGGCCGCGCGCGACCTGCAGTGTGCGGCGGCTGCCGCAGCGGGTTACCTCGGCACACGCGCGGGCATGGAGGCGTGCCTCGACCTGTGGCGGCGGGCGGAGGACCGGGAGGTGCAGTGGCGCGCGTGGCGCGGGTTGGAGATCGCCTGCGGGACCGACCACTACCGCGGCCACTACTCCCCTGGTGAACTGCCGGCATGGGCGCGCGGGGTATCAGCAGCCGAGGCCCGCGCGCTGTGCCGCGAGTGGCTGACGGACCTCGCGGACGAGGAGCTGGACCTCTCCCGCGCGGGGGATGTCGCGCGGCTGGCCAGAGCACTGGACGCCGCCGACAGAGCCTGAGCCGGGCCGAGGAGGATTCGGTGGCCTGGACCCTCAACTTCCTGCGCGAGTTCATCGCGCAGGAACGCCCCGTTCGCACGGGAGGTCTCGCTCATGCTTCGCTTCATGCTCGCCGCGTGTGTCGCGGTGCTGCTCACGCACGCCGCCGCGCTCGCGCAGTCATCTCCCCCGCAGGTAGACGACCACACGCTCTTCCTCGCGCACTTCAACGAAGGCTTCGACGCCGACTACGCCGCGGGCGACCCGGCCGCGGAGGTCAACGGTGCGGAGCTGGTCGCCGAGGGGAAGTGGGGCGGCGCGGTGCGCTTCGGCGATGGGCAGGACCTGAGCTTCGACACCGCGGGCAACCTCGACATGGCCGCCGGGACGCTCATGTTCTGGTTCAAGCCCGACTGGCAGTCCGGCGCGCCGAACTCACACGCGCTGCTCTCGATGAACCTCGACGGTGATCCGCCCGGCTACTTCGTCCTCAGCCAGGGCTGGTGGGAGTCCTCCGGCGGCGTCGGGCGGATGTACTTCGTGCTCGACAACCAGTCCTACATGCATTGCAGCACGCAGGCGTGGTCCAACATGGACGCGGAGGAGCTTGGACGCTGGCATCACGTCGCGCTCACCTGGACCGAGGGCGCGCGGGGCGTGATGGCGCTCTACCTCGACGGCGACCGCGTCGCCTACAACGCTCGGCCAAACATCACGCTGCGCAGGCCCGCGGGCCGGCTGATCGTCGGCTCGGACCGCGCGCAGACGGGCGGCCAGCGCTGGGCGGACGGGCTGCTCGACGAGCTGGTGATCTACGACCGCACGATGAGCGATGCCGAGGTCGCGGAGATCTTCCGCGCGCAGGAGCCCGACTGGGAGGCGATCCAGGCTCGGCGGAGAGCGTGGCTGACGGACGTGCTGGCCGGGCCCGCGCCGGTGCTCGCCCGCGATGAGCAGGGGCGGATGCTGGAGAGCCGCACGCTGCTCGACGAGGGCACGAGCTGGAACACGCCGGAGAACATCCCCGGTATCGTGGCGAAGCTCAAGCGCGCGGGCTTCAACGTGTATATCCCGTGCATCTGGCACGGGCGCGGGACCCGCTGGGCGTTCGAGGGCTACCCGCCCGACCCGCGGATGGCGGAGAACTTCGAGGCGATGGAGGTCGATCCGCTGGCGCTGCTCATCGAGCAGTGCCACGCGGCGGGGATCGAGGTCCATCCGTGGTTCTGCGTGACGAAGCGCCAGGGCGAGATCCTGCCGGAGTTCACTGAGGAGGGCACGCCCGGCAAGTTCTTCGACGCGCACCGGCCCGAGTTCCGCGACTTCATCGTCGGGCTGATGACCGATGTGATCGAGCGCTACGACGTGGACGGCGTCAACCTCGACTACATTCGCACCGGCGGGCGCTGCAGCGGGCCGCTGTGCCAGGCCGAGTATCGCGAGCAGTTCGGCACGGAGATGGCGGAGGACGCGAAGCTAACCACTGCGGAGGGCTGGGCGAACCCGAAGATCGTGCAGTGGCAGGACGAGTGCATCGCGGACATCGTGAGCCGCGTGGCGATGGAGGGGCGGGCGATCCGGCCGGAGCTGATCGTGAGCGTGGACGGGCACCCGCACGCGCCGGGTGATCCGCCGGACGCCAACGGGCGCAACGAGATGCCGTGGGTGGACGCGGGCTGGGTGGACGTGGTGTTCGCGATGGACTACTCGCGCGAACTGTCGTGGCTACGACTCGACCGCGTGCGCGAGGGCAGCGCACATCCGGAGGCGTTCGTGGAGCTATGCGGCAACTACGAGCGCACCGAGACAGGGCACGTGGTCCCGCGGGGGGGCGAACTGGTGGCGCAGCAGATCGAGTTCTGCCGCCGGAAGTGGCCGGGCAACGGAGTGGCGCTGTACCTGTGGTCGATGCTCAGCGATGAGCAGATCGAGGCGCTGCGCGCGGGCCCGTTCGCGGAGGACGCGCTGCCGAATTGGATCAGGAGTGGAGAGTGAGCGCAATGGCGGACGGCACGCAGTTCGAGCCCCTGGGCGGACCGGAGTACCCGGAGACGCTGGACGAGCAGCTTGAAGCGCTGGGGAGTGACGAGCAGCTCGCGCGCTTCCGGGCGGAGCGTGAGCGGCTGGCGGCGGACCGCTACCGGCCGGTGTATCACTTCTCGCCGCCCGAGAACAGCATCAACGACCCCAACGGTCTCTGCCAGTGGAACGGGTGCTATCACCTGTTCTACCAGTTCTGGCCGAAGGGCGCCAATCGCGTCCACTGGGGTCATGCGGTCAGCGATGACATGGTGCACTGGGAG
>JALGSW010000145.1 GCA_029821635.1 Candidatus Zipacnadia bacterium
GTGTCAAGGTGCTCTGGCGCGGCATCCTACGACTTCACGACTTAGTTACAGGCTTCCTCCTCGCCTCCGGAGATGTGCGTAATGCATAGCCGTTCCGGAAGAGGGGGTCGGGGGGGGGGTGCCGTCAGCCTTCTACCCCAGCACATCCGCCAGGAACGCCGCCAGCAGCGCCGCGCCATCCACCATGTCATCGACCATGATGTGCTCGTCGGGGCCGTGGGCGGCGTTCGCGAAAGCCGGGCCGATCAGCAGCGTCGGCATCCCGGCCAGCGCCGCGGGGAAGGCCGCATCGCTCCACGCCATCATCCGGTGGAACTGCGGCTCGCGGCCGAGCTCCTCGCGCATCACGTCCGCCAGCCGCTGCGCCCACGGGTCATCGTCCGGCTGGTCAAAGGGCACGAGGTCCTTCACCCAGACGATCTCCGAGGGGTGCTCGGCGAGCCACTCATCCTCGGCCTCCGCGGCGCGGATGACCTCCTCGAAGCGCGCCCGGATCGGCGCCCCGCCCCACGGATGGCCCGCCTCGCGCGCCGCCTCGGCCTCCTCGACGGCGTAGACGATGTTCAGCGACAGGTAGGCGCTGCCGGGCACGACCGCCGCGTGTACGCCTGAGCGGAAGATGCCGATGTTCACGCGGCAGTTCGGCTGCTCGGCCTCGCGCTCGGCCTTGAAGCGGTCGATCGCCTGCTTGATCACGAAGCCTTTGTCGATTGCCGAGACGCCGGTGCCGCGCGCCGCGTGGCCCTCGCGCCCCTCCACGGTCAGGTCCGCGGTGAGGCAGCCACCGCAGCCGAGCGTCAGGGTCAGGTCGTTCCCGTCCACGAAGACCGCCACATCGCCCTCGTAGCCCGCGTCGAGGCATGCGAGCGTCCCGGCGCCCGAGCCGCTGCACTCCTCCTCGACCACGCTCTCAAAAACGATCGAGCCGCGCAGGTCGAGGCCCGACTCGAGCAGCAGCCGGACCGCTTCGAGGCCGGTGACGATGCCTCCCTTGCAGTCGCTGGTGCCTCTGCCCCACACCGCGCCGTCGCGCAGCTCGCCCGAGAACGGCTCGATCGACATGCCCTCGACGCCGACGGTGTCCATGTGCCCGTTGATGACCACGCGCGGGCGCCCGGGCGCCCCGTCGCCGAACTCCCACTCGCCGACGAGGTTCGGCCTCCCGCTGAAGTCGCGGTTGGCGGGCCCGATGACGCTCATGCGCTGGTAGATGTCGTCGGGGCAGTCGAACAGGCGGGTGTTCGCGCCCATCTCGCGCAGGATCGGCTCGAGGTACTGCTGTCCGGCGGCCTCGCCGGGCGAGCCGGCGTCGCCGGAGTAGAGGTTGCGGGTGTCGATGCGGATCAGGTCCTGCAGGCGCGCGACCATCGCGTCGCGCCCTGCCTGGGCTGCGTCCATGAAGCGTTGCATGATTGTGGCCTCCCGACGTGCTGACACGACCGTTCGTTGCAGCCCGGGCATTCGCTGCCGACGCCCGCGCATCCTCCCCCGCGACGCGCGCACCCGCCGTCCGCCGTCCGCCTTTTGCCGTCGTCCGTTTGTAGGATGGGCTTCCAGCCCGTCGCCGTTAGCCGTCCTCCCCCTCTCCCACCAGGACTTCGCGTAGCGAAGTCACAGGGAGGAAAGGGGGCCGGGGGGTGAGGCGCCGTTGCCGCCTGCTGAAGGTCCCTGCGGCCGCCTCCGCGAATTACCTTCCGGTCTGCCGCACACTCCACCCTCCCCTCGGGAGCCCGAAACGATGAACCAGGCGCACCCCGACCACATCGGAGCCGGCGATGGTTACGACATTATCACGATCGGCAGCTCGACCGTGGACGTGATGGTGCACTGCTCCGACGCACGCGTGATCACGCTGACTGACCGACAGGGCGAGTCGGCGTGGATGGCCTTCGAGTACGGTGGAAAGATCCACGTGGACGACATGCTGATCACGGTAGGCGGGGGCGCGGTGAACACCGCCATCACCTTCGCACGTCAGAAGATGCGTGCCGCGCTGGTGAGCAAGGTCGGCCGCGATGACCCCGGTGAGCGCATCAAGGAGCGGATGGAGGAGGTCGGCGCGCAGACGCACCTGATGGCGTACTCGGAGACCTCCGGCACGGGGTACTCCACGATCATCACGACCTTCACCGGCGAGCGCACGATCCTCGTCCATCGCGGCGCGGCGCGCGAGCTCGGCGAGGAGGACATCCCGTGGGAGCACCTCGCGCGCGCTGAGTGGCTCTACGTCGGCGCGCTCGCGGGCCAGAGCTGGCGGCTCTACCCGAAGCTGGCGCATTTCGCGCAGGAGCACGGGATCAAGCTCGGCCTGAACCTGGGCACCTCGCAGATCGACCAGGGGCTCGACGAGTACGGGGAGCTGCTCGGCGGCACCTACATCATCTTCCAGAACGTTGCGGAGATGCGGCGCCTCACCGGCGTCGAGCCCGAGCGCGGCGACCGGGACGAGCGCGAGATCTGCCGGCAGTTGCATGAGCGCGGCGTTGACATCGTCGTGATCACCGATGGCGACCGCGGCGCAATGGCCTCCGACGGCCATGCCTACCACACCGTCCCGGCCTACCAGGTCGAGGCGCAATCCACCGTCGGCGCAGGCGACGCCTTCGCCGCCGGCTGCATCTCGGCGCTCTGGCATGGCAAGCCCATCACGCAGGCGTTGAACCTCGGCGCGGCGAATGCCGCATCGGTCTGCACGCGGACCGGGGCCAACGCGGGGATCCTCACCTGGGAAGAGGCGCTACAGTTCGTCGATGACCACAAGACCCGCTCGTGATACACCACCCGACGTAACGAAGGGACGATCCGACGTTGAACTGGGACTTCGCAAAGCTTGGGGCATTCCTCGGCGTGGGTACCATGGTCGGCACTATCTCCGGCCTGTTCGGCATAGGCGGCGGCATACTGATGGTCCCGGCGCTCATCTTCATCTGGCACCGTGAGCCGAAGGTGGCGGTCGCCACCTCGCTCGCGGTCATGATCCCCGGCGCGCTCGCGGGCGTGCTGCGGCATCACTTCTCCTACGGCGTGGTGGACTGGCGCCTCGCCGGTGGCCTCGCGGTCGGTACTGTCATCGGCGCCTACGCGTTCGGCGCCCCGCTGGCGAACTACCTGCCCGCGGAGACGCTGAAGAAGGGCTTCGGTGTGCTGCTGGTCGTCTCCGGCCTGAAGATGTCGGGCGTCTTCGACTTCATCACCGCCCAGGCCACCAACCTCCTGCACTCGTTCATCGCGATGGTCGGCTGAGCCGGAACTCTCGTGGAGGGCGCTTCTTAGGAATCTTGGGGCCACAGGTGCGCGCAGGCATTTTCTTCCTTAGAGAAGGTGCCACTGCCACCAGGGAGAAGATCAATTTGTCGTGAGTGCGTACACACTTACAGGGAGGTCCAGAGATGTCTCGTAAGAGCCGAGGCTTCACGCTAATTGAACTTCTGGTTGTAATCGCGATCATCGCCATTTTGGCGGCGATCCTCTTCCCAGTCTTCGCGAAGGCGCGGGAGAAGGCACGCCAGACGAGCTGTCTGAGCAACGTCAAGCAGATCGGGCTTGGCATGCTCATGTATGTCCAGGACTATGACGAGAAGTTCCCCACAGCCTACTGGGGCTCGACGAGCAGCTACGTCTGGCCCAGCGGACAGATCCGCCCGGGCATGTGGATCCCGTCCGTCCACCCGTACGTGATGAGCATCCAGCTTTTCCAGTGCCCGTCGAACTCCACGAGATGGACCGGCAACTACGTCGGCCAGGGCTTCTCCTACCCGTACAATAACAACCTCAACCTCGACCTGATGGCCGACATCGAGAACCCCGTGGACGTCGTCATCAACATCTGCGGCTGGTACTACCACACCAGCGGCGCGAGCAACTACGAGAGCACCTCGGGCAACCCTCCCGGCGGCCCGAGCGTGAAGAAGTGGCACAACGAAGGCACCAACGCCATCATGGTCGATGGCCACGGCAAGTGGTTCAAGTTCCAGAACATCTGGCGGGGCAACTCGACCTGGCAGAACGACCCCGAGTGGGGCGGCGGCAGCTCGGCGAACAACATCCACTGGCTCTCCAGCTGAGGCCGCTCGAACCTGCACGCAGTTCCCCGGCCCCGCGATCCCGCCATCAGGCGGGATCGCGGGGCTTCTTTTTTTGCGTCTGTGAGGACTTAGCGAAAAAATCTGTCAGTAGGGAGGTCACGTAGGAAGCGTAGCGGAAAGCTGCCTGCGAACACTCATCATCGTCACACGAGAGAGGGGACTGACACGATGAAGACGCGGCGAGTAGCGTTCACTCTGATCGAGCTGCTGGTCGTCATTGCGATCATCGCCATCCTGGCGGCGATCCTGTTCCCCGTCTTCGCGAGGGCCCGTGAGAAGGCCCGGCAAACGAGCTGTCTAAGCAACGTCAAGGAAATCGGTCTCGCGATGCTGATGTACGTCCAGGATTACGATGAGATGTTCCCGAGGACCTATTGGGGCTCCACAAGCTGGTACTGGTGGCCCTACGACTACTACAGCAGGGGCATGTGGATGGCGAGCGTCTACCCGTACGCCATGAACATCCAGATCTTCCAGTGCCCCTCCAACACCACGTACAAGTGGACCGGGCGCTATGTGGGCAACGGCTTCTCGTACCCGATGAACGGCTACCTTTCGGGCCAGATGCTCGCGGAGGTGAAGTACCCGGCTCAATGCATCTCCAACATCGACGGCTACTACTACTGGACCAACCACGCCAAGCTGACCGAGGCAATCGGCGGCATCAACTATCCAGCCCTGGTCGGCAGGCACAACGGCGGCTGCAACGCGGTGCACGTGGACGGTCACGCGAAGTGGTATAAGTTCGAGAACGTCTGGGGACGTTCCACTCCCACGGCGAGCTGGGAAAACCCGACGGTCATGATCGTTGGCAACCCGGCGAACAGCAAGTACTTCACGCGCGACGGCTCGTAGCCCGCTGCGGCTGTTCCCGAAGCACTCGAAGCCCCGCGATCCCGCCATCAGGCGGGATCGCGGGGCTTTCTTATGCGCGCAGGGCGAGCGACCGCCCGCGGGGAAGGGGCACCGGCACGCAATACTCTCGCCTGGAGGGGACCGCCATGTCTGCACGCCTGTCGATCGCCATCACGCTGAGCCTGCTGGCCACGGTCGCGCACGCCGGCGAGGGCCTCATTCCGCTCACGCCCGACCAGGGCCTGGCCGCGGAGGGAACGACGATCCTGCGCGGCGCGACGACGCTCACGCTCTACCAGCGCCCCGACGCCGAGCCACTGCGCCTCACGATCGACGCGCGCCGGATCGGCCGCTACGAGGACGCGGTCGTGGCGAGCTGGCCCGCGGACGTCGAAGTCGCCAGGCGATCGGTCTCCGTCGCGCCAGGCGAGACGGGCGAGTTACTACTGCCCGACTGCGCGCCGGGGCCGGTCGAGGTGCTCCTCAACACCGGGCTGAACGCCGCAACGGTCGCGTGCAACGGGCCACTGGTGCTGCCGGTTGCAGCGGACGGGCCGGACGGCCCCGCGCACTTCATCAGCAGCGTGGGCCGGCTGCACTTCTTCGTCCCCGCGGGGGCTCGGCGCTTCACTGCTTCTGTGCGCGGGCAGGGCACCGAGGAGAACGCGCGGCTGACGGTCTTCGCCCCCGATGGCCGCGAGGCAGGCTCGGCCACCTCCATCGGCTCGCAGGGCGCGGAACTGCGCGTGGATGTGCCCGCCGAGGACGCGGGCGCCGCGTGGTCGCTGACCGCCGGGAAGCCCGACACGGGCACGTTCGAGGACTGCTTCATCTCCTTCGGCCGCGAGGTGCCGCAGTATCTCAGCTCGCGCCCGGATGGCCTGCTCGTGCCCTTCGTCAGCGGCCTGCGCCGGCCCGCGAGCTACGTCGGGCCGGGCGAGGAGCCGACGGTGCGCTTCGCCCTCACGCGTCCGGTCGAGCGCGGGACGCTCAGCGCGCGGTGCCTGACGGACCAGGACGAGCTGTCCGAGCCGGTCAGCGCCGACGCCTCCGAGGGCGCCATCGAGGTGCCGATCACCGGCGCGGTAACCGCCCTGCAGGTCACGCTCGAATCGCCCGACCTGCCGGCGCTGAGCGCCACCACGCCGGTCGCGCTGCTGGGCACGATGCTCTTTGTGGGCGGCTACGAGCCACTGATCGGGGTGGAGCCGGCGGGCGCGGCGACCGAGGAGACGGGGGTGCGGCTGTCGCTCGCGCTGGCCGAAGCGCCACCGGGCCTGCGCGTGGAGGCTGCGCTGCGGCGCTCGGAGCCCTCACACGCGCCGGGTAGCGCGGCCGCGGAGGTCGTGCAGCTCGAGCGCATCGACGGCTGGGACGGCGCGCCGGTCGAGCTGATGCCGGACGACGCGCCCGGCAACGGCGCGTATGAGTGGCAGATCGTGCTTCGGGACGAGAGCGGGACGCTGCTCGACTGGACGCGCAGCGGCTTCCTGCTCTGGGACGGGATCTACTTCGTGGACCACACGCCCGGCACGTCCGGGGCGCTGGAGCGCGCCATCGACGCCCCGTGGGTGAGCTACGCGACCGAGGGCGCCGACGCGATTCCCTACCGCCACCGGCCCTCGCGCGATGGGATCGACGGGCGCGTCCGCCTGATGGCGACGCCTGGGGAGTACGAGTCGGCGACGGTTGGCGTGCTGGCGCTCGCGGACACCGCGGGTCTGCGCGCCACGCTCTCCGAGCTGCGCGCGGCCTCGGGCGCGAGCATCCCGGCGAACGCCTGGGAGGTGCGGTGGGCGCGCTACTGGCCGCAGCGCACCGGCTGGACGGCGAAGGCATACCAGGTCGTGCCGGAGATGCTGGAGCGGCGTGCGTCGGTGGACCTGGCGGCATTCGAGCCGGCGCAGGCGTGGCTGACGCTGCATGTGCCCGACGGCGCCGAGCCTGGGCGCTACCAGGGAACCGTGACGCTTGAGGACGCGCGCGGCAAGTCGCAGGCGCATCGGGTCATCGTCAGCGTCGAACCCTTTGCGCTGATGGAGCCCGCCGAGTATCACTGGGGCCTTTACAGCGACAGCGGGCGCTGGAAGTCGATGCCCGAGGCGCAGGTGCGCGCGGAGATGCGCGACTTCGTCGCCCACGGCATCACCAGCGCCATGATGTACCCGCCCGTGCACTCCGAGTTCAGCATGGAGGGCGATGGGGTGCGCGTAGACTCGTCGGAGTTTGAGCGCTACATGCGCTGGGCGCTGCAGGAGGGCCTGCGCCCGCCGACGGTCATCTCGATGCAGGCCCTGGGCGGTCGCGTGAAGCAGCTCGTGCCCGATGCCGAAGTCGGCGGGGAGCAGTTCGAGCGCGTCTACAAGCAGATCGTCCAGCACTTCGTGGACGTTGGCGAGCGCGAGGGCTGGGGCGAACTCGTCTGGCACGCGGTCGATGAGCCCAACCGCAAGCATGCCGACCGCATTCAGGCGGCCTACGAAAGGCTGAGCTGGTTCAAGGACCTCGGCCAGCTCACCTTCACGACCGTGAACGATCCGGTGGTGGCGCAGGAGAACCTCGACCCGGTGCTGGACGCGCGCTGCTACTACGCGTACTTCGTGGGAAGGTCGGCCGAGGAACAGGCGGCGCGTGCCGCGGAGACAGCAGACAGCGGCGACCGGCTGTGGCTCTACGGGACCGGCTGCTACATCGGGATGGACGGGACGACGATGCCGAACCGCTTCCTCGCCGGATACATGCTGCGCAAGACGCAGGCCGAGGGAATCTGGTGCTGGACACTGCAGCGCGCGAAGGGCGACATCTACAACGACTTCGACGCGGAGGGCATGAGCGAGGCGAAGGAGGCCTGCACGACCTACGTCTCGGAGGATGGCACGGAGATGATGCCGACGCTGCAGTGGGAGGGGCATCGCGAGGGCGTGGACGACTTCCGCTACGTCTACACGCTCGAGCGCCTCGCCGCAGATCGTGGCGAGCGCGGGCGCGAGGCGCTGGCGAAGTTCGACGCGCTGCTCGGCGACGTCCCGTGGGGCCTGCGGCCGATCGGCTTCACGGCCGCGGACTCGGATGCGCTGCGGAGCGAGATCGCCGGGCTGATCCGCGAGCTGCTGGAGGAGTAGCCGCCAGCGGCGGCGCACATCGAAACGGCGCCCCCGGAACTCCGGGGGCGCCGCGATTGACGTCGGTGAATGGGGGCGCTACTCGGCGGGTGAGATGACCAGCACGCGGGCATCGCCGTCGCCCTCGGAGTAGGTCTCGACGGTCGGGTTCTCCTTGAGCGCGAGGTGCATCAGGCGGCGCTCGTAGGCCTTGAGGTCGGGGACGACGACCTCCTTGCCGCTGGAGGCGGCCTCTTCGGCGAGCTTGATCGCGCGGGCCTCGATGACCTGGCGGTGGCGCGAGCGGTAGCTCTCGGCGTCCACGATGACGCGGGCGCCGTCGGGCACCGCACGATTGGCGCCGATCGCGACGACGAGCTGGACCGCGTCGAGGGTGGCCCCGTGGCGGCCGATCAGCAGGCCGAGGTCGTCGCCCTCAACGTTGAGCACTACCTCGTCCTCGTCGCATTCCTCGATGACGACCTCACCGTCAAGGCCCATGAGGTCAACCATCTGCTGCAGAAGGTCGCGTCCCGCCTCTGCGAGTTCGTGGTGGGGCACGTCGCCCGGCGCCTCGTCGCTTGGCTGCATATCCTCTGTCGGCTCCTCGCCCTGTGCGTCTACGCGCGCGGTCGCGGTCCCAGCCGGCCCCACGCGGGTCGCTCTCACCTTGAACTGCGAGCGTCCGAGCAGGCCGGCGAGGGTCCCCGGTCGCTCAAGCACCTCGAACTCGACGCCATCCGCCGACGCTCCGAGTTGCTCCAGCGCATCCTGCTGAGCCGCTTCGAGTGTCTTCCCTGTGCCTTCAGCGTTTCCCGTCATCGGCCTCGGCCTCCCCTGAAAGCCGCACCTGGGGGCGCACGCGCACCCGATTACCGTCCTTTTCTTCCTCGCCGCTTCAACTTCTCCTGCTTCCGCCTTTCGGCGTAGCTCTCGGCGCTCTCTTCGTCCTCCTCGGGCTCTTTCCCGCCCATACGCTTCGCCGCGTCGAGCATCGAGGTGGCGAAGCCGCCCTTCTTCCCGTCCTCCGCCTTCTTCACAGCGTCCTTCGGGTCGCCGCGCATGAACAGCGCCTGCTCGCCGAAGTAGATAATGTTGCTGCCCAGCCAGTAGAGGATGAACGCAGCCGGGAAGCTCTGGAAGAAGAAGAAGAACATCAGCGGCATCATGTACGCCATCATCTGCTGCTGTTGCTGCTGCTGCGGATCGGCCGTCGGCTGGCTCTTTGCGGCCAGCTTCTGGAACGCGATCATGCTCAGCGTGTACAGGATCAGCAGCGGCATATCGGGTGACGCAAGGTTGTCCACCCACAGGAAGCTGACGCCCTCGAATTGCACGATATACTCGCGGATGCCGCGGTAGAGGAAGATCAGGATCGGCATCTGCACCAGCATCGGCAGGCAGCCGCCCAGGGGGTTGCAGTTGTTCTCCTTACAGAGCGCCCAGAACTCCTCCTGGAACTTCGCCTTGTCGGTCGCGTGCTCTTTCTGCAGCTCCTTGATCTGCGGCTGGATCGCCTGCATGCGCTTCTGCGACACGAGCTGCTTCTTCGTCAGCGGGAAGATCGCCAGGCGCAGGACGACGGCGAGCAGGACCACGCCCAGCGCGGGGCTGCCTCCAGCGATCCGCACGAACAGGTCCACGATGCGGTAGCCCATCAGTTGCGAGTTCAGGCCGTCGAGCGGCTCCTCGAGGGCCTCCCCGGCGGGCTTGACTTCCCAGGCTCCCTCAGGGGTCCGCAGCCAGATCCAGTAGGAGGGCTGCCCGTTGCTCTTGCGCGTGTAGACCTGCCACGCCTGCGAGAGGTGCTTGCGCGCCTGCTTCTCGTTCTGGAGCTGCTTGAGGGAGATGAAGCCCGCGCGGGTCAGGGCGAAGGCGGCCATCGGTCGCGTGCTCAGCGCACCGACGGCAGAGACCTGCCCGTAGGCATTCGCCGCGCCCTGCCAGTCCTCCTGAAGCTCCTTGATGCGGCCGATGCGCACGCCCGCCACGCAAGCGGAGGGCTTGACGGAATCGGCGCGCAGGACGGGCTCGTCGTCAACGGTCTCAACGCGGCCCATCACCGACGCGGGCATGCCTCCGGGGCCGCCGACGCCGTCGAAGCCCTGGGGCTGCGTGTCGCCGGCGAACTCCACGGCGATCTGGTAGCCGGCGGAGCGGAGTACGCCGCCGCCCTCACGCGCCTCCCAGATGCCCTCGGCCTCAACGAGGCCGCCGCGCATCTGGGCGGCCTTCAGGGCGAGGTTGCCCACGGACATGTAGATGGGCTTCTCCTCGCCACCGCCGCCGAACATGTTCCTGATGCCGTTGAGGATGCCACCCTTGGGCAGATCCACGACGGCCGCTGCGTAGAGCGCTTCCATGTTCGTGAGCTGCTCGCTGAGCGGGGCCCGGTCGTCGATGACGAGGTCCACCGGCAGGCCCTCCTGGCTCTGCTGCGCCACCGCGACGCCGCAAAGCGTCACGAGGAGGAGCAGGCCTATCAGGAGGCCGGCGGATCGGGCGATTCTGACGTGACTAAGCATCTGCATCTCCGTTCCGATCGTTGGGACAGGGCGCGGGCGGCTGCTGGGAATCGTGCACGAAGCCGGGGACGGGGTCGTCCCCGCCCTCCGACCAGGGGTGGCATCTGCAGATGCGGCGCACGCCCATCCAGCCGCCGCGCAGGAAGCCGTAGGCTTCGATTGCCTGTGCCGCGTACTCCGAGCACGAGGGCTTGAAGCGGCAGGAAGGAGGCAGAACCCGCGAGAGTGTTCGCTGGTAGAGTCGGATCAGGCCGAGCGTCAGGCGTCTCATGGGGCGTCTTCGGGGCCGATTTCGCTCAGCAGCCCCTCCCCCGCGAGGGCCTTGCGGATGGCTGCCTGCAGGACTCGGAAGTCCACCTCGGCCGTGTCCTGGCGTGCTGCGAGGACCACGTCCGCGCCGACGCCGATCTCGGCCATCATGCTCCGCAGCGCCTCGCGCATCCGCCTGCGGGCACGATTACGCCGGACGGCCTTTCCGACCCGCCGCCCGGCGACAAACGCGAACCTTGTCTGGTCCTCATCGCCCCGATGGTATGTGCCGACCGCCACCGGCCGCAGTCGTCGCCAGTGGCCCTCGTCGAAGACCCGGTCGAGGTCGCGCGGGCGGCGAAGCGTCGGCATCCCTTTCATCGTGGGAAGCCGGCCCGAGGCCGGCAACGCCTACTTCGACAGCCGGGTGCGACCCTTGGTCCGTCGGGCCTTGATGATGCGCCGCCCGGACTTGGTCCTCATCCGTGTGCGGAAGCCGTGCTTGCGCTTCGCGCGCCGCTTCTTCGGCTGATAGGTCATCTTCATGGCATGACGCCTCCACAACTGAGCATGACTCCATCGGCGCGACACGTATCTCCGTGCCGCGCCTGAAGTCCATGTTGATAGCGGGATAGGCAGTATAGCACAGGGCTTCCGGCTCCGCAAGCATACGATCAGGACATGTAGGGGCAAAGTGATAATGTCCGGTTGTGGCAAAGTAGAAATGTCCTCCTGCCGCGGGGCATGCCCCGCGGCGCGGCGAACAGAGAGGGCATGGACCTGATAATGAGCCCC
>JALGSW010000014.1 GCA_029821635.1 Candidatus Zipacnadia bacterium
ACCCCGGCAGCGTCACCCGGTAGCACGCCACGCCGTCCTGAGGAGGGGCCGCACGAGGGCCTGCGACGCAGTCAGTTCGCGAGCGAACTGCGCAGGCGCGAGGTCGGCCCATCGATCGTACGGCCGACCACTGCGCGAACGGCCGCGGGCCGACCTCGGCGCTCATAGACGACATTCGCACCTCGTGCGGCCCCTCCAACGGCAACGCCTACCCCGGCAGCATCACCCGGTAGCACGCCGCCTGCAACGGCTCAAGTTCGTCCATGATGAGGCCGTCGCGGATGTCCACGCGGCGGCCTGAGAGTACGTCCTCGGCCTGGCCCACGCCGGTCATGCCCGCAAGCTGCACCCACGCGTCCTGCACGTCCCGCGTCGGGTTGACTGCCAGGACGTAGATCGCCTCGCCGTCGCTGAGCGGGTAGCGGCTGACGATGATCGCCTCGTTGCTGCAGGTGGGCGCCTCGATTTCCGCGTAGGGCGCGGTCCAGACGTCCTCGTGCGCGCGCAGCTCCTGGATCACGCCCTTCATGCCCGCCCAGAACTCCGGGAACTCGTGCGCGATGTTCACGCCGCGGATGCCGCCGCGGTTGTAGTACGTGTCATCGAACGAGTAGTAGCTGAGCCCCCGCGCGCCCTCCGCCAGCGCCATGTAGCTCATGCAGCGCAGCTCGGCGGCGCTCGGCAGGCGCGGGAGCATGTCGCGACCGGCCGTGCTCTCCTCCGTCGAGCGCGTCGTGTAGCACTGCAGCGCGATGATGACGGGCTTGCGGTTCGCGACCGCATCCACCGCCGCGCGCGTCCACGCCGCCACCGGCATCAGGTTCATGTCGGTCTCGCGGCGGAGCGGGTAGCTGTCCGTGCTGAACACATCGCAGGTCGGCGCGTATGACAGGAACTGTGGTGGCTTGTTGTGCAGCAGGAAATGCGGGTGCGTCGGGTCCCAGCGCGCCCACTGCTCGTAGCGCGCGATCATGTCCTCGGGCTGGCGGCCCGGTCCGTGCGGCTCATCGGCGATGTACCAGAACGCCACGCTCGGCTCGCCGCGGTAGTGCGTGAGCATCTGTTCGCCGATCTCCGGGGCGTAGAGCCCGCCGCCCGAGCCGACGCCCAGCATCCCGTGCTCCCAGGACGCGTCGATGAAGCCGACGCCGTCCCCGGGGCGCTCATAGCCCGGCCAGTAGGTCGAGGTGAAGGACTTCGCCATCGTGAAGCCCGCGTCGGCGACCTCCGCGAGGTCCTCCTGCCGCACGTGATAGACCATCAGCGGGAAGAGCCGCTCGCCCTCGTGCCACCACACATTGTCCGCGTCGATGTCCGCCACCGAGCGGTCGGTGGGCGTGTACATGACCTCGCGGTCGATCACCGCGCGTTCGGTCCCATCGGCGAGGCGAGCGATGACGGTCGCATGCAGCGCGCCCTCGGGAAGCTTCGTCGGCATGTAGCCCAGGCCCGCCGCCACGTCCGCAACGCTGACCTCGCCCGCCATGATCTCGCGGCCCTCGGCGTCGGCGATTTCCACGCGGTAACTCACCGGCGCGTTGGGCATGTGCGGTGGCACATTCTGCGTCAGCAGCACCTCATCGCGGTAGCGCAGCACGTGCAGGAAGGTGCTGAAGCGCCACTCGTGGCCGAACATGCGCGCGGTGTGGCTCAGCCGCACCTCGTCGATGGCGCCGACGAGCTTCTCATCGCTGCCGCCGTAGCTGCGCGCGTAGAAGGCCCGGCCCTCGGTGAAGTTGACCGGCGGCTGGTCCACGGGCAGGTCGAACTCCATGTCGAGCGCGCCGTTGACGAAGGTCCCGAGCTTCCCGCGCGGGCCGTCGTAGACCAGCGCAAGGTGCGTCCACTCGCCGACCGCGATGGGCGTCTCCCCCATCAGGTGGTTGCGCGATGAGCCAAGCTGCGCCGCGACGTACATGACACCGGGCGGCCGCACCGTGATGCCGAACGAGCCCAGCCGCCCGGCCACGTCCGCCGCCCAGAAAGGCTGCGCTCCGGTGGGCATGGCGTCGAGTCTGACCCACGCCTCCAGCGTGAACTGATCGGTGATGCCCGGCAGCTCGCCCTGCACCGAGACGTTCCCGCTGTCCTCGCCCCACGCCAGCGCGCCTCCGAAGCGCCCCTCAACGCGCTCGGCCCCGGTAGTCGCGCCATCGAGGCCGTTCGCAGAGGCATCCTGCGCCACGTCGCCCTCGCCCTCGTCGAAGTGCCAGAGCAGGACGGTGTGCTCGTCTGCCTCGGGGGCAGCGTCGGGCAGCTCGGCGAATGCCGGCGCCGCGAGGCAGATCGCGGCGGTCAGGCAGATCAGTGTGCGGGTCATGGCAGGTCCTCCTCAGGCGCCTCGATCAGCCAGTAGCGCGTCCCGGCCTGCAGCTCGAACTCGGTGACGCCGGTCGCGAGCGGCGCGCCCGCCTCGTCGGCAACCGTCGCGGGCTGCGACAGCTCGATCCGGCAGTCGGCGTCCACGTGGAGCACGTCGCGGCCCTCGAAGTGCAGCCACGTCTTCTCCGGCTCGACGGTGGTGATGCGCAGGCCGTCGCGCGCCAGCTCAACGACCGTCTCCAGCCACTCGCCGAGCAGCTCCGGTGAGTGATCCCCTGTGCCGAGGTACCAGAGCCCGGTGGGCTCGCGCACGAAGCCTCGCGCGGTGCGCACCGAGACGGGCGAGTAGCCCTTCACGCCGTACGCCACTCGCGTGCCGACCAGCGGCGTCTCGCCGGTCTCCTGTGCCACGTCGAGAATCGCCTGCACCTTCGTATTGCGGTCTACGAACTCGCGCGCGAACTTGTCCCAGGCAAAGTACATGCGCTCCTTGAGCACGAAATCGGCCTCGCCGAGCGCGTCGTAGTAGTCGTTGCCGAGGCACCCGACGATGGCGTCAGGATCGGCCTCGTGGACCGCCGCGACGATCTCGCGCAGCAGCGTCCAGTGCGCCCACAGCAGCGAGTGCTCGGTTCCGGGCACGCTGCCGCCGCGACGCCCGGCGCTGTCCGGCCACGGGATTGTGCCGTCGAGGAAGATGCCGTCGAAGCCCGCCTCGACGGCCTCGACCGCGTTGCGCACGAAATTCTCGCGCACCTCCGGCCGCCGAATGTCCGCCAGCAACCACGGACCGTCGGCCGTGTAGGGCGCAGTGTATTGCTCTCCGCCGGAGCCGGTGATGCCGATCGCGGCGGGCGTCTCGTCGGTCACCTGGTCGGAGTGGCGCCGCAGTGCGCCGATGTACTGGTAGGCCATCGCCTTGAGGCCATGCTCGTGCAGGATCGGCGGGATCCACGGGTGGGTGCCGATCTCGCGCACGATCACCCAGTCGTAGACGCCGGCGAGCGCCCCGGCGATGCGCGCGTACTCAGCCTCACCGTAGCTCTGCGCGGTCCAGCCGCGGTAGGCGACCTGCAGCATCGTGCCGTCGATCGGCCGCGGCGTCCCCGCCCGTCCCTCGGCGGCGGCGCGCAGGCCGTCGTAGACCTGCAGATCGAGGCGCACGCTCTCCTCCGCCTGCAGCGCGAGGTCCGGCGTGGCCGCGTCCGCGCCGTCGTTGAGGTAGCGCGTCGCCAGCAGCAGCGCCCGGACGCGGGTCCCGCCCACTGGCGGGATCGCTTCGAGCGTGATGGCGGTCATCTCTCGCGTGTCGAGCACGTATGCCTGCCCATCCGCGACCACGCCCGGCAGCGCCAGCCGCGGCATGTTGAGCACGTTGCGCTTGCCCACGTACGTCCAGTCATAGGGGTAGCGCAGCGTGACCGGCTCCGCGAGGTCGGCGGCAGCATGCTCTTCCAGACCCGGGGCCAGCGGCGTCACGCTGTCGGCGATGATCGCCAGCCCTACACGGTAGACGCCATCCGCAGGCGCCTCGAACTCCAGCGTGATGCGGTCCTCCGCGCGCTCCATGCGCACGGGCGCGGGATCGATCTCAGCGCCATCGAGCGCCAGGTACGGGCGCACCTCGCATGGTGCAACCTGCGCCCATGCGGCGCATGCTGTCAGGGCAACTGACACGATCACGAGCACGACTCCTCTCACATCCCCAGCTCCTTGCGGTCGTTGAGGACCGCATCAATCAACCCCGCGCGCTCGTAGACGGCCTGCTCGCGGTCATCCTCGAATCTGTCCGGCGTGGCGCCGTAGAAGGGATTCTCGCGGTCGAGGAGGCGCAGGAGGTGATAGACGGCGTCGGACGCCCACTCCCGACCACCGTACTCAACGATCAGGTCGCCGCCCTCCACGCGGACGCGGGCCAGCGGCTGTTGGAGCGCGTAAGGACCGCGGTCGGGCGCCTGCCCCAGAACCACGCTCGGGCCCTGCACCTCTGCGTGCACGATCGGGATATCCGGCCCCCCCACAGTCGGCTTGCCGTCGCGGTCGGGCTGCGAGCCGACGAAGCGGAAGTACTCCTGCACGCGGAAGGCGGCATACTCCTCGTCGGGAGTGGCGTCCTCCGGGATAACGATGCTGCAGGCGAGCTGACCGTCCTCACCGATGAACGGGAAGCCAAGGATGTCGTCCGCAGGTGAGGCAAACCACATGCTGCTCAGCATGATCTCCAGCGTGCAGGGATTCTCGATCGGCGGGAGACGGCCACTCTTCTGGTCGAAGGTCTCCCCGTTCAGCCGCATCCCATAAGTCAGGAAGCCCTGCATCGGGGTCCAGCTCACCTCGAAGGGCGCGGCGACCTCCGTGAACTGAACGCGCAGCACGCGCTGGTACGCGTCCCCATCGAGGCTCACCGCCGCGGTGCAATTCGCCCCCGGGCTCAGCGAGACCGCCGGCTCGAACACGCGCTCCCACGCAGGCGGCACCGTCGTGTCCAGCACCGTGCGCGAGCCATTCACACGCTGGGGCAGCGCCTCTCCGGTCGAGTCCATCAGCAGCCAGCTTCCCTCGCCGAGGTACTCGCCGAAGACCTCGATCTCCCCCGTGATGGGCTCGTCCTTCGGGTTGCAGACCACCAGTCGCGTCTCCCACGCCCCCCGGTCACCGTAGCGCGACAGCCACAGCCGCCGGTCGGCCTTCATCGCCGGGACCGGCTGCCAGCCCGCGCGCACGATCTCCGCGATCTCCGGCAGGTCCTCCATCGTGCTCACGACGCCGCTCGCCTGACGGTACATCGGCACGCCGCCAAGCTGCAGACTGCGCAGGCGCATGAAGCGCGCCATCGCGGCGATGTCATGCCGGGCCTGTTCGGGCGAGGCGTTCGGCGCGTCCATGAGCTGCCAGACGTCGAACTGGTCCCACCAGTTGAGGACCTTCTCCCCCGCGTTCAGGCGGTCGATCCACTCATTCTCCCAGCGCAGCGGCGAGTGCTCGATGAGGATCGAGTCCGCGCGCGAAAGGATCATCCAGTCGCCGCCGTTGGGCACGCACGCGGCCCGGTACCCGCCCGGCGCGTCCATCGCGTGGATGCGGTCCATGAGCTGCGCCATGCCCGCGTTCACGCGGCAGTAGACGCCCCCCTCATCCCACGCGCGGCCGGGGCTGGCCTGCGCGTCCGCCCCGCGCGCGCGGCCGTCGGAGCCCGCGGAATCCAGCCCGAAGCCCGCGTACTTGCCGCCCGCGAGCACCTCGCGCAGGGCCTCGTCCGTCCACTGCGCGTAGGCGCGGTTGGCGGGGAAGGTCAGGTGCGCCGTCGTCACGTTCTCCCACTGCACACGCGGCGCGAGCGGGTCGTTGACCAGCGCATCGGGCCAGCGTTCGGCGGCGAGGTCCTCGTCGGTCCACGCGGGCCAGATGTAGTACATGCCCGCGAAGTCGCAGCGCGCCATGTTCTCGGCCTTCGCGGCCCACGTGGCGCTCCAGCGCTCGTAGTTGCCCAGGCTCTCGCGCCACAGGTCCTCGCGGTTGGCCCAGTTGCCCGGCAGCCGCCACGACTTCATGCACCAGTCCCACGAGCCGCCAACGCGGCGCACCAGCTCGGGCGAGCCCTGATGCCAGCCGACGTAGTCGCAGCCGGCGCCGGTCGCACGCGGATCGACCGGGTTCGCGCCGATGCCGAAGCTCAGCGGAAAGAGGTCGTGGTAGCGCTCGAAGGCGTCGAGGTAGCCGAAGTTCGCCGGATAGCTGAAGAGCACCAGCGGCAGCTCGTACGTCTCGCCCGGATCGACCACGATCCGGCAGCCGAACCAGAAGCGCCCATCCCCCGCGGCGCGCGCTCCTGCGCGCGCTGCTGCGCCCTGGTACCACGACATCAGCGCGTCCGCCTCAAGCCCCCACGCGAGGCCCGCGTCCGCGCCCGTGAGGGCCACGAGCGGCGTGGACATCTCCGCGGGCATGCCCGGGATCTCGGCGGGCGCGGGCGAGTAGTCCGCGTGGCCATTCCAGAAGCCGAAGGGCCCTTCGCCCTCGGGCATGATGACCGCACGCACCTCCAGCAGCCGCTGCTGCGCGCCCTCATTGCGGAATGCCAGCGGCCAGCGGATCATGCCACCATTGGCCGCCGGGCCCTGCGAGATACGCAGGCCATCGCCGAGGTCGCCCGAACGCGCGTCGAGCGTCTCGCCGGACTTCCCATCGAGCACCTCGAACTCCAGCCGCATCGCCCCGTCTCCGGCAAGCTGCAGCCGCGCCCCCGGAGCGTCGGTGTAGTCGGCGGTGAGGCCGCCGACGGTGCATTGCGCCGCGAAGGAGACGGAGGCGAGGCCGGCCGCAAGCATAAGCGCGATCACTCGCTTTGTCATCGCTCCAGCCCCCCGAACTCATCAGGCGCAAGCGCCCTGTCCCAGATACGCACCTCGTCCACGAGTGCCTCAGCGTATCCGAGGCCCCAGTTCCCTGCGCCGATGCGGAAGAAGTAGCCGAGCGTCGGCAGCCCTCGGCCGGGTCCCGATCGCGCCATCTCCGCGCCGTCGATGTAGACCACGCGCTCGCCGCCGGACCACGTGTACGCCACGTGATGCCACTCGCCGGGCTCCCAGGCCACCGGCACCTGCATGTGATTCGAGTAGCCGCCGTCGGCGACGTCCTGTTCGAAGATACGCAGGTTCCCGCTCTTCGTGTCGATGCGGAAGACCTTCGGAGCGGTCTTGCGGTCGCGCTCGACCCACCAGTGGATGTAGATGCGGCGGTCGTCGGGATCGTCGAATAGCTTCTCACCGGGGTTGATCCACAGCTCGATCGTCCCCTGCTCGCGGTCGATGTTGCCCGACGTCAGGTACCAGGGCGAGAGGAAGGGTTCAATGCCGGTGAAGCCCGCGCGCGCGATCAGCGCCTCGCCGATCCGGCCGCCTCCGCCCTCGGTGATCGAACATTGCGCGTCGGCCGTGGTCGGCCCGGCGGCGTAGTCCGGGAGGTAGCTCTGGTCGAATGACACATAGAACAGCAGGCCCCCGGGCTGCGCGGTCGCCACTGTGCAGGCGACGGCGAGTGCGCCGAGGACCGCGAGAGCGGTGCGCATCATGCTTGCGGCCTCTCTTCATGGCTGGGCGGAGGGTTGACCGTCGCCCTGATACTTCCCGCCACGGCGCGCAAGAGCCTCCCTGCGGAACGCAGGTGAGGGGCGGCGGCTGTCGAAGTCCATTCGGTGTGGCAGCCCACGGCATCGGAGGACGATCGCGATGGCACGACCGAACCTGCTGTTCATCTACACCGACGAGCAGGCGGCGCGGACGATGGCCGCCTACGGGAACGAGCTGATCGACACGCCCAACCTCGACCGGTTGGCGACCAACAGCCTCGTCTTCGACCGCGCGTACGTGACGCAGCCGGTCTGCACGCCCTCGCGCTCGTCAATCCTCACGGGCCTGTACCCGCACGCGAACGGCTGCACGGCCAACAACATCCCGCTGCCCGATGACATGCAGTGCCTGCCCGAACTGTCGGACTTCAGCGCCTACCGCACCGCGCACATGGGCAAGTGGCACCTCGGCGACGAGGTCTTCGCCCAACACGGCTTCGACGAGTGGGTGAGCGTCGAGGACGGCTACCGCGCCTACTACGCCCAGTGCCGCGACCGCGACCGGCATTGCGACTACTGGCACTGGCTCGTGGACGAGCACGGCGTGGAGCCGCCACAGAGCCCGGACGGCTTCAACGCCTTCGGCCGCGGGCTGGCCGCGCGTCTGCCCGAGGAGCTCTCCAAGCCCGCGTTCCTGGCCGAACGCGCTTCGCGGTTCCTCGACGAGACCGGGGACGATCCGTTCCTGCTCTTCGTGAACTTCCTTGAGCCGCACATGCCCTTCTACGGTCCGCGCGACGATCAGTATGACCGGGACAGCGTCCCGCTGCCGGACAACTTCGACGCCGTGCCCGGCCCGGATGCGCCGCTCAAGCTGCGCCTGCTCCACGAACACTACCGCCACGCGGGGATCAGCGGGCTGCCGCTGCGCACCGAGGCCGACTGGCGGCGGCTGATCGCGCAGTACTGGGGTCTGTGCAGCCAGGTGGACACGCACGTTGGGAGCATACTCGACGCGTTGGCGGCCAACGGGCACGCAGACGACACCATCGTGGTCTTCACCAGTGACCACGGGGACATGATGGGCAGCCACCAGCTCGTGGCCAAGACGGTCATGTACGAGGAGGCGGTGCGCGTGCCGATGCTGCTGCGCGTGCCGTCGATGCCGCAGGCACGCGGGCACGTCGAGGCGCCGGTCAGTCAGATCGACCTGGCCCCGACGCTGCTCGACCTGCTGGGGCACACGGTCCCGTCGCACCTGCAGGGGCGGAGTTGGCGGCCTGCGCTACGCGACGCGAGCACGCTGCATGACGAGGACGTCGTCATCGAGTGGAACGGCGCCGACAGTGGCATGATGAGCGCCCGATCGCGCGATCTGCCCGGCCACCTCAGCCACATCACCAGCTACGCGGAGGCGTCGCGGGCGTTGAGCGCGCAGCTACGCACGATCATCACGCCGACGGGCTGGAAGTTCACCTGCAGCCCGATCGGCGAGCACGAGCTGTACGACCTTCGCGACGACCCGGGCGAGACGGAGAACCTGATCGGCAGCGAGTCGCTACGCGCGCTCGTGGCGGACCTGTACGAACGCCTGCTCGCGTGGCAGGTGCGGACGGGCGACGAGGCCCGCCTGGCATCCGATCCGCGGCTGCGGTGACGCGCCGGACCATGCCAGGGGCGTCCTGCGCCCCACCGCGCCTCGGCTTGACTCAGCCTCGAACTGGCGGTTATAATCGCCTACATACCATCAGGCGCGAACGGCGATCACGGAGCCTCCACGGTGCTATCAGCCATTGCCGTCCTCGGTGCCCAGGTGCTTAAGGGCCTGGAGTACTTCGGAGAATTGTCGGAACTGCACCTTCGGACCCTCGTGCACCTGACCCGAGGCAACGTCGAGTACCGGCCGACCGTGGAGCAGATGTCGAGCGTGGGCGTAAGCTCCCTCCCGATCGTCGCGGTGACGATGCTCTTCTCCGGGATGGTCTTTTCGTACCATGTGGCCGACCAAGCGAGCCTGCTCGGGGCGAGCGGCTACGTGGGCTGGGCGGTTGCCGAAACGATGGCACGCGAGCTCGGACCGGCGCTCACCGCGATCGTCGTGGCGGCAAGGGCGGGTTCGGCGATGGCCGCGGAACTCGGCACCATGAAGGTGACCGAGCAGATCGACGCCCTGCGCACGATGGCCACCGACCCGGTGCAGTACCTGGTCGTGCCGCGCTACCTCGCGGGGATGATGATGGTCCCGGTGCTCGCCCTGATCGGCGACGTCATCGGGGTTACCGGCGGCTTCGTGATGGCCAACCTGACCGCAGGGATGACGGTCGACGGCTACTTCGGGAGCATTCCCGGCAACCTTGAGATCTGGACCGTCGCGGCAGGCGTGATCAAGGCGATCTTCTTCGGCATCATCATCGCGACCATCGGCTGCCATCAGGGGCTATACACGGAGAAGGCCTCCGAGGAGGTCGGCCGCGCGACGACGCGAGCAGTGGTCTACTGTATCATGCTGATCTACGCGGCGAATCTCGTGCTGACCGTCCTGCTCTTCCCATAGCAGCGAGGAGTCGTGCGGATGTCGGCGAGCGAGAGGGACGTCATCAAGATCGCGCCGGAGGATGAGGCCGACGCGAGGGCTGCTCCCGAGCCGCTGCCGGCGGACGGAGAGCATTTCATCCCCCGGGCATCGGTGCAGCGGCAGCCGATCGACCGCAGCGGCGAGCCACTGCTCTCAATCGAGGACATCCACCAGGTTATCGAAGGCGCCGTGATCATCCACGATGTCTCGTTCAAGATCTGGCCTGGCGAGATTTTTGGCATCATGGGAATGTCCGGCTCGGGGAAGACGACCCTCCTGCGGCTGCTGATAGGCTTGGACAAGCCGACCGAGGGCAGGATCCTCTTCAAGGGCGAGGATATTACGCAACTCGATGAAGACGGCCTCAACCGAGTGCGCAAGTCGATGGGCATGTGCTTCCAGTACTCCGCTCTGTTCGACTCGATGACGGCGGCGGAGAACGTTGCATTCGCGTGGCGCAACCGCAAGGACGTCACCCCCGAGCAGAGGAGCGAGCGGGTCGCGCAGTTGCTGAGTATGGTCGAGATGTCGGGGACGGAGGATCGGATGCCGGCGGACCTCTCCGGCGGGATGCGTAAGCGTGTGAGCATCGCGCGCGCGCTGATGGAGGAGCCCGAGCTGGTGCTCTACGATGAGCCCAGCAGCGGGCTGGATCCGGTCATGTCGTGCAACATCACCGGGCTGATCAAGAAGGTGAGCACCGACACAGGCTCGACCGCGGTGATGGTCTCGCACGACGTCTCGAACCTGCTGGGTATCTGTGATCGCATGTTGATGCTCCACGACAGGGGCGTGCAGCTCATCGGCACCCCCGATGACATGCGCGCGTCCGACCTGCCGATAGTGCACCGTTTCGTGCACGGGCTGGGCGCCGGAGAGATGACGGAGCATTGTTCGACCCCGACCGGGGTGATTGACGTTGTCGGCTGAAGCCAAGGTGGGTCTGCTCGTCATCATAGTGGTTCTGCTCGCGGTGGGAACCGCGATCTTCCTCAGCGATGCGCTGCGGAACCTAGGCGCGTACCAGGTCACCGCGCAGTTCGCTGACGTGCAGGGCCTCGGTGAGGGCTCACCGGCGCGCCTCGGCGGCGTGGAGGTCGGTCGAGTTACGCGCATCCAACTGCGGCAGCACAAGGATTTCCCGGGCAAGCCCGCGGCGGTCACCATGACGATCGAGGCGGACACGATCCTGTTCGCTTCCGATCGCTTCGAAGTCCGGCAGGGCGCGCTGGTGGGCGACAAGTACGTCTCGATCATCCGCCCGGAGGACGCGAAGGGGCCGCGCAAGCGCCTCGAGGCGGGAGCCGTGGTCGGCGGCGGTGGCGCCAGCAGCGCCGAGGTCGTGATGCAGGAGATGCGCGAGCTGATCGGCTCCGCGCGCATAAGCGTGGATGCCTTCAACTCCATGGTGACGGACGTAGCGCTGCAGGAGGACTTCAAGGGCACCGTCGCCAACCTGCGCAAGTCGACCGAGCAGGCCGTGCTGATCTCCCAGAAGTTGGTCGGCGTGGTCGATACGGTCGCGCGGGCCGGGCAGAGCAATGAGCTGCGGCTGGCCGCGATCATGCAGAACCTGATCACTGCCTCGGCCGCGGTTGAGTCGAGCGCACGCCAGGTCGAGAAGATGCTTGCGACGAGCCCGATTGCGGCTCAGATGGCCGCGGCGGGCGACAACGTTCGCGTGGCGACTGAGGATATGGCGGCGGTGGCCGCGACCGTGCGGGAGACGGCCGAGAACACGACCATCGATGAAGATTCGGAGGCGGCCGTCGCGAATCTGCGCCAGGCGTCGGAGAACCTCGCGCAGGTCTCGGCGAGCATGGAGAAGCTGGCGACGGACGAGGAGATGTCCTCGAGCATCCGGGCGTCACTGGAGAACATTCGCAAGGCCACCGAGTCGCTGCAGTCCGCCTCCGCGGCTGCCGAGGGCCTGCTGACGGACACGCAGGTCAACGACGACCTGCGCGTCGCGGTCCATGAGGGACGCCAGGCGGCCGTGGCGGGCCGCGAGACGATCGAGCAGGCGCAGCGCGTGCTGACCGACGTCGAGGGCACCATGGAGACGGTGCGGCAGACGCAGGAGATATTCACGGAGATTGACGTACGCCCGAGGCTGGAGTTCCGGTACATCGAGGGCGAGGGCGTACGGGCGGACGCGGCATATGACATCCGTCCGAAACCAGGAAACCCGTACTACCTGCGGCTGGGCCTGCGCGACATCGAGGATGATCCGATGCTTGACCTGCAATTCGCCCAGCCGGTGGGGGGCGGCGTTGCCCGAGTCGGCATGTTCGGCGGGCAGGCGGGTGTGGGCTACGAGCACGCCGTCGGTCACGGACAGGGCCTCGAGGGCGAGCTCTACAACCTCGACACGCCGCGGCTGGACCTGAGGTACAGGATGAACTTCCACGAGCAGTACCGGCTGCTCTTCGGGTTCGAGCGCATGTTCCACGGAACCGACCCCATGGTGGGGATACGCTACCAGGGCGACTTCTAACCATCCCGCGCCCCGCTCCCGGGGCGATCTGACTCGATGAGATAGCGGCGGCCGGCCTCAGAGCGCGGCCGCGCGGCGTCTCACAGTGATATCCCAGCCGTCAGGCTCCACGCGCCCGTGGCCGTGGAGACGTTACTGCCGGCCATAGGCACCAGGAGGACAGTGATGAAGGTCATACTGCTCAAAGACATTCCGCGTGTTGGGCATGAGGGCGAGATCATCGACGTGGCCGACGGCTACCTGCGCAACTACCTCGAGCCCCGCCGCCTCGCCGTCCAGGCGAGTAAGGGCGCCATCAAGGACCTCGAGAGCCGCCGCGACGCGATCGCCCGCAGGGACGATCAGAAGCGCGTCGTCGCGCAGGACAAGGCCGAAGAGCTGCGGACCAAGCGCATCGCCGTGCGTGCCCCCACCGGTGAGGGCGGCCGGCTGCACGGCTCCGTCACCACCGCCCAGATCGCCGAAGCAGTCGAGGAGCAACTCGGCGTGATCGTGGACCGCCGCGACATCGACATCCCGGAGCCGATCCGCGAGATCGGCACCTACCTGATCAGCGCGCGCATCTACAAGGACGTTGACGTCGAGCTGCCGGTGCGCGTCATCGCGCTCGAAGAGGATGACGAGCGCAGCGTCGAGGATATCCTCGCAGAGGCGGCGGAGGAGTTCGTCGCCGAAGAGGAAGCCGACGCCGAAGAGGCGGAGGAAGAGGCCGACGAGGCCGAGGAAGAGGCCGAAGAAGCGTAGCCAACTCAAGCGACAGAGCACGGCGGGCGCGCTGAGATAATCGGCGCACACTCGCACAGGAGACCCGGATGGCCGAACGCAGGCCTGCGCAAGACAGAATGTCCGACCGGCTACCGCCGCAGGACCTTGAGGCCGAACAGGCCACGCTCGGCGCCATGCTGATGGAATCCGGCGCGGTCAGCCGGGCGATGAGCATCGTGGAGGAAGCGGACTTCTACCGCGAGGCTCATCGCCGCATCTTCGCGGCCATCCACGCACTCGAGGAAGCCGGCGACCCGGTGGACGTCGTCACGGTCGGCGCGGAGCTGCGTCGCCGCGAACAGCTCGCGGCGGTCGGCGGCGGCGAGTACCTCACGCGCCTCATCGGCGAGGTGCCGACCACCGCGCACGTCATCCGCTACGCCACTATCGTGCACGAGAAAGCCGTCCTGCGCCGGCTGATCACTGCCGGCGGGGAGATCCAGGGACTCGGGTACGACAATCCTGAAGAACTCACGCTTGCACTCGACGAGGCCGAGCAACTCATCTTCGAGATCGCGCAGCAGCGTTCCTCACGCGAGTACGAGGAGATCGGGCCGCTCGTGCACGAGACCTTCCGCTTCCTCGAGGAGACCTCGCGGCGCGGCGACTCGGTCACGGGCATCCCGACCGGGCTGCGCGACTGGGATCAGATGACCGCGGGCCTGCAGAACGGCGACCTGGTCATCATCGCAGGACGCCCGTCGATGGGCAAAACTTCGCTGATGATCAACAACGTCGCGATGAACGCGGCACTCAACTCGAAGAAGCCCGCCGCGGTGGGCATCTTCAGCCTTGAGATGTCCGCCTCACAGCTCGCGGAGATGCTCCTGTGCGGCCGCGCACGTATCAGCTCGTGGCGGCTGCGCAAGGGCCAGGCGCGCGGCGAGGACTGGAAGCGCGTCGTCCACGCCGTGGACTTCATCGACAAGGCGAAGATGTTCATCGACGACACGCCCAGCATCTCCATCATGGAGATGCGCTCAAAGGCGCGGCGCATGAAGCTGCAGCACGACATCGGCCTGATCTGCGTGGACTACCTCCAGCTCGTCACGACCGGGGCGCAGCGGTCGGAGAACCGCCACCAGGAGATCGGTGAGGTCGCCCGCGCGATGAAGTCGCTTGCGCGCGAACTCAACATCCCGATCGTGCTCGGCTCACAGCTCTCACGGAACGTCGAGCGGCGCGAGGACAAGCGCCCGATCCTCTCCGACCTCGCCGAGTCAGGCTCGATCGAAGCCGAGGCCGACATCGTCTGCATGCTCTACCGCGAGAGCTACTACCAGCGGAAGAAAGATGCCGAGGAGGTCGAGGAAGCCGCCAAGGCCAAGGCGAGCGAGGGGCGCGAGCAGTACCGCGGCGAGATCGATGTCGCGGAGCTGATCATCGCCAAGCACCGCAATGGCCCGGTCGGCACCGTGAAGTTCGGCTTCAAGCAGGACTCGCGCATTTTCGAGAATATCAGCGCCGCTCGTGAGGCCGAAGTCTATGGAAACTGAGACGGCCGGGACAGTGGACACCACGCGGGAAGCAGAGGGAAGCGTATGAGGATACTTGTCATCGGGTCCGGCGGTCGCGAGCACGCACTGTGTTGGAAGATCTCACAGAGCCCCCACTGCGACGAGCTGTTCTGCGCCCCCGGCAACGGCGGCATCGGCCGTGTCGCGGAGTGCGTCTCCATCAAGCCCGATGACATCGAGAAGCTCGGCGACTTCGCCGAGGAGAAGGGCATCGACCTGACTATCGTGGGTCCCGAGCGACCTCTCATCGCAGGCGTCTGCGACCACTTCCGCAGCCGCGGACTGACCATCTTCGGCCCCAACGCCTCCGCCGCCCGCCTCGAGGGCTCCAAAGCGTTCACCAACGAGCTGACCGAGCGCGCAGGCGTGCCGGGCAAAGCCTTCAAGGTCTTCGACGACGCAGAAGCGGCCCGCAAGTACATCCGCCGGCAGGGCGCCCCGATCGTCGTCAAGGCCGACGGGGAGGCCGCCGGCAAGGGCGTCGTGGTGGCGGACCACATAGATGACGCGCTGGACGCGGTTGACCGCTGCATGGTCGATCGCGAGTTCGGCGCATCCGGCGACCGCGTCGTCGTCGAGGAGTTCCTCGAGGGACAGGAGTGCTCGATCAAAGTCTTCTGCGACGGTGAGACGATCGTCCCGATGGTCCCCTCGCAGGACTACAAGCGCATCTACGACGACGACGAGGGCCCGAACACCGGCGGCATGGGCTGCTACTCCCCCGTGCCGGTGGTGACGCAGGAGGTCTTCGATCGGGTCATCAGCGAGATCGTCCGCCCCACCGTCGAGCAGATGACATCCGAGGGCACGCCGTACTCGGGCGTGCTCTACGCGGGCGTGATCCTCACCGAGAGCGGCCCGCGGCTGCTTGAGTATAACTGCCGCTTCGGCGACCCCGAGACCCAGGTAGTGCTGCCGCGGCTCGAGAGCGACCTCGTCGAGCTGCTGCTCGCAACCGCCGAGGAGCGGCTGTCGGAGGTCGAGGCCGTCTGGCGCGATGAGAGGGCCGTCTGCGTCATCTGCGCCTCGGGCGGCTACCCCGGCAAGTACGCCACCGGCTGTGACATCACCGGCCTGAAGGAGGCCCGTGCCGGCGAGGACGCCATAATCTTCCACGCGGGTACCGAGCGCATGGGCAGACGCTACTTCACGAACGGTGGCCGGGTCCTCGGCGTCACCGCGCTCGGGGCGACCTTCTCTCAGGCCCGCGACAGGGCCTACCGCGCCGTCGGGCACATCGACTTTGAGGACATGTACTTCCGAACCGACATCGGCGAGCGCGCGGTTCAGGCTGAGTAGGCGCCATCCCGGGTGGGGATGGCCGCTCGGCAAAGGGGGGAAGCCGCAATTCGGCTCAACCTGAACGTCCTGGGGAGCGATTGAGCAGATGCCAACTGATCTGCCGCTGGTTTCCATCGTGATGGGCAGCGAATCCGACCTCGCTGTGATGCGCCCGTGCGCCGACCTGCTTGGCACGCTGGGCATCCCCTGCGAGGTCCGCATCATGTCCGCGCACCGCACTCCCGAACTCGTGGCCGAACACGCCTCGGGAGCGGCGGCGCGCGGGCTGCAGGTCATCGTTGCTGGCGCGGGCGCCGCCGCCGCGCTTCCGGGCGTGGTCGCCGCGCACACGCGACTGCCGGTCATCGGCGTGCCCATCGACGCCACCGCTTTGCGGGGCGTCGATGCGCTTTACGCCATCGTGCAGATGCCGTCGGGCGTGCCGGTCGCGACCGTCGGGATCGACGGAGCGAAGAACGCGGCCGTGCTGGCCGCGCGCATCATCGCGCTGAGTGACCCCGAGATCGCCCGGCGCCTCGATGAGATGACGCAGCAGCAGGCCGAGAACGTCCTCGACAGCGACAGGCGTGTGCGTGAGGAGACACAATGAACGAGCTGCATCCGCACTGCCAGGCGTGCATGAGCCGCACCCATGAGAGACTCTGGGGAGATGCCTGCGGGGTCTGTGGCATACTCTCACCGGGCCACGACGACCTGTCGCGGCTGTGCTACTTCGGGCTCTTCGCCCTCCAGCACCGCGGTCAGGAGAGCGCCGGCATCGCCGTCGGCGTGGACGGGGAGATCAACGTTCACACCGGAATGGGCCTCGCCACCGAGGTCTTCGATGACGCCGACCTCGCCCGGCTCGCGGGAGACGTGGGTCTCGCGCACGTGCGCTACTCCACGATGGGCTCAAACGTAATCGAGAACGCCCAGCCCTTCATGGCCGAGCACTCCAGCGGCCCGATCGCCGTCGCGCACAACGGGAACCTCGTCAACGCCAAGGCGCTGCGCGACGAACTCGAACGCGAGGGCGCGCAGTTCCAGGCCACCAGCGACACCGAGGTCCTCACGCAGCTCATCGCTCGCTCGCCGCAGGAGCGTATTGAGGACGCCATCGCCGACGCGATGCACAAGATGGAGGGCGCCTACTCGCTCGGGATCATCACGCCCGGCAAGCTGATCGCGGTGCGCGACCCGCACGGCGTCCGCCCCCTGTGCATCGGCCGACTCAACAGCGACTCGTGGGTCATCGCCTCCGAGACCTGTGCGCTGCACCCGATCGGCGCGGAATACGTCCGCGAGGTCGAGCCGGGCGAGATCGTCAGCCTCACACCCGGGCACATGGAGTCCGTGCAGGTGATGGAGCCGGAGCGCAAGGCCTGCTGCATCTTCGAGTTCATCTACTTCGCGCGCCCCGACAGCCACATCTACGGTCGCTCGATCTACCAGTCGCGCGTGCGCATGGGACACATGCTCGCCCGTCAGGCGCCGGTGGACGCCGACATGGTCATGCCGGTACCCGAAACGGGTATCCCCCACGCCGTCGGCTACGCTGAGGTCTCCGGCATCCCCTACGGTGAGGGCTTCATCAAGAACCGCTACATCCACCGCACCTTCATCAAGCCCAGCCAGCGGCTGCGCGCGCTGGGCGTTCGCATGAAGCTCACGCCGCTGCGCGAGGCCATCGCGGGCAAGCGGCTCGTTGTGGTCGATGACTCCATCGTGCGCGGCACCACCACCGGGCCGGAGATCGGACTGCTGCGCGAGGCAGGGGCGCGCGAGATCCACCTGCGCATCTCCTGCCCGCCGATCAAGTACCCGTGCTTCTACGGCATCGACACCTCCGCCGGACGCTCGGAACTGATCGCCGCACGCATGAACAAGGAGCAGATCCGCGCGCACCTCGGCGCGGATTCGCTGGACTTCCTGCACCTGCCGAACCTCGTGAAGGCCGTCGGTCTGCCGAAGACCAACTTCTGCACCGCGTGCTTCAACAACGACTACCCGATCGTCGTCCCCGAGGACTTGCGGGTGACGAAGTTCGACCTGGAGAAGGAGCCCGCGAAGGCGTAGAGCCCAGCCGTTTGGCCCGGACGTGCAGCGGGAGATCACCATGAGCGACGGTGCGACATACAAGGACGCGGGCGTGGACATCGATGCGGGTGAGCGCGCGGTCGAGCTGATGACGGCCGCCGTGAAGTCCACGCACACCGCCGCGGTCATCAGCGGCCTCAGCGATTTCGGCGGCATGAGCGGCCTCGGCGGCGACTTTGCCGAACCGGTGCTCGTCGCAGGCACCGACTCCGTCGGCACCAAGCTCAAGATCGCTTTCGCGCTCGACAAGCATGACACCATCGGCCAGGACTGCGTCGCCATGTGCGTCGATGACATCGTCTGCCAGGGCGCGCGACCGCTGCTGTTCCTCGACTACGTCGGCATCGGCAAGCTCATCCCCGAGGTCGTCGCGGAGATCGTCGGCGGCGTGGCCGAGGGCTGCCGCATCGCCGGCTGCTCGCTCCTTGGCGGCGAGAGCGCCGAACTGCCGGGCCTCTACGCCGAGGGCGAGTACGATCTCGTCGGCTTCGCGGTCGGCGTTTTGGAGCGCGAACGCGTCATTGACGGCTCAGCGGTCGCGGCCGGAGACGTGCTCATCGGCCTGCCCGCGTCCGGCCTGCACAGCAACGGCTACTCCCTGGCGCGCTACGTGCTGCTGGATACCGCCAAGCTGCCGCTCGACGTGGACCCTGGCGGCCTCGGCCTGACGCTTGGCGAGGAGCTGCTGGAGCCCACGCGCATCTACGCGGGCTCGCTGGTCAAGCTCTTCGACGAGGGGCCCCTCCCCCACTCGATCATGCACATCACCGGCGGCGGGATGGGCGGGAACATCGCCCGCGGCATCCCGCACGGCCTCACCGCCCAGGTGGACATGTCCAGCTTCGAGCGCCTGCCGATCTTCGAGCTGATCCAGCGCACCGGCAACGTCGCCGAGTCGGAGATGCGCCGCACCTTCAACCTCGGCATCGGCATGGCCCTCGCGGTCGCCGAGGCGGACGCCGACCGCGCGCTGGAGGTGCTCTCCGCGGTCGGAGAGAAGCCGGTCATCATCGGCTCCGTCCGCGCCGGCGGACAGGGCGGCTGCGTGCTCGACTGACAACGCGTTCATCCGGCGATCACGGATGGGGGGTGTCTGACGGTGATCATCGAGATCGACTTCCGCAGTGGTGTGCCGGTTGCGCGGCAGATCGCCGACGCAATCACTCTGCGCGCACTCAGCGGCGCCCTCGAACCGGGCTCCGCGCTGCCCGATGTGCGCGAGCTCTCCCTCCAGCTTCAGGTCAACCCCAACACTGTCGAGCAGACCTACGAACTGCTGCTGTCCGAGGGCGTCGCGAAACGCGCTCCGAGCGATGAACGCCTCGTGGTGGCCGAACCGCCGCCCGAGGTCGCGATGCCCGCACGCGAGGCATTCGCGCGCACGCTGCGCGGGCTGCTCGAGCGTGCCCGGCGCGCAGGCCTCTCCCCCGACCAACTCCGCCGCACATTCGAGGACGTGATGGAGGGGATCGATCGTGGCGAATGACGTCGTTCTGAGCGTGCGCGACCTGCAGAAGAGCTACGGGCGGGTGACGGCCCTGCGCGGCCTGAGCTTCGACGTGCCGCGCGGCTCGTTCTACGCGCTCTTCGGGCGCAACGGCGCGGGCAAGACCACCGCGTTCGACTGCATCACCGGGCTCCTCGGCCGCGACCGCGGCGTGATCCGTATGCTCGGAGAGGAGGTCGGCTTCGAGCCCTCCCCGGAGACCAAGGCGCGCTTCGCCTACGTCGGCGGGCACATCCTCCTCTACGACTGGATGACGCTGCGCGACCACCTCGACTTCATCGGGGGGTTCTACCCGACGTGGGATGACGAGCGCTGCGCGCGGCTGCTGGGCTACTTCAAGCTGCCGATGGAGCAGACGGTCGGCTCGCTCTCGCCGGGCATGCACCTGCAGTTCCAGCTCGTGATGGCGCTCTCGCGGCACCCGGAGCTGCTCATCATGGACGAGCCGGGCAACCTCGACGCGGTGGTGCGGCGTCGGCTGATGAGCACGATGCTGGAGATCCTGGAGGCCGAGGACGCGACGATCCTCATGGCCTCGCACCTCATCGACGAGCTTGAGGGCCTGTGCGATCACATCTGCATCATCGACGAGGGCCGCACGCTGCTGCAGGGGCGCGTTGACGAGCTGACCGAACACGTGCGCGAGGTACACCTGCGCGGCGCGGGTGAGGCGGCGGTCCCCACCGGCGACGGCATCCTCTCTGTTGAGCGCATCGGCCCGGACCTGCGCGTGGTGCTGACGGAGTTCACCGACGAGCGCGCGGCGGCCATCGCGGCGGATGCGGGCGCGGACTCGTGGGAGGCCGCGCGCCTGGGCCTGGAGGACTTCTTCATTGCGGTAACCGAGCGCGGGGAGGCGGAGCGGTGAGCGATTCGGAGCGCTCTGCCCGCGCGCGCCTGATGGCGCTTGAGTTCCGCCACGCCCTGCACTGGGGGGCGTGGCTGGACGCCTACCGCCGCTCTGGCCTCACGCGGCGCCTGAGCGGCTGCTGGCTGTGGGCCGTGGCGCTTCCCGTGTTCCTCTGGCTGCTGCTCACTTGCGGCGCCGCCCGATCGGAACTGGTCGCGTGGCGCGACGTGCCGGTCACGCCCGTCTCCGTGCTCGCGTGGCTGCTCTGGGCGCTGGCGGGGATCATTGTGGCGGGTGCCGCGTTGCTGACGGGCTGGCTGAACTGGGACAACAGGTACATTCTCTCGCAGGGCTTGAGCGGCCCACCGGTCACCGGGGCGCTGCCACTGCACTGGCGCAGCGTCGTGACCGCGAAGCTGGCGGGGCGCGGCGCGGCTTTCGGGGTGCAGGCGCTGGCGGTCTTTGGGATGCTGGCAATCGCGCGGCTGATCATGGTTGCGGCGAACCTCGTGACCGCGCCGCCATCGCTCATCGACCCCTGGTTCATCGGCGCCATGATGCTGCAGGTCGCCATGATGATCGCCAGCGTGCGCATCGCCAGCGCCGCGCGCTGGGGCCGCACCGGCCTCGCTACGCAGCGCTTCGTGGCGTTCGTGCTCCTCGGTATCGGCGGCATGCTGCTCGCGTCCCGCGTCTATCCTGTCGCGTCAGGTGTTGCGCCGTGGTCGGTTGGCGCCATGATCCTACCGTTCACCGGCGTGGTGGCGCTCGCGCTGCTGCAGGCGCTGCCTGCGGTCAGGCGGCTGGAGCGTCGCCTCCTGCCCGGCCCGACTCAGAAGCCTCTGCCGGAGGGCATCCCGACGACTCCCGCGCAGGCGCGCACGGTGGCGTTCGGCGACTACCTCGCGATGGCCACTCGCGGCCTCGGCGGCATGCGCGGGCGGCGCACAGCGTGGCTGCTGTCCCTGGTGGTCTTCGCCGCACGGACCGTCGCGATCTGCGTGATCGCGGGCTTCGTCATCCAGGCCATCGCGCTCACATACGCCGCCATCGCCGCCGTGCTGCAGCCTGCGAGCGGCCAACAGCTCGACCCGTTCGTGCTCGACTTCTTCGGCACCATCCCTGCTGCGGCGTTCACTCTGGCGATCGGCGGCGCGGGAATCGCGCTCTGGCCGGAGGCGTCAGCGGGCTATGTGCCGTGGGCGGGCAGGAGCATGGCCGCCAACGAATCTCGGCGATCCATCGGCGACACGCTACCCGTGGCGCCCTCGCGCGTGTGGCGCGAGCGACTCCTGACGCTGCCTCTCGTCTGGCTCGTGATGGCTGCCGGCGGCGTCGCGACGCTGCTCGTCCTGCAGTACCTGCGCGCGGCGATCGACCCGAACGTGCCTCTGGCCGAGGCACTAAGAGTGTCCCCGACCTTCCTGGTGACAGGCGTCGCGGTCGCGGCTACCTTCTCGCTGGTCCTCTTCATCATCACGCCGATGCTGCACCGGGCGCGCAAGGCCCTCCCGCTGCCCATCGCCGGACTCGGCTGTCTCGGCTGGGCGGCGTTCATCGCCGGGGTGATGACGCCCGTTCTGGTGACGATCTCGCTCGACTTCGACCATGGCTTCCAGGCACAGGCGCACCTGTCGCAGATCCTCGGGATCATGCTGCTCGTGTGGCTCGCGGTGGGCCTGCCTCTGTCGCGCCAGTGGTGGGACCCGGCATCGTGGCCAGTTGATGCCGACGGCGCCCTGAGCACGGGCGCGGTGGCGCGCGCGATTTTCGCCTACGCGTTCGCACTGCTCGGGGCGCTTCTGTCTGGCTCGGTCATCTGGACGATCGTAGGCATCGTGCACTGACGCCGCGGGAGGTGAGTTGGCGCATGGCGCAGCAACTGACGAGGTCCGAGTGGCTCACGCGCAACTCGGTGCTGCGTGTGCGTCACGCCGAGCACTACCGCGTGTCGTGGATGAGCTGGCTGGGGGGCCTGATCCACTCGCGGCGGAAGCAGCGGCTGATTGTGAGCGCGATCCTGCTGATCTTCCTCGCGTTCGTGGCCGCGATGCGCTGGCCGATGGTGACCTGGTCCGAGGCCGAGGTGTTCACGCGGATCATGCTCGGGCGCGGGGACGCCCACCTGTGGATGATCGTGGGCCTGCAGCTTCTGTGGGGCCTCCCGGGGCTGCTGGCGTTCTTCGCACTGGGGGCTGGCGGCGCACCCGGGTCTCCCTCACTGCGCTCGCTCCTGCCGATCGGTGAGCGCGATCTGACCCTCGCGGAGATGGCCGGCCGTGGCATCGCCGCCGCGAAGTTCATCGCGGCGGGGCTCGTCCTGCAGCCGCTGCTCGCGCTCCTGCTCGTCCAGGCGGGAGCGGCGAGCAAGCTGCCGCCGCTGCTCGATTCGTGGTCGCTTGCAGCGATCCCGGCCTTTCTCGCAGTCTTCGGCGTGCAGGCGCTGGCTGAGCGGGCAGGGAGGCGGCTCTATCCCTCGGCGGGGAAGAGCGTGACGACGGCTCTGTCGCTTCTGGCCTGGATCCCGTTCGCGATGACGTTCACCCGCATCAACCTCGTGCGCACGCAGGCATACGCGCTGCCGCCGCTGCTGGCGGGCGCTGCCCTGCTGGTCGTGGCGCTGGCGTGGACGGTCTGGCTCGGGATCGAGCGGATACGCGCGGGACGCCCGATGCCCGTCGCCGAATTCACACACACGCAGCCCTCGCGACCGCGTTGGTACCTCACGGATCTGCTGCCACCGATCGCTGCACTCGGGCTGATGCAGCCCGGCGGTCTGGCGCCGAAGCTCCCGTGGCTCAAGCGCGCGCTGCAACTGGCGCTGACGATCTTCGTGGCGCTGATGGCGCTGGGCACGGTCATGGAGCTCGGCACAGCGGGCTGGGCGTGGGTGACCGGCGGGGAGCCCGATCGCATCAGCCTGCTGACGGGGCCGACAGTTGCCCAGACCATCGGCATGGTGCTCGTGGCGAGTACGGGCATACTCGTCTGGACTGAGCTTCTGTCGCCGAGATACGCGCAGGAGCGGGACCCCGCCGACCAGGCGCACATCGGCTTCCAGCTCCCGGTCTCGTGGCGGCGCGTCTGGTGGGGGCGGCTGGGGGCGCTGCTGGCTTCAAGCGTGCTGCTGCTGGCGGCGACGCTCGCCACTCGAGTGGCAACGCTGGCCCTCTACACGCGGCTCGGCGGGAACTCCGTGGACTATGCCGCGCACCTGCACGGCCTGCTGGTGGTCGCACCGGCGGCGCTGGCGTTCTCCCTGACGTGCTTCGCGCTCATCGCGCTGTATCGGCCGCTGGCACGCCAGCGCGGCGCGAGCAGCGGGACCATGACCGGCCTGCTGGCCCTCGGCGGCGTTGCGGGGTTCGGCACGCTGCTTGGCACTATGGTGATCACGATGGACGCCCGCTTCACGGGGGCGCTGGAGTCCCTGCCGCCATTCGCGGTCCCGACGATGTCGCTCGCGCTGCCGGTGATGCTGCTGGTCGTCTCGTGGTGGCTCGTGCGCCCGGGCGCGTGGTCGCCCGCCCCGGACGGCGTGCCACGGGCGACCATGCCGCTGCGCGTGAGCGCGCTCATGGCCACGGCGTTCGTCGCGGGCTTCTGGCTGGGCGCCTTGCTGATGCCGGCGATCGGTGCGGTCGCCGATTGAGGCGCAGAGTGGGTTGCATCCTGTCGGACACAAGGAGACGGTGGCATGAAACTCGTCATCCGCGTCGAGAAGATCAACGGTCGCTGCCCCGCCTACAAGGTGGGCGACACGATCGTGCTGAACAACGGTTTCCGCCTGAACCTGCAGGAGACTACTGCCGGCTGCATGCACTCATTCGCGTCGATAATCCCCTACCACGTCGCTCTCGCCAAAGGCGTCAAGCCCGAACAGATGGGCCTCGCACACAAGGACCGCGAGGATGGCAAGGCGTATGTCCAGTGCCTTGACCCATGCGAGATGACAGGAGGCGGCACGGTCATCTTCAGCATCGAGCGGCAGGAGGACTGATCGCGGCCGCCCGCGCTCCCCACGCGCCGCCTCAGCCGCTGATCGTCGAGTCACCACCGGCCGCGATGGCCTCCGCCGTGAGTATCGAGAGCAGCGAGTCGTCCAGCGTCGGCCAGAACGGCCCGCGCCCCTCGATCGCGTCGATGAACGCCTGCATCTCCCCCACCGTGCCGTTGAGCCACGCGGGCGGCATGCCCTCGGGCGCCTGCCAGTCAACAACCATCTCCTTGTCGTCGAAGATGCGCAGCGAGCAGGCCATATCGTCCACCTGCACGCTGTAGTCGCGGCCGTAGAACTCGTAGCTCTCCTGCAGCACGCCGACGGTCGGGAGCAGGAAGCAGCAGGCGGTGCCAAGCTCGGTGCCGATCTCCCCGCGCGTGTAGAAGACGCCCTCGTGCTCGGCGGGATCGTTGCCACCGCGCACACTCAGCGGGCGGCCCATCACCGACAGCGTCGCGTCCACGAGGTGGATGCCGGTGGAGGTGCGGAAGGAGTCCTCGGTGCGATTGTGGCGCAGCATCCGGGCGATGCCCAGCTTCGGCGGCCGATCCGCGGCGTTCGTCGCGATCCACTCGCGGGCCTTCACCATGGCGGGGCCGAAGCGGCGGTTCAGCGAGACCATATGGGGCGTGCCGGTCTCGCGCGCCACCTGCGCGAGGCGCCGATTGGCGGCGGCGTCCACCCCGGCGGGCTTCTCAATCACCAGCGGGATGCCGACCGGCAGCAGCTTCGTCGCGATCTCCTCGGTCAGCGGCACCGGCGTGATGGCCGCCAGCCCGTCGATCTCCTCTTCGGCGAGCATCCGGTCGAGGTCGGTGTAGACCGCCGCGAAGCCGAAGTCCTCGGCGTAGCGGCGGGCCTTTTCCTCGTCGATGTCACAGACCGCGACCAGCTCAACCGCGTCGGGATTGTCCTGCTTGATGTACTTGAGCGCGGGGCCATGAAACGCGCGGTTGTGACTGCCCGCGCCAAGCACTGCGATCTTCACCATTTCGTGTCCTCCTGATATGTGTTGCGGACTTCCCAGCACCGGAACGCAGATGGCGCGACACATCAGCCTTCCTCGTCCACGTCGATCTCCCCCACGTAGCGCTCCCCGTCCCAGACGAAGACCCACGTTCGGTCCTCGTCGATGGTCTGGTAGTAGTCCGGATTGTCGTATTCGTGCTTCGGCTGGCTCCAGTCGGGGCTTCCGTGCCACTTCTCGACGTGCGCGGTGACCGCGATATCCTTCAACTCGCGAGTTCCATCGCGGAACTCGAGCTTCGTGTCGTTCCATGACGCGTCGCCCCACGGCATGTGCTCCCAGAGCGTCGTCTCGTCGAAGACGCAGACGAAGTGGCCGTCGTGATACAGGTGGAGCTGGGTCTGTGTGCACGACGTCATGTTGCCGGCGCTGTGGTCCTCGAACATCAGCGCCATCCGCGGGGCGTCTACGCCCAGGTCCACGAGCCGGCGGTCGATCCCGCGCCCATTGTACCCACCATCGAGGATCAGCAGGGGCTCGTAGGGGCCGGCGTCCATGTTGGGCAGCCGGAGCGGCTCCAGCACCATCACCAGGTCGCAGTCTTGCTTCCACCAGGACGAGGTGACATGGGCATCGACGAGGTAGACGCCCCTCTCAGGAACGAGCGTGTTGCCGAGGAATTGTCGTCCCGAGAACTCTACATCAACCGGGTGGACGTCCGGGTGGTTGCTCTGCCAGGACGCCTCACGCCACCAGGTGCTGAGGGCGTAGACGGTCGCGACTTCGGCGAAGTCCCTGCGGTCTACGGGGCCGAAGAAGTCGAGATGCGGCTCGCCCTCTGCGATGCGATTCTCGGGCTCGTCGGCAGACCCAGCCGGAGGCGGCTGCACACGCGTGCAGCCGCTCAGCGCCGCGCACGCAAGCGCCACGCACAGGATGATCTTCCGCATCATCTCTCTCCCCCTCCCAGCGTCTGCGCCCTGCTATGTCTTCGCCGGCGCCTGCGTCCCCAGTGGCAGGCGCACGGTGACGGTTGTGCCCTCACCGACGCGCGAGTCCACCTCGATCGCGCCGCCGTGCTCCTCCTCAACGATCCGGCGGCAGGAGAACAGGCCCATCCCCGTCCCGGTCTCCTTCGTGGTGAAGAACGGCTCGAACAGCCGCGCCTGCTGCTCCGGCGGGATGCCCGGCCCGGTGTCCGTCACCGACAGCGCCACCTCGTCGCCATCCAACTCCGTCTCGATCAGCAGCGTCTTCGGCTCGTCCTCCATCGCCTCGATCGCGTTCAACGCCAGGTTCAGCACCACGCGGTCGAGCTGCGTCGGCACCGCCTGCACCAGCGGGAGGTCGTCCGCAAGCTGCAGGTCGAGCTCCACGCCCTCGTGATGCACCTCCGTGCGGATCAGCGAGAGCGCGCCGTCCACCACCTCGTTGAGGTCAGTCGGCTCCATCTGCAGCGCCTCGGGCCGCGCGAATGACTTCAGCCGCTCGACCAGCGCCAGCAGCCGCTGAAGCTGGCGCTCGAGGGATGCTTCGGTGCGCTCGTCCACGAAGCCCCGTTCGAGCGCGAGGTCCACGACCGTCACCATCGGCGAGACCACGTTAGCCATGTCGTGCGCGACGGTCGCCGAAAGCGTGCCGATGATCGACAGCTTCTCCGACCGCACCATCTGCTCCTGAGCAAGCTGCAGCCCCTCATACGCCTGCAACAGCTCGGTGTAGAGGCGCGCGTTCTCGATCGCGACCGCGGCCTGCGCGGCAATAGAGCTGACGATCTCCGCGTCGCCGCGATCGAAGACGTGCGTGGCGGCGGTGGTGTCGAGGAAGATCACGCCCAGCACCTCGCCCGCGCGCAGCAGCGGCGCGCAGATCGCCGAGCGGATGCGCAGGTCCTGCACCGAGTCGACCTCGCCGAAGCGCGCGTCGGCCATCGCGTCGGAGAGCAGGAGCGTGGCGTGCTGCTCGATGGCCTGCTCGACAATGCTGCGGCTGATCGCCATCTCACCGCCGCCCTCGGTGACGGGCCAGACCGCGCGCGCCTCAAGTTCGCTGGTCTCCGCGTCGTAGAGCAGCAGGAAGGCGCGCTCGGCGGGCACCACGCGCATGATGCTGCGCAGAAGCTCGATCAGCAGTTCCGACAGGTCGAGGGTGCTGCCGAGGGCCGCGGAGACGTCGCGCAGCACACCGAGCCGGCGCGCAAGCTCGGCGGCGTCCAACTCGCGCTCAGCCTCGGCGCCGGGCTGCACGGAGAAGACGATCGCGTTCGGCTGCTCTTCGGGCTCCTCAATCAGCACAACGGCGCCTGCGGCGAGCGCACCGGGCGGCGGCTCCTCCTCGATCACCAGCCAGGTGCGGCCGAGCCTGAAGGGCTCGCTGGGATTGATCGGCGTCGGGGAGTAGATGCGGCGGCGGCCAACGAAAGTCCCGTTGGTCGAGTCGACGTCCTCGAGCAGCCAGAGGTCGTCCGGCCCCCGGCTGATCTGGCTGTGGAAGCGCGACACCCGTGGATCCAGCGGGAGTGCGATGTCATTCTCAGCGCGGCGGCCGAGCGTCACCACCTCCCCCGTGGCGCCGAACTCGTAACCTTCCATGTCACCCGTCAACACGCGCAGCTTCAATGCAGGCTCACCTCAGCGGCAGAATGGGCAGGCGGTCGGCTCAGTCAGTCTACATTGGCGACGATCTGGAAGAACTCCTCCACGCCCATCGCGAGTCCGTTGGCGGCGGCGGTCGCGAATTTCTCGCTCTTCATGCGCGCCTCCTCCGTCGGGTTGCTCACGAACGCGCACTCGACCAGCACTCGCGGCACGTCGCTGCTGCGCAGCACGTAGAACGGTCGCCATGAGATGAAGCGGTTCTTCGTGCCGAGCGACGCGCTCAGGTGGTTCTGCATGATGCGCGCGGGCAGGGCGCTCATCGGCGACCAGTAGTACGTCTCGGTGCCATACGCGCTCGCGGCGTTGCCCGAGCCGACCGCGTTGTTGTGCACCGACAGGAAGAGGTCGGCGTCCGGCTGATCGCTGGCGGCAAGTCGCGCCTCAAGCTCGGCGCGCTGCGTGCTGCCCGAGCCAACGGCGCTGTCCGTGTCGCGCAGCATCCGCACGACAGCCCCGCGGCCCTCCAGCAAGCTCTTGAGCTTCGCGGCGATGCGCAGGTTCACGGTCTTCTCGCGCACGCCCGTCGGCCCAACCGCGCCGCTGTCGGAGCCGCCGTGGCCGGGGTCGATGACGATGACCTTGCCGCTGAGCGAAGCGGTCTCGTAGGGCCTGCGGATGAGGAGCTGCAGGCTGCCATCCCCCTGCGCCACACGCCATCCGCGCTGCTGTGCAAAGGTCAGGTTGAAGGTCAGCCGAGCCCAACCGTCGGTGACCTGCTCAGCCTCAATCGCCCACGTGCAGCGGTCGGAGGGGAGTTGGCGGACGCCGTAGCGCGCGAGCCGCACGCCGAAGAGGTCGAGCGTGAGCGTCGGCGGCTGGATCCCCTGCGTGACGCGGAAGGCCACGGGCCTGGCGATCCGCAGCACGACCACGCTGCCCGCCTCGATGCCCTTTACGGAGATGTCGCGCAGGCTCTGCACGGCCGGGCATGCGACGGAGCGGTCGAGCGGCCTCACGTGGCCCTGCGACACCCATGCGTGCAGGATCGGCGCGAGCGGGATGCGGTAGAAGCCATCGACGAAGTCGTTCGCCCAGAGCGTGATGCCGGGCGGGAGGACGGTGATGCGATTGTGGGCCTTGCTGGGGCCGGTGCGCAGGTCGGTGCGCGGCTCGGTGGTCACGACAGCGCGCGCGGCGAAGGCCGGCGCGGACGCGGCGCAGGCGAGGACGATTGCGAGGACAAGCGCCCTACCCGCTGCGAAATACCGCGTTGACGGCATTCTGAGGCAGGCGTATACTTCACAAGCGATCATCGTCAGTGGACAGCTCCCTGAGGTGGTGGTCTACGTGTTCAACCGACGCGGACGACGGCGTGGTTTCACCGCGGCCGAGGTGCTCGTTGTGACGGCGATCCTGACGAGCCTCGGCGGTGGCGGCAACGCGTTCCTCGGCTGCACCTCCAAGGCCCATCAGACCGCCTGCGCGAACAACCTCCAGCAGATCGGCCTGGCGCTCCAGATGCGCACGATGACCGACGAGCCCCTCCCGCGCGCGTGGTTCTACCCGCCCGATCCGCCCCATCCGGCGCGGAATCAGTATCACCTCGCGAACGTGATGTCAAGCGACGTGCCGAAGCAGATGTTCATCTGCCCGGCGGCCCCGCAGGCGATCCAGCAGCGCGGCATCTGCTACGTCTACAACGACAAGCTCGGCGGGATGATGCCCGATCAGATCCCCAACCCGGCCGGCACGTGGCTGATGATGGACGTCAACCTGGTGACTCCCGACGTGCCCCCCGCGCACAACGGCGGCTGCAACGTGCTGTTCGTGGACGGGCACGTGAAGTGGTACCCGGCGGCCCAGATCCAGGCGCTCAACCTGTTCGGCCAGCAGCAGTAGCCGCGAGGGCCTCATCCGGGCGCGTCCATGCTGCCCGAGCGCAGGCCCTCCAGGTCCACCGTCACCCAGCGGAAGCCCAGCTCCCGCAGGCGCTCGGAGACGCGTCCGCGCACCGGCTCGGCAGTCAGCTCCGCGACGCGCTCGACCGGGACCTCAATGCGCGCAAGGCCGTCGTGGTCGCGCACGCGCAGCGCCTCGAAGCCCATCACGCGCAGCGCATCCTCCGCGGCCGCGATGCGGCTCAGCCGCTCCTCAGTCAGCTCCTCACCGTAGGGAACACGCGTGGCAAGGCAGGCCATTGACGGGTCATCCCACGTCGGCAGCCCGCGCTCGCGGGAAAGCTCGCGCACGTCCTGCTTCCCCAGCCCGGCCTCGGCCAGCGGCGCGCGGATGCCCATCTCCTGCGCTGCGCGCGCGCCAGGCCGGTAAGCTGCGGCGTCGTCAAGCTGCTCGCCATGCGCGATCCACGGCAGCCCCTGCACGTGCGCGAGGTCGAGCAGGTGCTGGAAGAGCACTTTCTTGCAGTGGTAGCAGCGATCGGGCGGGTTGGCGCGCACCTGCGGCGAGTCGAGTTGGCAGGACCCGATGATCATGTGTCGAACTCCCGCGCGCGCGGCGATCTCCGTCGCGCGTTCGATCTCGAACTCATGGAAGAGCGGGCCGCGCGCTGTGACGGCAAGCACACGTTCGCCCAGCACCTCGCCCGCGACGTCGACGAGGAGCGAGCTGTCCACGCCGCCTGAGAGGGCGATCAACACCCCGCCCATCTCCTGGAGGACTTCCCGCAACCTGTCGGCCTTCTGCTGTAGGTCGGGCATCACAATCACCGGAGGAACTTTCGTCGCAGCTCCCCCGGTTCCCTGCGAACCCCACGGGAGGTCGGGCTTCCTCCGCGTCGAATACGCGTGCAACATGTTGCTCGCCACAGAGAGCAGTCGCGTTGAGGAGAGTGCACCACATGGACAAGCTGAGAGTCGCGATGATCGGGGCAGGCGGGCGCGGGATGAGCCACATCCGCTCCATCGCAGCCGCCCCGAACATCGAGTTCGTTGCCATCTGCGACATGGTCCAGGAGGCCGCGAAGCCGATCGTTGAGGAGTTCGGTGTACCGTGGGTGGGCAGCATCGAGCAGCTCATGGCCGATTACGAGCTGGACGGCTGCGGCATCTGCGTGCCGACCGCCTACCACTACGACACCGCAATCCAGGTCATCGAGGCGGGCAAGCACCTCGTGACGGAAAAGCCGATGGCGAAGAGCGTCGCGCAGGCGCGCGAGATGCTCGAGGGCGTGGAGAGCCGAGGGCTCGTCTCCGCCATCTCCTACCAGCTCCGCTTCGGCCCCGTCTACCGCAAGGTCAAGGAGCTGTGCGAGCAGATCGACCCGCTGCAGATCATCTTCGCCCGCCAGCGCGGGATGATGAGCGAGAAGTACCTGAGCCCCGAGCCCTTCGATGGCATCATGGACTTCATCAGCCACGACATCGACATGATCCCGTTCCTCGCGGGCCGCGAGCCGAAGCAGGTCTTCACGACGATGGGCCGCGACGTGTGGGCCGACGTGAACGCGATCGAGTACATCGGCGCGCAGATCGCGCTGGGCGAGGGCCCGCATCAGACCGTGGGCATCATCTCCTCCTCGATGGGCGGCGGCGGCGTGCCGCAGCGCCTGGACGTCGTCGGGCGCAACGGCACCGCGGTCGCGACCGGCAACGAGGTGCGCTTCGGCATCGGCCCGAACCCCGACAAGACTCAGGCGCGTGATCCGTGGTCCGCTTCGTTCCTCGGCGAGACCCACGACTTCACGATGGACCTCTACGCCCACTGGGCGGCGGCGTGTCTCGATGACAGCGTGGACATCGCCCCCGCGGCCACCTACCGCGATGGCTTCAACGCGCTGCTGATCTCCCTGGCGCTGGTGCAGTCGGGCGAGACAGGCGAGGTCGTGGACATCGCGGAGTTCGCGGCGAACGCGGACTGACGGCCACCTCTCCCCCCGACCCCCTCTCCGTTCCGGCGAGGGGGAGGACGACAACAGCAAACGGGCGCGGCCAGCGATGGCCGCGCCCGTTTGCTGATGGCATGCCGACCAAGTCACAGCGGCAGCAGGCAGGAATGCCTGCTCCACGAACGGCCCCATATCACCGGAAACGGGAGTGCGAGGAGAGCTACAACTCCAGGAAACACTCCACGCTCGGCAGCGCGCGTTCGAAGCCGGCCTTGTGGTACATCGCGCGTGCGGGGGCGTGACCATCGTCTCCGCCGGTCAACACGCGAGCGGCACTCATCCCCTCGCTGCGGAAATGCTCCAGCGCCCACTCCACCTGCGCCGAGCCGATGCCCTGTCCCTGATGGGCGGGATCGACCGCGTTGTTGGAGATCTCCCCCACGCCACGGTCGCGGTGCAGCCGCCAGGTGAGGAAGCCCACGACCTCCCCACCGCGCTCGCTGACGATCGCCATCCGCGCGTAGTCGCGGAGTTGGCAGACCACGCTCGCGCGCTTGCGCAGCTCCCAGTCGCCGTAGAAAAGCTCCCAGAGCGCGTCGCCAAGTATCTCGCGCCAGCTCTCGAAGATGCCCCTCCACGCCACCACGGCGATCTCGCCGCAGATAGCGGCATCCTCAGGACGTGCGGGCCGGATGGTGGCCTGGTCGCTCACGAGCTTACTCGGCCGGTGTGACAACGAGGTCATCGAAGCGCACCCAGAAGGGCCCTTCGGTCTCGGAGTTGAGCACGCCCGTGTCGCCACTGGTCTCCAGCCGCACCGTGGCCTTGTGCGCATCGGCGGGCGCGACGACCGTGGCGGTAAGCTCCTGCCAGTCGAAGGTGCCGCCGGTGTGCGGCGTGTCGGACTTGATCAGTTCGTCGCTGGCCACGCCCGGCTCGGTCTTCCACCAGTGGATGCGTGCATACACCATCTCCGAGGCGGCGCCCTCGGCGGTCGCCCACACGGAGATCTTATAGTTCTTCCCAGGCTCCACGTCGAAAGCGGAGCTGCGGGCGATGCCGCGACCGTCCTTGCCCATGCTCATCAGCATCGAGGTCGTTCCACCGTGCACGACCGCATCGCACTGGATGAACTCGACCTGGCCGACGATCACGTCGGTGATCCAGCCGTTGAAGCCGTCCTCGAAGCCACCGTTGACCACCAGGTTCTCCTGCAGGTTGTCCTGCGCCATGCACGCGACAGGCGCGAGCGCCGCAAGCGTGATCGCGATCAGAAGACGCATCGTTTCAGCCTCCGTCCGAGCAGCCGTCAGGCGCGATACGCCTCTTCGACCTTGCGTATCGCCGCCAGAGTGTCATCGCATTGCTTCGTCGTGATCGTTGAGTAGACCTCCAACTGCACGATGCGCGCCCCCATCTCCTCACTCACCGGGCACAGCCCCGGCTCGTAGCCAGTCGCGCCCTCATACCACGGGCAGCCGAAGGGGCAGTTGGTCCCACCATACCCGCTCTGATTGCGGAAGACCGGGTCGAGGTAGTTCGTCGCGTTCTGCGTGCCGAAGAGCTTGACGCCCTCGGCGGAGACCGCGCTGACGAACTGGTTGCGCGTGCAGGTGACCGCGCTCGGGTCGAACAGGCAGTCGTAGCGGAAGTAGCTGTGCTTGCGATGCGCGCCCTCGGGCACGGGCGAGAGGCAGGCGACGTCGGCGAGGCCCGCGTCGAAGTACGCCGCGAGCTCGCGCCGGCCCTCGACGATCTCGTCGAGGCGCTCGAGCACCGCGAGCCCGTAGGCGGAGTGCATCTCTGACATGCGCATGTTCCAGCCGATCATATCGCGCCCGCCGCTCATGCCGACCCAGCGTCCGTCTTCGCGGGGACGGTCGTAGAGCACGCCGTAGTGAGCGACGGCTCGGGCGCGTCGGGCAAGTTCAAGGTCGTCGGTGAGCACGATCCCGCCCTCACCGCCGGTGGTCATGTGCTTGTTCTGGCAGAAGCTGAAGGCCGCTATGTGCCCGATCGAGCCGGTCATCTCGCCCTTCCACGTAGCTCCGTGCGACTGCGCGCAGTCTTCGATCACGAACAGCCCGTGCTCGTCGGCGAGGGCCATGATCGCGTCCATGTCGCAGGCGCGGCCGTGCATGTGCACCGCGATGATCGCCCTGGTGCGCTCGGTGATGCGCTCGGCGATGCTCGCCGGGTCGATGTTGAGCGTCTCGCGCTCGATGTCCGCGAAGACCGGCACCGCGTTGGTCCACAGCGGCGAGACGCAGGTCGCCACGAAAGTCAGTGGCGGCACGATCACCTCGTCGCCCGGCCCCGCGCCACAGGCCGCGAGCGCGCAGTGCAACGCGGAGCCGCCGTTGCAGACCGCCAGCCCGTACGTCACACCCACCCAGTCGGCGAAAGCGCGCTCAAAGGCGATCCCGTTCGGGCCCTTGTGATAGTGCAGATCGTCGCTCTCCAGCACCGCGTGAACGGCCGCGCGCTCCGGCTCCTCGACGTGTGGCCATGGCGGGAATGGCTCGGTGCGCACCGGAGCGCCACCGTTGATCGCAAGGTCCTGCTCGGTGATCGGCATGACAGGCTCCCTTCGAGTCACAGCGTCACTTTGCGTACGCGGCTTCGACCTTGCGGACGGCCGCCAGCACGTCGTCGCAGTCCTTCTCAGTGATCGTCGGGTAGACCTCCAGCATGACGACCCGCCCGCCCATCTCCTCGCTGACCGGACAGGCCGTGTCACGCCTGAGCGCGTCGAAGCGCGGATCGAGGTGATTCGCGAAGGAGCTGCCCGTGTTGATCGGCACGCCCTCGGCGCTCACCGCGCGCACGTATTCGTTGCGCGACAGCCCGATCGCGTCTTCGTTGAACAGCGTGTCGTAGCGGAAGTAGCTGTGCGTGGCATCCTCACCCTCGGGGATCGGGTCGAGCGCGGTGTCCGCGAGGTCCTCGGTGAGGTAGGCGGCCAGCCGCCGGCGCGTGGCGACGGAGTCATCGAGGCGCTCGAGGAGCGCGAGGCCGATCGCCGACTGCATCTCCGTCATGCGCATGTTGTAGCCGATGATGGAGTCGCCGACGGTGCCTTTCCAGCGTCCGGACTCGTCCGGCCCCTCGTGGAGCGCGCCGTAGTGGGCGTTAGCGCGGGCGCGGCGCGCGAGCTCGATGTCGTCGCTGACAACCATCCCGCCCTCGCCGCCGGTGGTCAGGTGCTTCGTCTGACAGAAGCTGAAGGCCGCGATGTGCCCGATGGCGCCGGTCTTGCGGCCCCGGTAGGTGGAGCCATGCGACTGCGCGCAGTCCTCAACGACCATCAGCCCGCGTTCCGCCGCGAGGGCCATGATGGGGTCCATGTTGCACGGCCGACCGTACATGTGCACCACGACGATGGCCTTCGTGTGGTCGGAGATCAGCGGCTCGATGGTCTCGGCGCTGACGTTGAGCGTGGCGTCGCAGTCGGCGAAGACCGGCGTGGCGCCCACCCAGACGGCCGCGAGATCGCTGGCCATGTAGGTGTGCGCGGGGACGATGACCTCGTCGCCAGGCCCCGCACCGCACGCGGCGACCGCGCAATGGAGGGCCGCCCCGCCGTTGGTGACCGCGAGGCCGTACCGGACGCCGACCCACCGGGCGAAGCTCTCCTCGAAGGTGATCCCGCACTTCCCGCGGGTGTAGTTCACGTCATCGGAATCGAGCACCGCGCGGACGGCGTGCTTCTCCGCCTCCTCGAAGTGCGGCCAGGGCGGGAAGGGCTCGGAGCGGACAGGCGTTCCCCCGTTGATGGCGAGTTCGGACTGAGCTGCGTTGGTCATGCCTGCTACCTCCTCTGAGTCACGAACAGCCCCCGGCGGGGCGCCGGGGCCACAAAAGCAACGGCTAACGGCGGTCTACGACCCGATCACGTGCACTTTCATCGTGTTGGTGGTGCCGCGGCGGCCGATGGGCATGCCGGCGGTGATGACAATCACGTCACCCTCTGCGCAGATCTCCAGCTCGCAGAGCTGCCCGTCGATGTTGTGTATCATGTCATCCGTGTGCTGCACCGGCTCAATCAGCAGCGGCTGCACGCCCCAGTAGAGGCTGCAGCGGCGCGCCGTCTCGGCGAGAGGCGTGGCAGCAACGATGGGCATCCTCGGCCGGCACTTCGAGACCAGCCGCGCGGTGCTGCCCGACTGCGTGAAGGCAACGATCACTTTCGCGTTGAGGATCTCCGCGGTGTCGGCGGCCGCGCGCGCCACCGAGTCGGCGAAGTCGAGGGAGCCGCCCTCCACCAGCGGCGCCGCCAGCGTCGCATCGCTGCGGCGCAGTTCCTTCTCGGCGATCGTGGCGATCGAGCGCATCGCGCAGACGGTCTCGACCGGATAGTCTCCGATCGCGGTTTCGCCCGAGAGCATCAGCGCGTCGGTGCCGTCGAACACTGCGTTGGCCACGTCCGACGCCTCAGCGCGCGTGGGCCGCGGATTGGTGGTCATTGACTCGAGCATCTGCGTCGCGGTGATGACCGGCACGCGCAGACGCGCGCACTCGGCAATGATGCGCTTCTGCAGCACCGGGACCTCGCCCAGGGAGGTCTCGATCCCGAGGTCGCCTCTGGCCACCATCACCACATCGGTCGCGGCGACGATCTCCGCGAGCTCCTCCAGCGCCTCAGGCTTCTCCAGCTTCGCGACGACGGGCGTATCCGCGCCCAAATCGGCGATCGCGCGCTTGATCCCGCGAATGTCCTCCGCGGAACGCACGAAGCTCAGGGCAACGTAGTCCGCGCCCTCGGCGACCGCGAACTGCAGGTCGCGGCGGTCCTTGTCGGTCATTGACGGCGCGGAGATGTGCGCGCCGGGCAGATTGATGCCAGCGTGCTCGCGCACCGGCCCGCCGTAGATGATCTCGCAGACCACCGTGGTGTCCGTGGTGCGCAGCACACGCAGCTCGACCAGACCGTCTCCGAGCAGGATCCGCTCACCGCTGCGCACGTCCTGCGCGAGTTCGCGGTAGGTGGTAGAGAGGCGGTGGGCGTCGCCGACCGGGGCGTCCACGTCGATGATGACGTTCTCGCCCTGTTCCAGAACGACCGGCTCACCGCCCTGCAACTCACCCGCGCGGATCTTGGGGCCCTGCAGGTCGGCGAGGATCGCGATCTGACAGCATTTCTCCTGTGCGACCTTGCGCACGCGCCGGAACAGACGCCGATGGGTCTCGTGGTCGCCGTGCGAGAAGTTCAGACGCACGACGTCCATGCCGGCTTCGGCGAGCTGTGCTATCATCTCCTCGGTCGCGGTCGCCGGACCGAGGGTGCAGACCATTTTCGTCGGATTGGGATTGCCAACCAGCCCGGACAATAGGCCCACGCTCCCTGGAAGATGCGTTCGGGGCGGTGCTCAGTGGTAGATTCTCCGCGGCGCGGCCGGGTCCTTCCAGGACCGACGCTCCACGGCCGTTCGAGTTGCATCATTGCAGGCGAGACGCCCGGATGCAATAGAGGAGTGTTTGGGCGGACCGCGAAGTATTTGGTGATCCTCCTCGACTGTCCCGGCGCATGCGGGCGGAACGTTAGTTGGGGGAAGGGTGGCTCGGGAGATGCGGATTGACATTCGCAGCAAGAACGGAGGCGTGCCCCAGTACTTCCTCGACCATGCAGAACCGCGACTGGAAGGCCTCAATCAGTATCTCGGTCGGCTCCAGGAGGTGCGGGTGGTTCTGTCGGAGAAGCGCGGCATGTTCACCGTGGAGGTGACGGCCGAAGAGCCCCGTCATGTATTCAGGAGTGAGAAGGCTTCGGGGGACATCCTGAAGGCATTTGACGACGCCTACGAGGCGATTGAGAAGCAGGTTCGGCGTCACAAGCGACGAGCGCACAATCGCAACAAACAGAGCGTCCGCCAGCTTCAGGTTGTGGAGGCGGCGGAGACGCCGCCAGGGAACGGTGGGGCCGCGGCTGAAGAGGAGCCCGCAGGGCCGCAGATCGTGCGGGTCAAGAGCCACGCAATGAAGCCGATGGTGCCCGAAGAAGCGGCGATGCAGATGGAGATGGTCGGGCACGACTTCTACGTCTTCACCGACGCGCGCACCGACGCCGTCGCTGTCGTCTACCGTCGCAAATCCGGCGGCTACGGCTTGATCGAACCGAATCGGTAGCCCCGCTTTCAGGATAATCACAAGTTCGACGCGGCGCAGCGCCTGGTGGGCTCCTTAGACACCGGCGCTGCACCGTGCATTTATAGACAGTCGTAAGCCGAACCCAAAGTACGGCGCCGGGCATTGTCTCGACCCACATCCTGCGCCCCCCTGCCGCTGGCCGACACGGAGGCGATCTGAAGGCACGTGTTGCACTCATGCCTCACCTGAGCCGTTCCTCGATCCGCAGGCGCTTCAGTCGCGAGCGCCTGCAACGACTGATGGTCGCCCGTCTCCCGGGCCTTTGGAGCCATCATTCCTCACTCATCGTACTGGGTATCGTCACCGGTATCGGCGGAGGCCTGCTTGCAGTGGCCTTCCGCTGGCTGATCACCGTCTTTCATGGGCTGTTCTTCGACGGGGGCGCGGTTGCGTTCGCATTCATGGGCGCCTACTACATGATCCTGCTGCCCGCCCTTGGCGGCGCGATCGTCGGGCCTATGGTGACGTTCTTCGCACCCGAGGCGCGCGGTCACGGCGTGCCGGAGATCATGCAGGCTGTCGCGCAGCGCCGCGGGAGGATCAGGCCACAGGTAGCCATCGTCAAGTCGCTCGCCTCGTCGATCTGCATCGGCTCCGGAGGCTCAGTGGGCCGCGAGGGCCCGATCGCGCAGATCGGTGCAGCATTCGGCTCGATCCTCGGCGGTGCCATGCGCCTGCCTGAGAAGCGCGTGAAGACCCTCGTTGGCTGCGGCGCCGCCGCCGGCATCGCAGCCACCTTCAACGCTCCGGTCGGCGGCGCGTTCTTCGCCCTGGAGCTGATCCTCGGCGAGTGGACCGCGGAGGCGTTCGCGCCGATCGTTATCGCATCAGTAGTCGCCGCCAGCATCGGCCGCGTCGTCTTCGGCGACGTCCATGCGTTCGCGATGCCCGCACACGAGATCCAGGGCTTCGCGGAACTGCCCTACTTCATCCTGCTCGGGCTCATCGCCGGGCCCATGGCGGCCATCTTCACCCGCTCGATCAGCCTCTTTGAGTCCATCGGCGACCGCGTGCCGCTGCCGCGCTGGGTGCTGCCGATCCCCGGCGGCCTGCTCGTCGGGGCGATCGGCCTTTACGACCCCTCCCTCTATGGCGTCGGCTACGACAAGATCCAGTCGCTGCTCACACAGCCCCAGCCCCTGCTATTGCCGCTCCTGGCGCTGATACCCATAAAGCTCCTCGCGACCTCCCTGACCCTGGGCTCAGGCGGCTCTGGTGGTGTCTTCTCACCGTCACTCTACATCGGCGCGTTGCTCGGCTTCGTCTTCGGCGCCTTCGCCAACGCCCATCTGCCCGGCGCGAGCACCGAGCCGTCGGTCTATGCGCTGCTGGGGATGGCCGCGCTCTTCGCAGGCACCGCGCACGCGCCGATCACCGCGGTCCTCATCGTCTTCGAACTGATTGCCGACTATCACATGCTCCTGCCGCTCATGGTGGCGGTTGGTACCTCAGTCATCACGGCCAGGTTCGTCTACCGCTTCTCGGTCTACAACGTGAAGCTCGTGCGCCGGGGCGTGCACGTGCAGCTTGAGCATGACATCCGCGTGCTCTCTGACATCTCCGTTGCTGAGACGATGACACGCGACCTGGAGACGGTCCTCTGCGCCTCGCCGGTAAGCGAGGTCATGGAGGTCTTCGACCGCACGCGCCATCACGGTCTACCTGTGGTGGACAACGAGGGACGGCTCCACGGAATGGTTACCGGCGGCGATCTGCGGCGTGCCGGGCCGGATGCCGGCGACCTCACCGCGTCGGAAGTCGCGACCCATCGGCTCGTGATCGCGTTCCCGCGCGACAGCCTCAATGACGCCCTCCGCAAGATGGGAATGGCCGGGGTGGGGCGACTGCCGGTGGTTGACCCCAAAGACCACGGCCATCTGTTGGGGATCATCACGCGCCAGGACGTGGTCGCGGCGTACAACCGTGCGCTGATGCGCATGCACACGCGACTGCAGGACACGCAGGATGAGGAGTATTTCGAGTGATGCCGGAGCAGATACCGTCAGCGCACGGCCAGCCGGAGGATTCCATGCACACTGCCACCACTGACCTGTGGGCGATCACTGCCACGTACAACGAGGCCGACAGCCTGCCGGAGCTCGCGAAGGGCATCCTCGCGCTGCCCGAGGAGCTCGGGCGGCCGCCGAAGTTGCTGATCGTCGATGACAACTCCCCCGACGGCACCGGCGCGATCGCCGACCGCCTCGCTGCGGAACACCCCGAGGCGTTCGGGGCCCTGCACCGCCCGGGGAAGATGGGCTACGCGTCGGCGCACCAGCTCGGGATCGACTACGCCCTCGACCATGGGGCGCGCACGGTCATCACGATGGACGCCGACCTCTCGCACGATCCCGCCCGCATCCCGGCGATGCTGGAGAAGCTGCAGGAGGCGGACGTGGTGGTCGGCTCGCGCTACGTACCCGGCGGCGGCACGGTGAACTGGGGGGCGAACCGGAAGATCCTCAGCCGCACCGCGGGCGCACTGGTGCGGCTGGTGTCGGGGCTGCGCGTGGCCGACCCCACCGGCGGCTTCCGCGCCTACCGCGCGCCCATCCTTGAGGCCGCGAAGTTCCGCCAGGTGCAGCAGGAGGGCTACGCATTCCTCTCCGAGCTGCTCTTCCGCTGCATGCGCGCGGGCGGGACGATCGCGGAGGTACCGATCGTCTTCGTAGACCGGCGCTTCGGCCGCTCGAAGCTCTCCAAGCGCATCATCTTCGAGGCCATCGGTCACCTCTTCACCCTTGCGTGGAGGCGGATGACCGGCTGGCGGCCCTGACCTAACCGATGCCCGCCGACGCCGCGATCGCCGCTGCGTACGCGGCCTTGAGCGGCACGCCATGCTCATCCGCGGCGCGGCGGCAGTCCGCGTACTCCGGCGAGGTGGTCACGACCTCCCCCCGCTGGTAGCCGAGCTTCACCGCGATCGGGCCGAAGGGCGTCTCCACGGTCACGCTCTTGCGCGCCAGGCAGCGCCGCTGCATCGGCGCCATCCGCACGCCCAGCGTCGTGGTCTCGCGCAGCAGCACGTCGGCGACGGCGTCGGCGCAGTCCGGCTCGCAGACCGCGCTGAGCAGCAGCGCGGCGCGGCCCTTCTTCATGATGATCGGCGCGGCCCAGCAGTCGAGGGCCCCGGCGCCCAGCGCCGCGTCTATCGCGTCCGGCACCAGCTCCCCGCTCATGTCATCGATGTTCGCCTCGATCAGTGTCACCGCGCGCGCCTCGTCGGAGCGCGCCTCCGCGGCCTCATCGCCCAGCGTGAGACGTGCGACGTTTGGCACCGGGTCGAAGCTCGCGTTGCCCGCGCCGTAGCCGACCGCGCCTGACACGAACGCGTCCGGGCGGCCGAAGCCGTCGGCCAGTTCGGCCACCAGCGCAGCGCCGGTCGGCGTCACCGTCTCGCCCTCCACGTCCACCGCCACCGTCGGCACGCCGCGCAAGAGCTCGGCGGTAGCCGGCGCGGGAACGGGCAGGCGCCCGTGCGCGCAGGTGATCCAGCCGTGCCCGATCGGCAGGGGCGCCACGCGAAGCTCCGTCACGCCCAGCCGCCGCAGGCCCTCGACCGCACCCACCACGTCCACGATCGTGTCGAGGCCGCCCAGCTCGTGGAAGTGTACCTCCTCGGGCGTCGAGTCGTGGATCTTCGCCTCGGCCTCCGCGAGCCGCCGGATGATCCGCACCGAGCGCTCCCGCACGCCCGC
>JALGSW010000146.1 GCA_029821635.1 Candidatus Zipacnadia bacterium
GCCTGCGCTTCATCCCCTACGTGACGCGGCTCGCGGGCAGCGCCAACCCCGAGAACGAGCGCGTCCCGTGCATGCACGATCCGGAGTACATCGCCGCCGAGCAGGCGAAGATCAGCACCACCTGCGCCCAGGCTGCCCCCTACTCGCCGCCCGCGTACACGCTGGGCGATGAGAACTACCTGCTGCGCAGCGAGTTCGAGTGCTGCCACTCCGAGCACTCGATCGCGGCCTTCCGCGATTGGTTGCGCGCGGGTTACGGGGTCATCGGGGCGCTCAACGAGGAGTGGGGTACCGACTACGCGGACTTCGACGCGATCGAGCCGATCACGCTCCAGGAGGCCGCGCAGAACACCGCCAGCTTCGCGCCGTGGATCGACCATAAGCTCTTCATGGACACCGCGTTCGCGGTCATGCACGAGATCGACGCGGGCTTCGTGAAGGCGCAGGACCCGGACACGAAGGTCGGCTGGGACGGGTTCCTGGGCTACAACTGGAAGATGGGCTACGACTTCGCGAAGCTCACCGCGAACCTGGAGCTGAACGAGACGTACATCGGCAACTTCCTGCAGGGCGAGCTGTATCAGTCCTTCAAGCGCGACGATGCGCTCACGGGCAAGTGGGGCAACAACATTGCGGACGTGGAGGAGGGTTGGCACGCCTTCCCATGGGCCTGCCTGCTCGCGGGCGACAACTCCGCATGGTGGTGGACCTCGTGGGGCTGCGACTACATCCCGTTCAACCCGGACCTGTCGATCAGCAACATGGGCCGCTGGTTCTTCGAGGCGCTCGATGAGACGCGCAGCGGGCCGGGCAAGCTGCTGCTCGACGCCGGGCGCGAGGAATCGCCGATTGCGGTGCTCTACTCGCACCGCGACCTGTTCGCATCGGCGCTGATGAACGAGATCGCCGAGGGGCGGTGGTGGTCGGGCGACGGGCGCTTCCTCAACACGCACCGGGCGGTCCTGCGCGCGCTCATCGACGCAGGCTACCAGGCGACGCACCTGACCTACGACGACGTGGTCGAGGGGCGGCTGTCGCCCGAGGAGACGCGCGTGCTGATTCTCCCGCTGGCGACCTGCGTCTCCGACGACATGGCGCGGGCGCTGCGCTCGTACGTTGAGGCGGGCGGGACGCTGATCGTAGATGGCCGCGCGGGACTGCTCTCTGGGCAGGGCCGGATCCGCGACAGCCGCCCGCTCGATGAGCTGCTGGGCGTGGCGTCGCCCGCGGGCATGGACGCGCTGCTCGGCGAGCCCGCGACCGGCCAGGCGACCATCGGCGGGGCGATCGGCGACGTGCCGGTGGGCCTGGAGGCCTTCGACACGACGGTGCTGGAGCCGGGCATCTCACTCACCTCGGGCGTCGCGCTGGGCGAGGTCGGCGGCGCGCCGGTGTGTGTGGTCAACGAGCTCGGCGAGGGCCGGACGATCCTGCTCAACGTGCCGATCGAACCCTTCAACAACCAGCGGGTGGATGCGGGCGTCAAGCCGGTGCAGGAGCTGCTCGTCTCGGCGGTCGAGGCGGCTGGTGTCGAGCCGCCCGCGACGGTCACGCGCGCCGACGGCTTGCGGCCGCTGGCGGTCGGGACGGTGCAGTTCGGCGACGGACCGGTGCGCTACCTGGCGGTGCAGCAGGACATCCTCGTGCGCGGCGTGGGCGAGCAGCCGCTGCGGATCACACTGCCGGAGCCCTCGGTGGTCTACGACATCCGCGCGGGCAAGCGCGTCGGCGAGGGACGCGTGAGCGAGTGGCAGGCCTCGATCGATCGCGGCTGGCCGCTGGTGTATGCGCTCCTGCCCTACGAGGTCACCGGCGTGCAGGCCGACGTGCCGGCCCAGGCGGCCGCAGGCTCGACGGTGGAGGTCGCGGCGACCGTTGACGTTTCCGCCGGGCGCGCGGGCACGCACGTAGTGCGGATGGACGTGTTCGCGCCGGGCGGCGACAGCGCGCACCGGGAGTACTCGCAGAACATCCTGTGCGAGCGCGGCGCGGGCTTCGCGGCGATCCCCTTTGCGCTCAGCGACGCGAAGGGCGCGTGGCGGCTGGTCTTCCGCGACGTGGCCAGCGGGGTGACGGCCGAGCGCGCCCTGACGCTGGAGTGAGAGAGTGGACCGGATGACAGCGATGATGGCGTTACTCATTGCGGCGGCCGCCGCCGGGCAGGCTCCGGCGGACGGCCGCTTCATTGACCACGGAACCGCAACGCAGGCCGTTGAGAGCCGCGGCGTGGCGGTCCTGCAGGATCGCGATGGGCATAACCTCGTCATCAGCCTCAACAACGACCGGGGCACGCGCGGCTGGCTGCTCGTAACGGACATCGACAGCGGCGTGACCGAGCAGGTCTACTACCCGGCGGACGTGGACACCTCCGCCTCGCTGGCGGCGCCCTTCGCGTCGTTCGTGAGCAGCAAGGGCCGCTTCTACACGGGTGCGTTCGGGGTGCTGCTCGAGTTCGAGCCCGCCACGCGCGAGTGGCTCTACCACGGCCGCCCGGAACCGGACGCGCAGCTCTTCTGCGACTACGCCTTCGCGGAGAGCCCCGATGGCACGATCTGGGCAGGGACCACCTCGCCGGTCGGCTCCAGCACGCACCTGATCTCCTACGACCCGGAGACCCGGCAGGCCGTCGACCACGGCCAGATGGACCCCGAGGAGACTTACATCCGGTTCATGGCCGTGGATGACGCGGGCTGGGTGTATTGCGGCATCGGGACCGCGCGCGGGAACATCGTGGCCTTCGACCCCGAGACCGGCGAGAAGCGGCAGATCCCGCCCGAGGACGAGCGTGACGCCGTCGGCAGCGGCTGGGTCTTCGAGAGCACCAACGGCAAAGTCTACGGCACGGTCGCGGGCAATAACTGGCGGATGTATGAGGGCGTCGGCGAGGTCATCGAGCCGAGCGAGCGAGGGCCGGTGAAGCCCGCTACAGTGATCGGCTGGACATACAAGACCGGCACGTTCCCCGACGGTAGGGAACTGGTTGCGCACAGCCTCGAGGACGGCTGGATGGACATCCGCGACCCGCAGACCGACGAGACCCGGCGGATCGAGTTCTCCTACGATGCCATCGGCGGGATGGGCTTCACCTCGCTCGCGGCGGGCCCCGGCGGCATGATCTACGGCTCCCTCTGCCACCCGATGCGCTTCATCCGATACGACCCCGCCGCCGATGAGATGACCGACCTCGGGACCGTCCCCGGCATCGGGAACTTCTGCGCCATGGCCGAAGCAGGGGGCTCCCTCGCCGCGGCCTCATACTCCTCGGGCATCCTGCACCTCTACGACCCGGCCGCGCCCTTCGACGGTGGCGCGGGCGATGCGCCCAACCCGCGTGAGCTGACCAGGTGGCCTGACGCGATCTGCCGCCCGCGCGCGTGCATCCTGCACCCGGATGGCAGGCACCTGCTGATGGCGGGCTACGCGGGCTACGGGCTCGCGGGTGGCGGGATGGGGATATACGACCTGCAGACCGGCGAGGCGAGCCTGCTCGCGCACGAGGAGCTGATCCCGTACCAGAGCACGATCGCGCTCGTGGCGCTGCCGGACGGGCGGCTGGTCGGTGGCACGGACGTCGCGGCCCCCGGTGGCGGGCATGTGCAGGCCACCGAGGCGGTGCTCTATGTGCTCGACTTCGCGACGCGCAAGGTGGTCTTCCAGACCGTCCCGGTGCCCGGCGCGAAGGTCATCAGGAGCCTGGCGGTCGGCCCCGACGGGCGCGTCTACGGCCTCGCGCAGGGCTCGGTGCTCTTCGTCTTCGACCCCGACACGCAGGAGATCGTGCATCGAGAGAGCTTCGCGCAGTACGAGGCGGAGCGTCATCTGCTGGCACACGAGGGGCAGGTCTACGCCCTGTTCCACACAGCGATCATCCGCGTCGATCCCGGGGACCTGAGCCACAAGGTGCTGGGGACGCCGCCCTCGCCGATCAGTTACGGCGGCCCGGTGATTGGCGGCCGGCTCTACTTCGCAAGCCGCTCGAACCTGTGGAGCTTCGGGTTGGGTGAGTGACGGCTGCAGGACGGGGGGCGTCCCTCGCGATCCGCCCCAGACGTGACTACTCCTCGATGCAGTCAGGAATGCATGGTGCGTCTTCCCACTGCTCTTCGTCGGCTTGATCCGCGGCGCTGCGCGGGTAAATCGGGTACTGGACGAGGTCGATCGTCCCGGCGAAGTCCTCGACAAGCGCGGTGCAGTGTTCGACCCAGTCGCCGGCGTTGTAGTACTGCACGCCGCCGACTTCCGCGATCTCCGGGCGGTGCATGTGGCCGCAGATGACGCCGTCGCACTCGCGGCGCAGGGCCTCGGCCGAGATGGTGGTGGCGAAGCTGCTCAGCACGTCGGTGAACTGCTTGCTCCAGATGCGCACGAAGCGACAGATATTCAGCGGCGCCAGCCGTCCGGTCCTGCGGCTGATACGGTTGGTCAGGTTGTTGAAGACGGTGATGAAGTGGTAGACACGAGTGGCCATGCGGGCGACCCACTCGTGGTGGATCACGAAGGCATCGTAGGCGTCGCCGTGGGTGAGGAGCACGCGGCGGTGGTCGGCCGTCTCGTGCACCAACTCGCGGCTGATGTGGATGTTCCCCAGGTCGGCCCCCGCGAGGCTCCCCAGCGCCCGGTCATGGTTGCCGGTGATGTAGTAGACGTCCACGCCGTCGTCGGCCATCCCGAGGATGCGCCGCAGGACGGCGATCTGTCCTTTCGGCCATGTGAAGACGTTGCGGTTGGCCCACACATCCATGATGTCGCCGAGCAGAAACAGGCGTTCGGCGCTGTATTCGTCGAGGAAGCGCAGCACGGCATCGGCCTTGCAGCCTGCGGTCCCGAGGTGGATGTCGGAGATGAAGATGGACCGACAGCGTGTCACCACCGCCTCGGGTTCGTCGAGGTGGAGGGGGGCGTGCTCGACGCTGGTTGTCGCCTCCCTGCGCTCGGTGGCGTAGGTCATTACCATCAGATCCAGGTGCGGCTGGATGAGTTAACGCCGATCAGCTCTGTGAAAAGCCGTGTGGGGACGGTCCCGGGCGAGGGGATAAGCGTAGTGCGCGCTGTTCGTTCAGTTGCGTATCAGTCGCGCTTCTCCCCACCATGCGTAGTCGTTGACGATCCCGTCGCCACCGTCGGTCACCACGAGGGACAGCTCCTGCGCACCGGAAACGTCCACCACCACGGGGAGGACCGGCCGTCCCGTGCGGAAGACGCCGCTGTTGTAGCGCTCCTCGCCGTCCACCCTCACGATGAACTCCACCGATGCATCCGGCTTCGCGGTCCCAAGCCCAGCGGCGGCGACGAACGTCTTGTATTCACCGTTCAGCGTGTATTGTATCGCGGATACCGACTCCCCGTAAAGCGATTTCTCATATTCCCCGCCCTGCCCGGAGGCGTCCGTGACGAGCATGATCGGCCCGTTCATCTGCTCCCACGTTTTCCCGGTCGGCAGCCACCCCGGCTGCACGCTCGCGGGCTCGAGGTCGATCAGCCACGCCACGCGCTCGGCGGGAAGGTCGCGCAGGTGCGGCGGATACTGCACCTGCCAGTTCGGGACGATCGTGCGGCGCGCCGGCTGGAAGGTCTCCGTCTCCGGCCCCATCACCTTCATCTCGACCAGCCGCACGCCCCCCAGGTCCGAGTTGCGCAGCACCGTGATCCGCACGTAGCGCGCCTGCACCGGCTCAAACCACCGCTCCGTCCCCTCGACGCGCGCGACGTCCTCATTGCGGCTCTCGTCGATCACCGTCTGCCACGTCTCGCCGTCGGCCGACGCCTCCACGATGTACTTGTAGATGCGCAGTCGGGTTCGCAGGCTCTCGTCCTCCCACGTGTGGAACTGTACGCAGATGCGGTCGATCGTGCGCAGCTCGCCGAGGTCTACCTGCAGCCACTGCGGCATCTCGAAGACGTAATGCCGCCGCGGGTCGGTGTCCGACCACCAGTAGTTGTCATTGCTCGTGTCGCCATCCACCGCGGCGGCGGCCGAGTAGTTTTCGAGTGTAGACGACGCCTCCACTGGCCGCTGCAGCGCATAGTTGACGAAGCGCGTGCGCTCCGGCAGCTCGATCGGCTCGGGCTGCAGCTCGTAGACGCGGATCTCGCCGCCGCGCATCGTCTCAGAGATCACCGCGCGGCCGTCCGCCAGCGTCCAGTTCACATCGCGGTCCTCGTAACACTCGATCACATCGCTGATGCCCGGTTGTCGGCAGACGATCTGGAAGGGCAGGTCCTTGTAGGGGTAACTCGCGTGCATCGACGCGGTGCCCTGCGGCCGCGGCACGATCTCCTGGCGCGCGAGCGAGAAGTTGTAGACGGTCACGACCCACCCGTCGCCCTTGCGCGCCACGTGCCACGACAGGTCCGGCCGGTCCTCCTCACGACAGCGCAGCTCGACCGGCGCCGCCCCGGCCTGCAGGTGCTCCATCAGGTGCGCCACGAAGCCCAGGATCGGCCGCCGCTGCTCGCGCAAGCCCCGCCAGTTGCGTTCCTCATACTGCTCGGCATGCACCGCGTAGTCGGCGGGCAGCAGTACGATCACCGAGCCCTCGCCGACGCGATTGCGCGTGACGACCGGCCGGCCCTGCGGGTCCGCCAGGATCGGCTCCGCTCCCGCAAGAGTCGCCTCACGCAGCGCGAACGGGGCCTCGGTGGTGGCGTGCCCGCAGAGGGAGCAGCCCAGCTCGCCTCCGCTCTGCACGGTCTCGCCGAGGGTCAGGCCGCAGAAGTCCTCCGGCCAGCCATCCGGGATATCCGGCGCGCACAGGATCAGCGTCCCGCCCGCATTCACGTGGTCGTAGACGGCCGCGGAGTAGTCGTCATCGAAGCTCGTGCCGCCGAGCGCGACGAGCACGTCGTAGTTCGCCAGCAGCGTGCGATCGACGCCCGCAGGCGGCTTGTTCGGTTGCAGAAGGTCGAAGATCTCGCCGAACGGGCCGACGCGGGTGTAGCCGCCGACGCCCGCCGTGTGACGGTGCTGGGGGAAGAGCGTGTCGAGGACGCCCTGGTTGAAGAAGTCGGCGGCGTCGTTGGGCAGGTTGTAGCCGAAGTAGCTCACTCCGCGTGCGGGCGCCGAGCGGTTGTAGTCGAGCATCAGCGCGACCGGCGCGACGATCGTCCCGCGCTCGGGGTGGCGGCTGACGAAGTCGAGCATGTCGCGGAAGATGTAGCCGATGGTGGACAGCTCCATCTGCCCGTCGCCCTCGATGTCCTGCATGCAGCTTGAGGGGATGCCTTCGTTGATGTAGTAGCTCGCGCCGATAAGGTAGGGGCGGTAGAGGTAGTACGGGATCAGCGGCAGCGGCAGGCCCCACGAGTCGCCGCGGGTCGAGTACCACCCGCGCTCGAAGTAGCCATAGCGCTCGGTGGGCTCATGCCCGCGCCAGCAGACCTGCAGCTTCCCGCCGCCGAACTGCCGGTTCATCCCGCGCAGGCGCGCCGCGGCGAAGGCGTCCGCCCCCTTCTCGCCCACCGCGCGGGTGCTGGGGAGCGACGCCATGTGGTAGTTGCCCACGTACATCCCCCACGCGAGCGTGCGGCCGACCGGTCCGTAGAAGGTCTCGCAGTAGATGTCCGCGAGCTCCCGCAACTGCGCATGCGTCCACTCGTGCTCAAGGTCGTGCACGAAGGGGAACTGCGCCTCCAGCCGCGGGACGAGGTCATTGGCGAAGAACTGCTTCGCGATTTCCGGGTCCCACAGGTGCATCGACGAGCCGACCCAGCGCTCGCCGGTCTTGAGGTAGTGGAAGACCGGTTCGAGGCGGTAGACGGTCTCGGGCTGCCCGTCGCCGATCCACTGGTCGCCGATGATCGCGAGCAGCTCGTCCGACGGCGGCGGATTGCCCTTGAAGCGGTGGTAGAAGATCGAGTGGATCGGGTAGCCGTTATCGAGCAGCTCCTCGATCATCATGCGCATCCCCGAGCCCTCGGGGAGCTTCTCGCGCTCCTCGGGGAAGTAGTTCTTGATGTAGCTGAAGTTCGTGTGGCCGGGGATGACGCTGCCCCAGAGCCCGACCTGCTTGAGCGCGTCGATCGACTCGGGCTTGAACCACAGGTAGGGCCCCTGCGCGGCCATGTAGAAGTCGCGAGGGCCGACCTGGCCAACGTCGCAGTAGTCGTTGAGGTCCCACGAGTCCTTCGGCGGCGCGAGCGGCTCGATGGCCGGCAAGCTGAGGTCATGCGCAGGCGCGGGCTCACCCGCGAACGCGACCTGCGCAAGTGCAAGCGCAACGATCGTCATGGCGAGGCCGGCTCTGATGCGCATCACGGCGATCACCGTCCTGTCCTACATCCCCGGGCCCGTGAAGATCAGCGGCGCCCAGTAGCGCGGGTCATGGTTGTTGCCGAGAGTCGGCGAGAACGAGGTTACTTCCTTCGGCACCGTCACCTTGTTGCGCACGAAGTTGCCGAACCATCGATCGCCCGGTGAGGGCGGGTCGATGCCCATGTCCGCGAACGGGATGCGCATCTCCAGGTACCACTGCTTGTCGCCGACGGTGGCGGCTGCCTGGAGGCCTTCAATGTCGTACGCCGCGCCGCCCTCACGTTCGGGCAGAAGCTGCACGCGCTGGTCGTAGATCGCCGCCGCCGCGTTCACCACGATCTGGAAGTAGGTGTCCTTCTCCGTGCTCGGCGACAGGAAGACCTCGATGCAGTCGTCCGCCCAGATGCGCCCGTCGCGCTCCTCGGCGCCGCGCCGCAGCTCCCACGTGGAGTGCTCGGTCATCTCGAAGCTCAGGTAGATCGCCGTCGGGCTCCACGCCGCCCGCGCGAAGCTCGGGACCTTCGCCCGGTCGGCAGTCATGACCGTGCGGAACGGGTGGCGCAGGGCCGTCGGCCAGCCCGGATCGCCCGCCTCGCCGTCAATCGTGATCGCGGTGTCCTCAACCTGGCGCAGCTCGAAGCTCGGGATCTGCAGGTCGCTGAGCATCTCCGACTGCGCGAAGAAGTCGGAGAGGCCGTCGCGGATGAACTGCACGCGCAACGCCTCAACCGAGCCCTCCGGCAGCGCCGCCGTGGCCTCGTCGAGCAACCGCTTCATCTCCTCCACGATCTCCGGCGGGTAGACGCGGCCGTAGATCTGATCGCGGTCGAGGTGGGTCATCGGGGCGAGCGGGTCGAGGGCGAACTCGTAGCCCTGCCAGCGGTCGATCCACAGGTTATAGAGCGCCTCGATCTGCTCGGCCGCCGGGCCGTAGGCGAGATCGTAGTATTCGGCCATCGCGGCGTCCACGTCGAAGTCCGGATCCCACATCAGTCGGAAGGCCACGTAGAAGCTCATGTGTGTGAGCGACCACGCGCCGCCGCCGTCGAGGTAGGTTCCGGACAGGTGCGGGCCGATGCGGCGGAAGTACTCGACGGCGCCGGGGATCTGGATCGCCATCGGGTACTCGTACGAGCCCCAGTAGGTGTAGCCGCGCGGCTTGTTTGCGAGCCGCGTCTCCCACTCGCGGGTGATCGACTCCTCAAGTTCGGCGACCTCGGGGAAGATCATCAGGCCGATGTTGTTGAAGTGGCACTGCTGGATCACGAGATTCTGGGGGAACTGCCACTCGCCGGTCGGCGGGAGGCGGTGGTGGGCGTAGGCGTACGCAGTCACGGTCTTCTCCGGCCAGCGCTCGGCGGCCATCTCCGCCAGCCACAGGTGGAAGCGCGTCATGACGTCGCTCATGAGGCCGAAGCGGCCGAGTTGGGGGTTCAGCAGGTCAGCGGTGCGCTCGTTCTCGATGACCACGTAGTTGTCGGGCATGCCAAACGGGATGAACTCATCGTTCGGGTGGTGCCAGCCCTTCCACGGCTCATCCCAGCCGGTCTCGTAGAAGCGCGCGACGTCCTCGATGTACTGCTCGGCGGTCTCGCGCCGCGAGACCTCGTAGACATTCCCCGAGGGGCGCTCGGTGTCGAAATAGCGCTTGCCCGACGCGTCCTCGTAGAACATCCACGGCCTGTCCGCGCCGTGCACCGTAGGCCAGTGCAGCGGTGTGTGCGCGGCGACGAAGCGCGATGAGTTCGCCATACGCCAGTGGTCGAAGAAGTCCCAGTAGTCGGGCGGGAACTGCTCCGGATCCCACGGCCAGTTCTCGCCCTCGCGGCCGAACTCGTGGAAGAGGTTCCACTTGGCGCGCTCGGCGTAGACCGGTTGGTCGGTGTACCGCACGGGCTCGATGACCAATTCGTCGATGGGCCTCGCGACGACGCCGATTCCTGCGTAGTAGTAGCGTACGCCGAGGTAGCGCTCGATGAAGTCCTCGACGCCCCAGAGCGTTCCGGCCGCGCGGAAGTGCTGGATGAAGCCGTCCAGCGGCTTCGCGAAGTCGGGCATCGTGGAGCCGTCGAAGCCCGCGATCGCGACGCCGCGGTCGAAGGTGCGCACCACGAACTGCTCGCGCTCGAGCTGCGAGGTGTCCATGCCGAGCGCCTCGACCGGGACAGACGGGCCAACGTAGACGATCAGCCCCTCGGCGGGCGGCTCGTTCTGCGACAGATCGACAACGTCGGGGGAGACGCCGGTGACGCGCGCGACCGCGTCCGTGAGCCGTTGGACCGAGCGCTCGATGGAGCGCGCGAAGGTGCTCCTCGCGGAGGGCCGCCAGTCGCGGGTCTCCGGATCGTGCTCGGCCATGCCGTCGTACGCGATGACGAACTGCGGCTCCCCGCCCTTGATGAGCGTGAGCGAGGCATGCTCGGGCGCGTCGAGGAACTCGACGGGGTTGAGCGCCGGGTTGCGGCCGTCCACGGCGGCGAGGCAGGCCGAAGCGACGACGACCAGCATGAGTGCACAGACGCAACGGCGCATGACAGGCCTCCGAGTGCGGCGTTCTCCGGCGACGGGACAGTTAGCCGCGTGGCGTGGCGTGACCTTCGCGGTACGGCGACGGCGCGAAAGCACAGTTGCGGCGCGGTCCCGCAAAGGAATCCCGCCTCTCCGCTCCGAACTCTCCCCACGCCACAGAGAGGAGTGATGCGCATGGTCGCGCACACGATCACCATCGACGGTGACAGCGCGCAGATCGCCAGCGCCGCGGAGCTGGTGGTTGCACTGGATGTGCTGCAGGGCCACCACGATCGCGAGGTGCTGGCGCAACTCCACTCGCACCTGCACGAGATCGTTACCGACGCCCGCGGGTTGCACGACACGCTCAAGGTCCTATCCCCCGACGACGTCCTGCTGCTCATCGAAGCCATCGGCCCCGCCATGCCCTCCGTGGTCGGCAGTGCGTCGGCGCTGCGCGGCCTCCTCGCCGCCATCGCCGAGACACAGGTGGAGGAGGCGCTGCTGCGCGCACTCGGCTCGGCGGGCCTGCGGGAGCTGATTGGCTCTCCCGGTGACCTCGCGGGTGTGCTGGAGTGGGTCTACGGTCAGTGCGATGAGCTGGTGCTCGAGCTGCTTGGCGCCCAGTTCCTGCGCACGCTCATGCGCACTGGCGCGGAGCTTGCGCTGGTGCTGCGCTCGCTCGAACACCAGCGGCAGGAAGAGCTGCTCGGCATGATCGGCTGGGAGCGCGTGCCTGCGCTGGTGATGGACGAGCAGGACCTCGCGCACCTGATGCGCGCGCTGCCGGGCGGGCTGAGCTGCGAGCTGCTCGAACT
>JALGSW010000147.1 GCA_029821635.1 Candidatus Zipacnadia bacterium
GGAGTTCCTGGACTTCATGAACGACGTTGTGCGCGAACATCCGCCGGACACACAGATACATGTGATTCTGGACAACCTGAACACGCACAAACCCAAGCGCGATCTCTGGCTGGCGCGCCACCGCAACGTCCATTTCCACTACACGCCCACGCGCGCCTCGTGGCTGAACCAGATCGAGATCTGGTTCTCGATCCTCTCGCGGGCGGCGCTTAAGAACCGCAGCTTCCGCTCACCGCGCGAAGTGCGTCAGGCTATCGATGAGTTCATCCAAGTGCATAACGCCAGCGCCGCGCCTTTCGAGTGGAAGAAGGCCGTCGTCCATTCAGTCGCCCTCGCCCATTCTTACGCCGAATTGCGCAAGTGAGTACTAGCGCAAGTGAGTACTAGTCGCCCCCACCGTCGCCGGGCTCCGGAGTGGACACGCCGATCGTCTCGGGCGTCGGTTGTGGTTCAGGCCGCGGGGCCGGTTCGGGCTCCGGGTCAGGTTCAGGCTCCGGTGGTGTCTCCCGCGGCGGGCGCGGCTGTGCCGAGCCGGAGGGCGCACCGTGCTGCGTGCACCGACCGGGGCCGCCGCCCGCAGGGAAGCCGCGCTCAACCGTGTCCGGGCAGTAGGGTCCCGCGGCTCCACCAGACTGCGTGCAGACCGTCACGGTCGTGGTCTGCCCGCCACCTCCTCCGTCGGAGACCGGCTCCGGCTCGGGCCGCTCCACGCCGCCACCTCGCCGAGGCGCGCGATGGGCGCTGCACGCCCCCGGCGCCGCCTCACCCGCGCCGAGCATCCGCTCGAGCGTGTCCGGGCAGTAGGGCGTCGCGAGACCGCCGGTGGACGAGCAGACGGTGATCCGCCGCCCGCCCGGCAGCACGTCCTGCTGCTCCTGCTCGTCCTTCTCCTCTTCCTCTTCCTCTTCTTCCTCTTTCGTCTGCTCGCCACGGCGGGAGGCCCTCACGCCGCTGCCCTCGGGGTACTTCCCGTCGAGGCCCAGCAGGTCCGTCGCCTGCCTGATGAACTCACGCCAGACCGGGCCGGCGAAGCCGCCACCCGAAGCGCCACGCATCGGCTTGTTGTTGTCATTGCCAACCCACACCGCGCAGGACAGGTCGGGCGTGAAGCCCACCCACCACGCGTCCTTGCTTTGCTGCGTGGTGCCGGTCTTGCCCGCGCAGGCGAGGCCCGAGATGCCCGCGCGCCTGCCGGTGCCGCTCGTGACCACGTAGCGCAGGCACTGGATCATGCTGATCGCGGCGGGCTTGCTGAGCACGCGCTCCTGGTGCGGCGCGCGGTACTCGATCAGTTCACCGGTGTAGTCCTGAATCGTGTGATAGAGCCGCATATCGGGCCGCCAGCCGCCGGATGCGAAGCTGCAGTAGCCCAGCGCGTGCTCCAGCGGCGAGAGCTCCGAGACGCCCAGCGCCAGTGACGGGTAGGGCGCGAGCCGATCCTCGGGGATGTTGAGGATGCGCGAGGCATAGCGGCGGGTCTTGTTGATGCCGACCGCACGGATCAGGCGTACCGCGACGAGGTTCACCGAGGCGCCCAGCGCGCGCTTGAGCGAGTAGTTCCCGCCCTGGCTGGGGGAGTAGTTCTTCGGCGACCAGTTGCCGATGCGCAGCGGTCCGCCGCTGAACATTGAACTCGGGCTGTAGCCGGACTCGAAGGCCGTCGCGAACAGGTAGGGCTTGAAGGACGAGCCCGGCTGGCGGCCGTATTGGGGCGGGCCGGGGTGCGCGCGGTTGTACTGGATCTCCTCCCAATTACCCACGCCACCAACCATCGCCAGCACGTCTCCGGTCTGCACGCTCACGCAGGCCAGTGCGCCCTGTCCGACCGTCCCCGCCCAGATGTTGCGGTTGCGGCGGAGCGTCTCGATGCGCTTCGTCAGCTCGGCCTCCGCGATCTCCTGCAGCCGCATGTCAATGGTCGTGTAGATGCGCAGGCCGCCCTTCCAGACGGCATCATGCCCGTAGCGGGGGTCGTTGACCAGCTCGCGGATCACCAGGTTCGTGAAGTGATGGGCCTTGAAGACCGCCACGCCTCGGTCCACGCGGGGAGCAAGGTGGCTGCCGATCTGCTCGTCGTGCGCCTCTTGCTTCTCCTCTGACGTGATGTAGCCGAGTTGGAGCATCTTCGTGAGGACGACCAGCCGGCGCTTCCTGCACAACGGCGCGTCATCGTAGGGCGAGTAGTAGCTGGGCCGGCGGGGCATGCCCGCCAGCAGCGCGGCCTCGGCCAGCGTCAGGTCCTCCACGTCCTTGCCGAAGTACGTCTGCGCCGCCGACTGCACCCCATACGCGCCCTGACCGTAGTAGACCTCGTTGAGGTACATCTCGAGGATCTCGTCCTTGGAGAACTTCTCCTCGAACTGCATCGCGAGCAGCATCTCCTTGAGCTTCCGGTCGAAGGTGCGCTCCTGGGTGAGCCAGACGTTCTTGACGAGCTGCTGAGTGATGGTGGAGCCGCCCTGGGCGATCCCGCCCTGCTGGATGTTCTCCCTGATCGCGCGCAGGATGCCCTCGGGGTCGATTCCTCGGTGGCTGGCGAAGCGCTCGTCCTCGATTGCGATCGTGGCATGTTGCAGGTAGTCAGGCACGCGGGAGAGCTCGACTGGTGTGCGGTCCTCTTCGGCAATGCGCGCGAGGAGCGTGTGCGTGACGGAGCCGTCCTTGTGCCGCTCGGTCGAGTAGATCTCGGTCACACCGGGTGGGCGGTACTTCGTGAAGTCCATGTCGGCGGGCAGGACCGCGACCACGCTCTGATAGCCACCGTACATGAATCCGGCGACCCCGAACGAGCCCATGAGGATCAGTGCGTTGAAGACCCGGAAGGCCCTCAGCACGCGGTTGCCCGTGCGCTTCTTCTTTTGCTTCTTCATGATAGCTCTCCACCCGGAGGCGGTTGGGTGCTCACGCAGCAATGAAAACAGGCCGGCGCGATGAGCGCCGTTGGCCCTATTGACGTGCGGCGATGGGGCCAGGTTCCAGTCTCAGGGCTCGCCCGCGGCCTGGCGGGCCTCGATGAGCATGCGCGCGTGCCGGTCGCACAGCGCCGACTGGTCGCTCAGGTGCGCCTCGAACAGCTCATCGTGCGTTCGAGCCCGGTGCAGCGGGCAGGTCGTATCGGCGCAGCTCTCCTCGCCGAACAGGCGGTGGAAGAGCGCCTGCAGCGCGTAGCCGATCGCCACGCGCGTGACGCCCGCGTCGCCGTGCCCGAGCGCCTGCGCGGCGAAGCTCTCATCGAGCTCCTCGGCGGCGGCGTCCATGCCGAAGCCGAGCAGTTGCGCGCGGCGGAAGGTGTACTCGCGCGGCAGCTCGGGCGCTTCGACGAAGCCGGTGGTCGAGATGATCGTCGGCTCTCCGTGCCGGACGATCCGCAGCCTCAGCAGCGTCTGCCCGGCCTCGAACTCGCCGATGCATTGCGTGATGTACGCCAAGTGCAGGCTGCTCTCACCGCGCTCGGCCTCGGGGACCAGCGGCCGCATGACGTCCTGCAGCGACCCCGCGAGGTAGACGGCGCTCAGGTCGCGCTCCTCGGGCGTGACCGGCGACAGGTCGGCGCGCAGGTCGGGGTTCACGAGGTCGTGCACCTCGCGCTCCTCAAGCCGGGCGGCGAGCTGCTCGGCCAGCATGTCCACCTGTGGCAGCTCGAACTGGCCGAGCTGCCAGGTGAAGAAGTCGGTCCGAGTCTCGATCTGCGTCTCGGGCAGCAGTTCGGCGAGGTACTGCCCCACCACACCGATATTGAGCCCGAGCGCATCGGGAGCGTCGTAGACATAGATCGTATCAAGCATAGTCATAGTCGCAGGTGGCGAGTGGCACGCAACGCCGTCAGGCGTCGTTAGCTGCCGTTACCGGGGCATCGCGAGGATCTCGCGGATGCGCAGGTCGAAGAATGTGTTGCTGAACGCGGGCTGGATGACCAGAGCGGTGTCGGCGCCGCCGCCGGTTCCGGCAATGCTGATGGCCTCGAGGTCCATGTTGAGCTCGCCCGCATCGGCCGCCATCAGTGCGCACTCAACGGCTACCTTCGTGCCCTGGCTGATGGTGTAGTAGGTGCGTGCGATGATCTCCGCGGCGCTGACGCCGCCGAGGCTGCTGAGGCCGCCGTCGATGCCACCGAGGAGCGTATGCGTACCGGTGAGCACGCGCACGCCGCGCGTCTGGAGCTGCGCGATGGTCTCCGGCTCGGGCGGGCAGTAGCGTTCCCAGTGGCCCGCCGAGAGCGTGACGGCGATGACGCGCCCGTCGAAACGCTCGGCCGCCTCAAGCGCGGTCTTCCCGGTGCTGGTGGCGACGACCATCTGCTCGATCCCGAGCGCCCCGGCGCGCTCGACCGCGAGGTCGAGTGTGGCATGAGTATTGCTGGGACCAGGCACGGCGAAGGTCATTGTCTGCAGCTTCTCGGAGCGATCCATGGGTCAGCTCCCCGATTCGGACGTGGTACCGCAGGGGGAATGATACCGCGTTCGAACGCGCAAGACAAGGCGCCGGTTGGTCGGGCGGCGGGGGCGTTGGCGTCCGGGGGCGTCATTGACGCTGTTACACTGCTGTGATATGCTTCGGTTACGATCAGTCCCCCGCTGAGAAGAGCAATACGACCGCGTATGGGGCAGGTTTGATGGGCTCCGGACTCGCCGAACAGGCGATGGCCACCTTCCTCGGCATGCGCCCCCTGGATCTCCTGGTGGCGGTGCTGGACATCCTCGTGGTGTCGTACATTGTCTACCGCGGCCTGCTGCTGCTGCAGGGCACGCGCGGGGGCTCCGTTATCAAGGGACTGCTGGTCGTCCTCTTCCTGCTGTGGATCAGCTCCGGTCTGCCCACGCTCAACTACATTCTCCGTCAACTCGTCCTGCCCGGCGTGATCGCGCTGGTGGTGATCTTCCAGCCGGAGCTGCGCACCGCGCTCGAGCGCCTGGGGAGGGCCGGCCTGCTGGGCTTCAGCGTCGGCCGGGTCGAGACCGCGGCGGCGCAGCGCGTCATCAACGAGATTGTGGACGCGGCGGACGAGATGTCGTCCCGTCACATCGGCGCGCTGATGGTAGTGCAACGTGACAGCGGGCTGATGGACATCACGCGGACCGGCAAGACGCTCAACGCGCGCGTGTCGGTGGACGCGCTGGTAACGATCTTCTACCCGAACACGCCGCTGCACGATGGTGCGGTGGTGATCCGCGATGACGTGATCGTGGCCGCCGGCTGCGTATTGCCGCACTCGGAGCAGCCGGGGCTGTCCGTCGCCACAGGGATGCGCCATCGGGCCGCGCTCGGGCTCTCCGAGCGAACCGACGCCGCGGTGGTTGTCGTCTCAGAGGAGACGGGGGCGGTCTCGCTGGCGTTAGAGGGCAACCTCGCGCCCGACCTCGAGCGGACGGAGCTCGCAGAGCGACTCAACCGGCTCTTCGAGCAGCCCGACGAGCGCGCCAGGCTCCTGTTCTGGCGCAGATGAACTGACCACGGAGCGCGCGAAGAGCGCGTGGAGGACCGCCGGAGGCCTGCCGGAGGCACCATGCATCGACGCCGCATACTCAACTGGTTCAGCGCGACTTTCGTGGCGAACTGGCCCACGAAGCTGTTGTCGCTGATCGTGGCGGCGATCCTGTGGTTCCACGTGCTCAGCGTCGAGGACCCGCAGACGACACAGACGCTCACGGTGAAGGTCGTGGCGGTCAACGAGCCCTCCGACCTGAAGGCCATCAAGCTGACCCCCGAGGCGGTGGAACTGCGGCTGCGCGGCCGTGAGAGCGCGCTGGCGCAGGCGCAGACCGGGCGGATTCGCACGGAGGCGAACCTGCGCGGCACGAAGGTGGGCGAGAACGAGGTGCCGCTGCGAGTGGCGGGGGTGCCGCTTAGTCTTGCGGTGGTGCCGGGCTACCCGAGCACCGCGACAGCGGAGATGGACACGATCATCGAACGCCAGCGGCCGGTGAACGACATGGTGCGCGGGGATCCGGCCCGCGGCTTCGTGATCGAAGACGTGACGGTTGAGCCGGCGGAGGTCACGGTGCGCGGGGCGACGAGCGCGGTGCGTGAGGTGGCGCGCACGGTCGCGATCGTGGACGTCTCGGGCATCAATCAGAGCGCGCCTTTCGAGGTGGAGACGGAGGCGCGCGACAACCGCAACGTAGCGGTCTCGGGTGTGGACATCGATCCGCCGGTCGTGACAGTCACGGTGAAGATGCGCGAGCTGAACGTGAAGTACGTGCCGGTACGGCCGGTGCTGGGGGACCCGCCCTCAGGCTACAGGGTGGCGGCGGTGCGGACCGATCCGGAGATCGTGACGATCACGAGCGAAGGGAACCTTTCCAGGCTGCGCACGGTGGCGACGCTGCTGGTGGACATCTCCGGGCTGCGGGGGAGCAAGAGCTACTCGGTGTCGCTCAATGTGCCGGCTGCGATGCGGGTGGAGGGACCGGCTGCGGTGCAGGTGACGGTGACGACGCAACCGGTTGGCGCGGGCTATACAGTGCCGGAGGAGCCATCCGGCGACGAGCCCGCGGCGGGGCAAGATGAACCAAGTGATGGAGAGGAGGACAATGCCACCTCGCTGGAGAATGAGAGTGGTGAGCCTGACTCCGGGGAGGACACGGACCAGGATGGGACTGAGCCGGATGGTGGGGCCGACGAGGGCGCTCAGCCCGCGGACGAGCAGGACAACCGCGCAACGACGCCGCCACAGGGCAACGGAGGCGGCACATAAACGGGTGTACCTTTGAAAGGGAGAAAAGTCCAATGTGTGGGATCGTCGGATACATAGGGGAGCTACAGGCCACAGATGTCTGTGTGTCGGGCCTCAAGCGCCTCGAATATCGAGGATATGACTCGGCGGGCATCGCCGTCGTGCATGATGGCGAAATGACCGTCGTCAAGGTTGTTGGGAAGCTTGCGGGCCTCGCCGACGAGCTCAAGGAGCAGCCCATTGAGGGCACTCTCGGCATCGGCCACACCCGCTGGGCGACTCATGGCAAGCCCTCGGAGGTCAACTCGCACCCGCACACCTCGATGGACGGGCGCCTCGCCGTTGTGCACAACGGGATCATCGAGAACTACGCCCGCCTGCGCGACCAACTCGAGGCCGAGGGCTTCGTGTTTGTGTCAGAGACCGACACGGAAGTCATCGTGCACCTCGTGGACAAGTACTACGAGGGCGACCTCGCGGGCGCGTTCCGCCGCGCCGCCGAGGAGCTTGAGGGCGCGTTCGCCGTCGGCATCGTCTCCGCCGACCACCCCGGCGAGATGGTCGCGGCGCGCCGCTTCTCCCCGCTGGTCATCGGCATCGGCGACGGCGAGAACTTCATCGCCTCCGACATGGGCGCGGTCCGCGAGTGGACCGATCAGGTCTACGTCATCGGCGACGACGAGATGGCCGTACTGACGCGGGATAACATCGAACTGACCGACCTGCAGGGCAACCCCGTTGTGCGCGAGCCCTACATGATCCCCTGGCCCGCGGACGCGGCTCAGAAGGGCGGCCACAAGCACTTCATGCACAAGGAGATCCACGAGCAGCCCCGCGCCATGCGCGAGTGCCTGCTCGGCCGCCTCTCGGCCCCGGAGAAGGCCATTACGCTCGAGGGCCTGAACCTGACCGCCGACGACATCAAGGGCCTGCGCAAGGTCGTCTTCACCGCCTGTGGCACCGCCTACCACGCGGGCCTCGTCGGGCGCTTCCTGATGGAGAAGCTCGCACGCATCCCGTCCGAGTGCGACCTCGCCGCCGAGCTGCGCGCGCGCGATCCGGTCGTGCTGGAGGACACCCTGGCGATCATCGTCAGCCAGTCGGGCGAGACCGCCGACACGCTCGTGGCGCTGCGCGAGTTCAAGGAGAAGGGCGCCAAGGTCATCTCGGTCGTGAACGTGGTGGACAGCTCCATCGCGCGCGAGTCCGACGGCGTCGTGTACATCCAGGCCGGGCCGGAGATCGGCGTGGCCTCGACCAAGGCCTACACGCTGCAGATCCTGACCATCACGCTGATCGCGGCGCACTTCGCCGACGTGCGTGGCGGCACGAGCGAGCATGAGCTGATCGAACTGCGCCGCGCGATGCTCAACCTGCCCGAGCAGGCGCAGCAGCTCATCGAGCGCGAGGACGACGTGAAGGCCGTCGCCGCGAAGTACTTCGAGGCGCCGGACGCGCTCTACCTCGGGCGCGGCGTCAACCTCCCATCGGCGATGGAGGGCGCGCTCAAGCTCAAGGAGATCTCGTACATCCACGCCGAGGGCTACTCGGCGGGCGAGATGAAGCACGGCCCGATCGCTCTGGTCGAGCCGAGCCTGTTCACCGTGGCGGTCGCCGTCAAGGGCGACGTCTACGACAAGATGATCGGCAACATCCAGGAGATCAAGGCGCGCTCGGGTCCGGTCATCGGTGTGGCCTTCGATGGCGACACGGAGATTCCGCGACAGGCGGACGACGTCCTGTGGGTGCCGGCATGCCCGGAGCTGATCTCGCCGATCACGGTGGCGATCCCGCTGCAGATCCTCGCCTATCACATCGCGGACATGCTCGGTCAGGAGATCGACCAGCCGCGAAACCTGGCGAAGACCGTCACCGTCGAGTAAGACACACGCGACGACCCGCGGCGGCGCCCGGCATGGGCGCCGCCGCTTTCCTTCGTCGTTGTCGTAGCTGCCATTGCTTTCGCCGCTTCAGTTGCCTCCGTTGCTGCCGTGAAGGGTTGGTCGAGCGACTATGAGCTGGCCGGGGCGCAAGCTGCTTGTCAACTTCGTCACAAACGCCGATCCGCGCACGCGTGAACACGTCATGCGTTCGCGCGGAGAGGAGCAGGGCTTTCAGCCGCCCACGGACATCTACCAGACCGCGGACGCTATCGTCGTGCGCGTGGAGATAGCCGGGATGAGCGCCGAGGAGATCAGCCTCTCACTGGACGAGAACAGCGGCAGGCTGACGATCTCGGGGGTGCGCGAGGACCCGGCGGGCGAGGACCCGCGACGCTACGTGAACGTGGAGATCGACTGCGGGGAGTTCGTGCGTACCGTCCAGCTCCCCCGACCGGTGCAGGCGGAGAGCGCGCAGGCGAGCTACGACCGGGGCTTCCTGGTCGTGCGCCTGCCGCTGCGAACCGAGGGCCAGGGCCCGGCGCGGAACGTACCGATCGGTTGAGGGTTTGAGCGGCCGCATCGGCGGCCGCGCATGAGGATGGACGCAGCCAGCAAGTGCATACACCGTGGGGAAGTGAGCTTCGCGACATGGAGCCGACCGAGCAGGTAATCAACGAGGAGGTCGTGGGCGGCCCGTCCATCCCGGATGAACTGCCGGTGGTGCGCCTGCTCAACGGCGTGATCTTCCCGGGCATGCTCGCGCCTCTGACCGTGACCAACCCCCTCGACGTCGAGCTGATCGACGAGGCGCTGAGCGACAACCGCATGATCGCCCTTGTCGCCCAGCGCGACCCCGACGTCGAGCGACCCAGCCCCGACGGCCTCTACGAGGTCGGACTCGTCGCACTCATTCAGAAGATGATCCAACTCCCCAACGCCGACCGCCGACTGCTCGTCCGCGGACTGGCGCGCGTGCGCATGGCGGAGTGGACGCAAACCCAGCCCTACCTGCGCGCGCAGGTCGAGGAGATCGCCGAGCCCGACGACGTCACCGACACGATCCGCGCCCGCAACCAGGCGCTCCTCGACCTGCTGCGGCGGCTCGTGGAGGTGGCGCCACACATGCCCGAAGAGATCTTCATCCAGGCGCTGAACCTCGAACACCCCGGGGCGCTCGCGGACATGATCGTCTCGGTCCTCGACCTCGACGTCACGGAGCGCCAGGAGGTGCTCGAGACGATCGACCTCGACACCCGCCTGCGCCGCGTGATGACGCTCGCCACACGCGAGATGGAGCAGTATGAGCTGACCGCGCGGATGCAGCAGGACGCGCGCGACGAGCTGGGGCAGGCGCAGCGAGAATATTTCCTGCGCCAGCAGCTCAAGGCGATCCAGGAGGAGCTGGGCGAGGGCGCCGAGGAGCGGCCGGACCTCGTCGAGCTGCGTGAGAAGGTCACGCAGGCGAAGATGAGCGAGGAGGCGCGCGAGGCGGCGGATCGCGAGCTGGAGCGGCTGGAGAACATGAACCCGGCGGCGGCCGAATACAACGTCAGCCGCACGTACCTTGAGTGGCTCGTCGAGGTGCCATGGCTGGAGGCTACCAGCGAGACGATCGACGTGAAGGAGGCCCAGCGCGTCCTCGATGAGGACCACTACGACCTCGAGGACGTGAAGGAGCGGATCGTTGAGTACCTCGCGGTGCGCAAGCTGCGCGCGGACATCAAGGGCCCGATCCTGTGCTTCGTGGGGCCTCCGGGCGTGGGCAAGACCTCGCTGGGCAAGTCGATCGCGCGCGCGACGGGGCGCAAGTTCCACCGCATCTCCCTCGGAGGCGTGCGCGATGAGGCCGAGATCCGCGGCCACCGTCGCACCTACGTCGGCGCGCTGCCCGGGCGCATCATCCAGGGCATCAAGCGCGCGGGAGTGAACAACCCGATCTTCATGCTCGATGAGATCGACAAGCTCGGCTCGGGTGGGGCGTTCCGCGGCGATCCGTCGTCGGCGATGCTGGAGGTCCTCGATCCGGAGCAGAACGACACTTTCAGCGACCACTACCTCGAGGTGCCCTTCGACCTGTCAAACGTGGTCTTCATCACGACAGCGAACGTGCTGGACACGATCCCTCCGGCGCTGCTCGACCGCATGGAAGTCATCCGGCTCGCCGGGTACACGAAGAAGGAGAAGCTGCACATCGCCCGGCGCTATCTGGTCCCGCGCCAGCGCGATGAGCACGGTCTGACCACCGAGCAGTTCAGCATCTCCGATGCGGCGCTCGAGCAGATCATTGACGGCTACACGCGCGAGGCGGGCGTGCGCAACCTCGAGCGGCAGATCGGCGCCGTTGCGCGGAAGATCGCGCGCAAGGTCTCCGAGGGCGACGACTCGCCGCCGAACGTGAGCATGCGCAACCTCGAGAACCTGCTCGGCCCGCGACTGTTCTACTCCGACGTAGCGCAGCGCACCGGTCAGCCGGGCGTGGTCTGCGGCCTCGCGTGGACGCAGGCGGGCGGCGACATCCTCTTCATCGAGGCCTCGAAGATGCCCGGCGCAAGCCAACTGACGATGACGGGGCAGCTCGGTGACGTGATGAAGGAGTCCGGGATGGCCGCGCTGAGCTGGGTGCGCTCGCACGCCCAGCAGCTCGGGATCGACCCGAACTTCTACGAGAAGACCGAGATCCACCTGCACGTGCCGGCGGGCGCGGTGCCCAAGGACGGCCCGTCCGCGGGCGTGTCGATGGCGACGGCGATCGTGTCGCTGCTCACCGGACGGACGGTGAAGCCGAACGTGGCGATGACGGGCGAGATCACGCTACGGGGCAAGGTGCTGCCGATCGGCGGCGTGAAGGAGAAGGTCGTGGCGGCGAGGGCGGCGGGGATCGACACCGTGATCCTCCCGCTGCGCAACCAGGCGCAGGTGGAACAGGTCTCCAAAGACCACACCGAGGGCATGACCTTCATCTACGCGGACACCATCGAGGACGTGCTCGCGGCGGCGTTGGAGTAGCGACGGGACAGGCCGGAAGGAAGGACCGACGGCCTGGAGCCCTGTCCTGCAACCGACTGACGGAAACGGCAACGGCCTCGACGGCCGTTGCCGTTTCCCGTTCCCCGAGCCATCTGCGCAAGAGGGGTTCCGGCGGCGCCCGCTGACGCAGCTGTGTAAAGGCAAAGTAGAAATGTCCTGTTCTGAGCAAAGTAGAAATGTCCGGTAGTGTTGGGTGCGGTGGGCGTTAGTCGTGAGCCGTTGGTCGTTGATAGTCGTTGCTGTTGC
>JALGSW010000148.1 GCA_029821635.1 Candidatus Zipacnadia bacterium
TGTCAGCGCAAGTGCCGCCACCGCGGCGATCGTGACTGCAGCGGGTGCTCGGGCCATTCGCAGGGCCACAGCCTCTCAATAGCGGTGCATGTTGAACGAGTCCGTGTCGTTGGCCCCGGTTGGCCAGGGCGAGTAGTCCCCGCAGCAGTTCAAGTAGGTGTCCTCGCTGATCGGGTCGGTCGGGGCCACGGCGGAGGTGAGCTTGCCGGGCCAGTCGTTGACGCCCTCCAACCAGAGCTTCACAAGTTCGGGAGGGGCGTCGAAGTAGCGGATCACGCGCAGGTCGCTTGTGATCTGGATCCAGACCGCGGCGACGCCGATGTGGTCGTGATGGTCGCAAACGTTGGCAAGCACGTAGTGGTAGCCGACGCCGAGCTTCTTGAGGTCGAGCGCGAAGCTGTGGCTGGTGCTCAGGACCGTCTCGTTGACGTAGAGCTGCACGCTGTCCACGAAGACCTTCACGCCACGGTGAGGGAGATCGGCAGCTCCGCGGCCTTGCTGACGCCGATGGAGATGCCCACTGTGGGCTCTACCCGCTCGCGGTTGGGGATGGTCGTGTGGTCATGCGCCCAGACGAGCGCGGCGGGCAGCAGTAGCGTCGCGACCAGCGCCAGGAACACCGGCCTGGTGAGTGGCCGGATGACTGAGAAGCGTGTGCGGACGCGCATCTTAGTTGCCTCCCGTCACAACAACTGCATTGGCGGCAATCGGAAGAACCCAGATCGCGCCCAGGTACTCCTGCGGGTACATCTGATTGCCGGAGTCGTCTCTGCCATCCCACGCGTCGGTGTCGTTATAGCCGGAAGGACGGTAGTCCCAGTTGACCAGCGTGCGGAGCATGGCCGGGCCCTCCCACATCGACTCGGTCCCGATGCGGATGCGCACGAGACAGTCCACGGGGAGGGTGTACGTGACGTCGGTGGATTGGGCGAAGTAGAAGTCGTCGATCGTGAAGTCGGTGATCGAGGGCATCGCAGGGCAACCGGCGTCGTAGACAACCGTGTCGCCGTTCGCCTCGACGGTGATGACGTAGCGGTAGGCGCCGTCCGCGACGATGTCGTTGTAGGCGTCGCGCCCGTCCCAGTCCTCGGAGTTCGCGCCGGAGTTGCGCGCGGCGTCATCGATCAGCGTCCGCACGAGCGTGTTGTCGGTGTCGTAGATCTCGATGGTCACGTCCGCGGCCGAGGAGACGGTGTAGCTGATCGTCGTGTCGGTGGCGGTCGGATTGAAGGGCGATGGGGCATGGCTCACGCTGGTGATCGCAAGGTTCGACGCGGGCGGCACCTCTGTAAAGAGGTTCGCCGACGGGATGATCGTCCCGTCCCAGTAGAGCTTGCACGGGTCCGCATCGTCCTCGCCGCCGTCCCACTCGAAGTACTCGAACTTGATCGTGTGGTAGCCTTCAGTGAGGCTGACGGTCGCCTCGTGCGAGCACTCATCGGCGGGAGTGCCGATCGTCTGATGCGCCTGCAGCCGCCAATAGTCGATCACGAGGCTGTTGTCGATGTAGAGTCGTGCGCCATCGTCGCTGACGGTCTTGAAGACGATGCTCCCGGCCTTTGCGGCAGGCACGTAGAGGAAGCCCTGCCAGCGCGCACTGAAGTACTGATCGACCTCATCGTTGAAGACGAAGTCGATGGTCGGGCTGATCCCCTGCCAGTAGGGCTGGGGATAGGAGTCGTCGCTGCCGAACGCGCCGTACGAGTCACGCGTGTCCTTGTAAAACTCGCAACGGAGACCGTTTGCGGCGTCACAGAGAGCGGCGAAGAGCAGCACACCGAGTATCACGATCAGGACCGTCGCCAGCCAGCGCCGGTAAATCATGGCAGCTTCCTTGCTGACAGAGGCATTCGCGCCGCAACCGAGAAGGCGCGCCCGTACATAAAACACAGCCTACCCCAATGCTGGCTACGGATACAGAGACCAAGGTGCCAATTGACTGGACGAAAGTACTGACTTGGTCGCCAAAGTATCCGGAAGCCCCATCACGAGCGCTCCAGTGCGCCTCAGGGAGGCCATCCGCTGCCTGTGGCGAACCGACACGTCCTTGACAGGCACGAGGGCGCCGATGGGCGTCCCGAGGGAGGAAACCCGGTTATGAAGCAATTGCCCAAGATCTGTCTGATCGGCGTAGCGTTGGTCACCATCAGCGTCCTGGCGGCCTGTGCGCACCCGTTCCACTCGGGCGTCAAGCCACGCGAGGTCGCCGAAGGGCGCCTCGATGACCCCGAGCAGATCCGCGAGTCCCTCCGACTCTTCCACGGACACCTGGGGCCGTACGCCACGCTGGGCTTCCGCGCAGGGCAGGCGGCGCTCGACGCGCTCGAGTGTCCAAAGTACTTCGGCGTCCAGGTCCTCGTCGAGGGGCGCGTCGAGCGGCCCTTCGGCTGCTTCTCCGATGGCATGCAGGTCGGCACCGGTTGCACCGCGGGCAAGCGGAACCTGCTGATGATCCCGCACGTGCCCGCGCCGGGCGAGCCGGCGTTCGTGGTGACGGTGCGCAAGTCCGACGGACGATCGGTGCGGCTCTCGGTCAAGCCCGGGATCCCGGCGCTGTTCAAGAGTTGGCTGGATTCGAAGGCTGCGGAGGACGAGACTTTTGACACCTTGATGGCGATGCCACCCGCGGAGTTGTGGGACACCGAGGTACTGGAGGCGCAGCCGCTGGAGGAGTATCTTCAGATCGTGAGCGACCCCACGCAGGTCGAGCCCATCGCCGAGGGCCAGGACGGGATCGTGCGCGTGCCGTTGCTGGGCGAGAATCACACGGTCGTGACCTTCGAGATCCCGCCCGGACACATCACGCCGCCGCAGGCCGGAGGGCTCGAGGGCTTCGAGGGCGTGACCGTCGTCGCGCAGGGGAAGTTGGACATCGTCGGGATCGAGAACGGCCGCCAGACGCGTATCACCGTCGAGGCGGGGAACGTCTTCGTCTGGCCGAAGGACACCTTCCGGGCGCTCGGGATGCAGAACCCATACGCGGAGGCGTGTCAGCTCGTGACGGTCTACACGCCGGCGTTCCCGGTGCCGCGGACGGCCGAGGACGTGGCGGAGTGGCTGAGGAAGGGCGGGCCGCAGGGGTAAGGCGGACGGCGTGGTAACAGGATGCTGGCTTCGCCGGACAGGATCGGCGCTGCGCGCCGAACAGGAAACGGCAACGGCGATGAAGGAAGGTAGTGGCGATGGCGGAGGCGGGCGAAATGGTTGACTACGATCTGATGTGCGTGGCGGACCTGCGGCGCGTGATGGCGGAGGCGCCTATCGCCTACCTGCCCATCGGCGCACCGGAGATGCACGGCGAGCACCTCACCTACGGCCTCGACGCCATCAAGGCCCACGAGCTGTGCCGCCGCGCCGCCCGAGCAGGCGGCGGCGCCGTGCAGCCACCCCTGCACGCCGGAACGACGGCCTGCACGAGCTTCAACTTCGGCAACGTGTACATCTCCCAGCCCGTGGCGCGCGCCCTCTACACGGAGTATCTGGCGGGGCTCGGCCGCGTGGGCTTCCGGGTGATCGTGGCGCTGACGGGTCACTACCCCGGTGCGCAGGTCGCGGTCGTCAAACACGCCGCCGCCGACGCGATGGCCATCAGCGGCGCGTGGACCGTCGGGCTCGACGAGTGCGAGCTGGCCTTCGACCATGACTACTTCGGCGACCACGCGGGCAAGTGGGAGACCTCGCTCTACATGCACCTGCGCCCCGACCTCGTGTACATGGACCACCTGCCCGACGACCCGGACGCGCGCCTGATCGCCGCCGGGCCCGAGGACCCGCGCATCCATGCATCCGCCGAGCTGGGCGCGACGGTCAGCGCGGCGATCACCGAGCGCCTCGCGGCGTTCACGCAGATGCTGCTGGCGATGGACGCCGATCCGGTGCAGCACGGCCCGACGAAGACGCTCATGCGCACCGCAACGCGCGCGATGGCGCTGCCGTACGAGCGCGAGGGGGCCGTGCCGCGGCGCGACGAGGCCTACCAGCGCGCGTGCGAGCTGTTCTACTCGGGAGAGTTCGGCCAGGCGACGAGCGTCATCGTTGAGGGGTACGGGATCGGCCGTGGGGAGCTGACCTGAGCCCGGCACGGCAACGCGGGGATTGCAGAGCGCACAGGCTGGGAAGGATGATGGCACCGGCCCGCTATTGTTGGGCCCGTCAGCACGGGGCGTGTGCCGTCCGCCGTCGTCGGCAGCCATTCACGCAACTTTCGACAGCACGTTCGGCACTAAGGACACTTCACCTCAGGGCTGCAATGGCCTACCTTGTACATGCAATGGAGAGCAATCCGTTCGGGTGCCTCGCGGATCACGCACGTTTCGTGCGCCGCCGGTAGCGTCCGGCGGTGTGGCCTGGGGAGCATCGCACATGCAGGAAGCGATAGAGGGGGACTTGCGGCGATGAAACGGGAGATCGATCTGGGGACGTTCGGGTCCAGCGCGGAGCACCTTGCGTGCGCCGCGGCGGTCATCGACGTACGAGTAGACGACATCCTCGCGGAGTGGCTTCCCGAGGCGGTTAGCCTGCTACGCGACAACGGCTGGTCAACCGAGGACTTCAGCCGCGCGGAGCTTGAGGACGAGGGGCGGGCCGCGCTCGCATCGCTCTCCGGGCGGCTCACCGGTGACTTGCACTCCGAGCAGACCTCGGAGGAGCACGCGCGCTTCCGACTGCTCGGCGGCCTGCAGAACCTCGACACCGAGCGGGACGCGAAGCTCGTCTCGCTCTTCCAGGTCTACGCGTTCCTGGGCCACGTCATCTCGGTGATCCTCTTGCAGGACCTGCCGGACGACTGGCCCGGGACGGCGCTGGAGGAGACGCGAGCGCGAGTGATGGCGGCGCTGAACATCGGCACAGGCTTCCCGACCCCGTGCGGCTTCGTGACGGCCGTCGAAGACCGCCTGCGCCAGCGCCAGGCGGAGAAGGAGGACATCTTTCGGCGGATGCTGAGCGCGCAGGAGGAGGAGCACAAGCGCCTCTCGCGCGACATCCACGACGTGCTCGCGCAGACACTCGCGACCTGCCACTACCGGGCCGAGACCTGCGCGCTGATCCTCGAACGCGACCCCGACGCGGCGCGCCATGACATGTATGAGGTCGCCTCGCTTATCTCCAGTACACTCGACCAAGTGCGCGACATCATCTTCGACCTGCGCCCCAGCGCCCTCGACCGCGGCGGGCTCGCGGACGCGATCGGCGCCTACATCGACCGCATGGCCGGCTCAGAACGCCCGGTGAACTTCTCACTGCGCGAGCTCGCCGACACCAGTGACGTGGAGGACCGGGTGAAGACCGCCCTCTACCGGATCGCGCAGGAGGCGGTCGCGAACATCCTGCACCACTCCTCGGCGGATCGCGCCCACGTGCTCATCGACCGCGACCACGAGTGGATTGAGCTCACGATCGCCGACGAAGGTATCGGCTTCGACCCGGCGAACCCTCCCCTCGCCGAAGCCGACGGGCACATTGGGCTCGCGTCTATGCGCGAGCGCTGCGAACTGCTCGGAGGCACATTCGAGCTGAGGAGTGAGATCGGGCAGGGGACGCAGGTGCGGGTACGAGTCCCGCTCAGTCCTCCGCTGATCGCGCATGTCTGAGATACGCGTCCTGATCGTTGATGACCACGCCCTGGTGCGTGAAGGCCTGCGCCATCTCTTCTCAGCGTCAGGCGCCGTAGCGGTCGTTGCCGACGTCGGCACTTCAGGAGAGGCCCTGGAGGCTCTCCGCGAGGTGGACGTGGACGTTGTGATGGTTGACTACCAGCTCAAGGGCGATCGCATGGATGGGATCGACCTCCTCACGCGCATCCGGCGCGACTACCCCGACCTGCCGGTGCTGATGGTCTCGACCTTCGGCGAGCGCCACCTGGTTGTGCGGGCGGCGCAGGCCGGAGCGTCCGGGTGGGTGCTCAAGAGCGCTCACGGGAACGAACTGATCAGTGCCTTACAGGCGGCAGTGGACGGTAGGGGCTGGCTCTCCCCCTCGGCGGCGGGCGAGCTACTCAGGTCACTGGCGTCCGACGAGATTGACCGGGCGACGAATCCGGCGGAGAAGTACAAGATCGACGCGCGCGAGTGCCAGATCCTGCAGTACGTGGCCGAGGGCGCGACGTACAAGGAGGTCGCCGAGGCCGTGCACGTCAGCGAGAGCCGCGTGAAGGCGCTGATGCGGGAGATCTGCGACAAGCTCGACGCGCGCGGCCAGGCCCACGCGACGGCGATCGCGATGGCGGAGGGGATCATCACGCCGCCGGCGGTGGGGACGACGGACTGAAGGCGATCTCTGACGTGCTACGAACAGCCGGATCTGCGTGCCGTCAACCACTCCAGCAGGCGCGGTAGCGGCCAGGTGTTGATAACCACCTCAGGCGGCACCCAGCCGCGGCGCGCCGTGATCACCCCGAAGCGCATGAACTCCAGGTGCCCGAGCGCATGGGCGTCCGTGTTGATGCACAGCCTCACTCCTCGCTCCACCGCCAGCCGAGCGTGCACGTCGGACAGGTCCAGTCGATCGGGCGACGCGTTGATCTCCAGCGCCACGTCATGCTCCGCCGCGGCCGCCACCACCTCACCCACGTGCAGACCGTAGGCGTCGCGGCCCAGCAGGATCCGCCCCGTCGGGTGTGCGAACATGTCCACGTGGCCGCTCGCAAGCGCGCCGATGACGCGGGCGGTCATGCGATCCGCGTCCGCCGACATCCCCTGATGCACCGCGCCGATCACGTAGTCCACCAGCGCGAGTGTCTCCTCGCCTGCGTCGAGGGCGCCGTCCGCGAGGATGTCCACCTCGTGCCCGAGCAACACACGGAAGTCCGCACCCTCGGCGTCGAAGCGAGCGTTCAGCGCATCGACCTCCTCGCGCTGTCGCCCGACGTCGGCGGCCGCGATCCCGTCCGCCACGTAGAGAGAGGCCGAGTGGTCGGTGATGCCGATGTGCGTGTAGCCGCGCGCGCGTGCGGCCTCGGCCAGCTCGGCGATCGACGCGCGACCGTCGGTGTAGCGCGTGTGCATGTGCAGGTCGCAACGGATGTCGGCTGGCTCGATCAGTTCGGGCAGCTCACCCGCCGCCGCGGCCGCAATCTCGCCGCGGTCCTCGCGCAGTTCCGGCGGGATCCACGCCAGCTCCAGCGCGGCGTAGAGGCTCTCCTCCGTCTCGCCCGCGATCGGCTCACCCAGGGCCTCGTCGCCCTCCGCCGGCTCGCGGTAGACACCGTACTCGTTGACGCGCAGCCCACGCGCCTGGGCCCGCTCGCGCAGGCGGATGTTGTGCTGTTGCGAGCCTGTGAAGTACACCAGCGCCGCGCCCCAGCTCTCTGGCTCGACCACGCGCAGGTCCACCTGGCGTCCGCCGGGCAGGTAGCCGCTGACCTTCGTGTCGCCCGCAAGCTCGACCTCGGCGAGGATGCCCGCTTCGGCGAAGGCGCGGCAGACGGCCGCCGGGTCCTTGGAACTCGCCAGCACGTCGAGGTCGCCGACCGTCTCCCGGCCGCGACGCGCCGAGCCGGCGTAGTCGGCGGCGATGACCGCATCGAGGCCGCGCAGGAAGCCGACGATCTCCTCCGCCCGTGGGAGCATGTCGCCGAGCAGGGCGCGCTCGCGGCCCTGCCAATACTTCGCGATCGCGTCCAGCAGCTTCGCCTCGGACTTCGCGCCCATGCCCTTGAGTTCGCGCACCTGCTCTCGGATGCACGCCTCCTCCAGCGCATCGACCGTGCCGACGCCAAGCTCGTGGAAGACGAGCGCGGCGCGCTTCGGGCCGAGGCCGGGGATGCGCAGCAGCTCAAGGAAGCCCTCGGGGTACTGCGCGAGCAGTTCGCGCAGGTAGGTCAACTCGCCGGTGTCGAGCAGCTCCTCGATCTTCTGCGCGATGGCCTCGCCGATGCCGGGGAGGGCCTCCAGGCCGCCCTCGGCGTGGCGCAGCACAGACAGCTCCTCGCCGAGCCCGCGGATCGCCTCGGCGGCGCGTTCGTAGCTGCGGATGCGGAAGGTGTTCGCGTCCTCGACCTGCAGCAGCAGCGCGATCTGTTCGAGCTGTCGGGCGATCTGCTCATTCGTCATCAGAGACGCCTCCCGACGCGTCCTCCTCGACTCGCGGCCGCCGCGGCGGCGGTCGCCAGCGGCCGACGCCTTCGACGAACTGCTCGCTCTTGAGGTTGAGGTCGAGATGATAGCGGATGTGATCGCGGATGAGGCGCTGGACCTGGTGGCGCGTGGGATCGGCGAGGCGCAGGCGCGCGATCGCGTCCGGGTCGAAGCAGCGCATCGCCCCGATGGTGCGAGCGGTTCCGGGTGAGATCACCAGCGCAGACGGGTCGCCGGGGGCGCAGTTGGGGCAGAGCGTGCCGCCGTGCGAGGCGACGTAGACACCGCCAGGGCCGACCTTGCCGCAGGCCGGGCAGCGGTCGATGACCGGTCCGATGCCACTCAGCTCGAGGTAGGCCAGCTCGAAGGCCCAGCTCAACACGCGCGGGTGCTCGGTGGCCTCCATCGCGCGCAGGTAGCTCACGAGCATCTCAAACATGCCCGGGACGAGCTGCCCCGGCTCGGTGGTGCGGACTATCAGCTCGCACGCGACCGCGGCGTAGCCGTAGCGAGCCATGTCGCGGCGCAGCGCGTAGAAGGGCTCGATGACGCGGCACTGCGTCAGTCGGTCGGCGCCGCGGGCTTCGGCGAGGAAGAGCGTCGAGTGCGTGAAGAGCTCGACGGCGGGTGCGAGCGAGCTACCGGGCTTGCCGATGCCCTGCGCGACCGCCTGGACGAGCCCGCGCTCACGCGTGCAGAAGGAGACCATGCGCCCGGTGCCCCGGAACGCGTGGGCGATGAGCGTGACGCCTTCGGCGGTGTAGGTGGGCGTGGTTGGTGCCTCCTTAACGGCTACCTCACCCCCCGGCCCCCTTTCCTCCCTGTGACTTCGCTTCGCGAAGTCCTGGCGGGAGAGGGGGAGGACGGCAGAACGGCAGCGACTTACGTGGTCTCCAGTCCGTCCGCGATCTTGCGCGTGGAGCTGCAGCCGAGGCGGTTCGCGCCGGCGTCGATCATCGCGAGGCAGTCCTCTACGGTGCGGATGCCGCCGGCAGCCTTCACGCCGACGTGCTCGGGCGCAAGCTCGCGCAGCAGACGCACGTTCGCCACCGTAGCGCCCTCTGGGCCGAGGCCGGTCGAAGTCTTCACGAAGTGCGCGCCCGCCTCCACCGCCAGCTCGACCGCGATGCGCTTCTCCTCATCGGTCAGGTAGCAGGTCTCGAGGATTACCTTGACGACCGGCTCCTCGGCGTCCGCGATGTACGCGGCGCCAACCACCGCGGCGACGTCATCGCGTACGGCGGCGTAGTCGCCGGATTTGAGCGCGGTGATGGCAAGCACCATGTCGATCTCATCGGCGCCGCGGGCGAAGGCCTGTCGGGCCTCGAACGCCTTCACTTCGCTTGTGGTCGCGCCCAGCGGGAAGCCCGCGACCGTGCCGACGGCCACGGGCGAGCCCTGCAGCGCCTCCGCGGCCACGGTCACCCAGCGCGGATGGATGCAGATGCTCGCAGTGCCAACCTCGGCGACCAGCTCGCAGCCGGCCAGCACGTCATCGCGGGTCGCGTCGGGCGCGAGCACCGCGTGGTCGATCATCGGGATGATCCGGTCCATTGCTGTCATCGTTTTCGGTCCCCTTGCGAACGCAGCGGGAGTGGCGGCAACGCCCGGGCTCAACTACTGAGCACCATGGTCGATCAGCAGGTCATCGACTGCGCTGCCGGTCTGCTGACGCGAGATGTCGAGCGGCGTGAGCCCCCGGTTGTTCTTCGCGTTCGGGTCGGCTCCGGCCTCCAGCAGGAGCCTGGCCGGTTCGGGCCTGGTCCGTCGGGCCGCGCGGTGCAGCGGCGTCTCGCCGCGTCCATCGGTCACATTAACGTTGGCCCCCGCGATCAGCAGCAGCTCTGTGAGTTCGGAGTCGCCGACGGCCACATGCAGCGGGGCATCGCCGCGGGCGTTGGTCGCGTTCACACCCGCGATCGCACCAAGAGGACGTGCCGCGACGCGTCTCGCGGCGCTCTGTATCCGCTCGGCGATCCCGCCCTCGGACGGAACGTCGCCCACGATGCGCTGCAGGATCGACTTCGCGATCTCCCGCCGGTGGAAGCGGAGGGCCATCAGCAGGACCGGCGTGCCCTCATCGTCGCGCGCGGCGATGTCCGCCCCGGCGTCAATGAGCGCACTGACAGTGCGACCGCGCCCCATCCGGACGGCCCACAGGAGCGGCGTGTAACCCCTGTCATCGCGAGCCTCAAGGTCCGCTCCTGCGTCCACGAGCGTTTGGGCGTATTCGAAGGCGTCGGCAGCAGTGCTGTCGCCCAGGTTGTGCAGAGGAGTATGGCCCATAGTGGCGTCGCGCGCGTTCGGGTCTGCACCTCCTCTGAGCAGGGGCGCCACGCAGTCAAGCTTGTCCCACTGGGTTGCGGCACCGAGTGGCGTGCCTACGAATGGCGCGACGGGATCGGGGTCTGCGCCGTGTTCGAGGAGGAGCGCGACGAAATCCGGTCCGTGAGTCAGCGCGACATGAAGTGGAGAAATGTCGTCCGCCGGGGCTCCGTTCGGGTCGCCGCCTGCTTCAAGTACCTCCCGCAGCCCGTCGAGGTCGCCCCGGTTCAGCGCCCCAAATACGCGCTGGTCACGTCCGGTGGCTGTCTGCGTGGAGCCCGTGCCGACAGGGGCAACCGGCGCCTCGTGTGAGGCGCGATCCGGGCAGCCGCAGAGCACCGCAATTGCGACGACCGTGGGCAACAGGCAGGATCGGCGCATCAGGTATCCCTCTCACTCTCCTCCAACTCCTCCGGCGAGCGCGGGGTGCCGTCGGCTCCCCGGCCGGGCGCGAGGACGCCCCGCAGGTCGCGGATGGCGTCCTTCGCCAGTTCGTAATCGGTGGGTGGCTCGAAAAGCGCCGCGTCGGCGCCCGCGGCAGCCACGCGCTCGGCGTCCGCGCGCGTCACGATGCCACGGGCGGCTATCACCAGCACGTCGCCCGGGATCAGCGGCGCCAGGCGCTCGGTGACCTCGAGGTCCGCCTCGCCGGTCTCGTAGTCGCGGTTGCTGATGGCGATGATCTGCGGCTCTGCGGCGAGCGCGCTGTCCACCTCGAAGCGATCGCGCACCACCGGGATGCCCGTCAGGCGCAGCTTGCCTGCGGCGCGCATCATCTGCTGGAGCGCGTCATCATCCACGAGGGCGACGACGAGCGCCACAGCGTCGCCATCGTTGTCCCACGCCTGGTAGATCTGGTATTCATCCACGCACCAGTCCCACTGGATGGCCGGCAGCGCCATGTAGCGGCGCGCGCGGCGCAACAGGTGCGGCTCGGTACCAACGCGCGGGTCATCGGTCGCGACACTCAGCGCCGCCGCGCCGGCGCCCGCGAACTCCTGGGCGATGTAGCGCGGATCGAACATGAGGCCCGCCTCAACATCGCCGCGCGGCGGGCGGCGCAGCTCGGCAATCAGCCGCAACTCGCGGCCGCTGAGGGCCGCGTAGAGGTTGCGGCGCGGAAAGCCGTCGCTGGCGAGGAGGCGCTGCAGCAGCTCGTGCTGAGGCAGCTCCTCCATCTCAGCGGCGATCTCGGCGCGCTTGCGGGCGGCTGTGGTCTGCAGGAATGAGGTCATAGTGGTGGTCGATACGGAAACGGCTGACAGGCTGGAACCTAAGATATGCGCCTATTCGGGTGTGCAAGAAGGTTCTAAGGGCCTCGGTGTCGTATCTGTCGATGAGCGATCATCGACGGAGGAGGTCCATGAGCATGCC
>JALGSW010000149.1 GCA_029821635.1 Candidatus Zipacnadia bacterium
TCACGTCCTCGACCATCGTCCCCACGCGGTCGGAGTGCAGCTCGCCCAGCACCTCCACGCAGTGCGCGGGCACATCCTCCAGCACGAGCAGCCCCGAGCGCAGGCAGTCGTCCAGATCGTGAGCCAGGTAGGCGATGCGGTCGGAGAGGCGCACAACCATGCCCTCCATCGTCAGGCCCTCGGGCGGCGCCATCGAGTCATCGGTGTTGGCCTGGCCCTTGGAGTGCGCGGCGATGCCCTCCAGCGTCTCAAGCGTGAGGTTCAGGCCGCGCCCCTCGCGCTCAATCTCGGTCAGCACGCGCAGGCTGTGCTCGGCGTGGTGGAAGCCCGCGGCGGGGTCGAAGCGCCGGTAGGCCTCGTCGAGCGCCCACTCGCCCGCATGACCGAAGGGCGTGTGGCCGACGTCATGCCCGAGGGAGATCGCTTCGGTGAGGTCCTCGTTGAGCCGCAGGGCCTTGGAGATCGTGCGGGAGATCTGCGAGACTTCGAGCGTGTGGCTCAGGCGGGTGCGCAAATGGTCCTCGCGCGGCGCGATGAAGACCTGGGTCTTGTGCGCGAGGCGGCGGAAGGCGCGGCACAGGTGGATGATGCGGTCGCGGTCACGCTGGAACGCGGTGCGGACCGGATCGGGCTCGGTCGGACGCGCGCGCCCTCGCGACTGCGCGGCAAGCGTCGCGTAGGGGGAGAGCTGCTCGCGCTCCAGCGCCTCGAGCTGCTCGCGGATGGTCGATCGCTGTGCGTGCTCGTCCATCGGCCTCACCGTGGCACGGGCGTCTCGCCCGTGCGCCGTTCGTGTGCGCACGAGGGCGTGCGCGCCACAGGAACCTATGCCTCGCCCTCGATCACAATCTGCTGCACGTCCAGCAGCCGCAGGAGGAGGTCGTCGATGGCTGCCAGCAGCGCCAGCCGGTTGAGGCGCACCGCCTCGTCCTCGGCCATCACCATGACCTCCTCGAAGAAGGTGTCGATCGCACCGCACATGCCCGCCGGCGCCGCCCATGCGGCTTCGTAGTCAGGTGTCGGGCCCGCCAGCGCGCTCTCAAGCGCCGCGCCGGCCGCCTCGAACGCCTCGTAGAGCGCAACTTCGTGCTCCTCGGCCAGTGCATCTGCGTCGAGCGTCAGCGCCAACTCGGCCTTCGGCCCGCGGCAGATGTTCGCTGTCCGCTCGGCGGCCATGATAACGCGCTCAAAGTCTTCCGGGTCGCTGGAACGGATGTTGCGCAGCGCCAGCGCGCGGTCATAGGCGTCGAGCAGGTCCGGCGAGGGGGCGCTGAGCACCGCGCGCGCGAGGTCGTAGCCCACACCGCGCGTGTCCAGCTCCGCCTCCAGCCGCGCGAGCAGGAACTCGTGGATCTGCGCGGCCGCCTGCTCCTCGGGGATCGCCTTCGCGTTCTGGTTCTCCGGCAGGTTGCCCAGCGCCAGCATGATGAACTCCGGCAGATCGATGCGCCAGCGCGCGTCGAGGATGATGCGCACGATCCCCTGCGCGGCGCGCCGCAGCGCGTGCGGGTCCGCGGAGCCGGTCGGGCGCAGGCCGATGCGGAAGCAGGCCGCGACGTGGTCGATCTTGTCGGCCAGCGACACGAGCCGGCCCGGCGTGGTCGCCGGGGGCATGTCGGCGGCGCTGATCGGCCGGTACTGCTCGCCGATCGCCAGCGCGACCTCCTCCGGCTCGCCCGAGCGTCGGGCGTACTCCGCGCCGACGCGGCCCTGTAGCTTCGCGAGCTTGGTGTCGCCGATCATGTTCGTGTTGAGGTCGCACTTGGACAGGCGCGCGGCGCGGGCCGCATGCGTCTGATGCGCCTCCTCCACCTGCCGCACCTGGGCGCAGAGCCAGTGCACGATCGCCTCGAGGCGCTCCGTCTTGTCGTAGAGGCTGCCGAGGCCCTCGATGTAGGTGACGCGCTGGAGGCTCTCCAGCCGGTCTGGCAGCGGCGTGCGCATGTCTTCGGTGAGGTAGAACTCCGCGTCGGCGAGGCGTGGCTCGATGACACGCTCGTTGCCCTTGCGGACGGTGTCGAGGCCCTGCTCGTCGCCGTTGCGGATCGCGATGAACAGCGGCAGCAGCGAACCGTCCGGGTTCTCCACCGCGAAGTAGCGCTGGTGGCCGCTCATCACCGTGACGATCACGTCGGCGGGGAGCGCCAGGTAGCGCGAGTCGAAGTGCCCGACGAGCGCCGTCGGGTACTCGACCATGAAGCTGACCTCCTCGACGAGGTCCGGGTCGAGGCGCGCGCGTCCACCGGCTTCGGTCGCAGCCGCAGCGGCACGCTCCTCGATCATCTGCAGGCGGCGGCGGTGGTCGGCGATGACGTGAGCGTCCTCGAGTTTCGCGAGGTACTCGGACGGCTCGGCGATCGCGATCGGGCCATCGCTCAGGAATCGGTGGCCCCAGGTGACGCGGTCGGAGTGTAGCCTCGCGACCTCCACCGGCACTACGTCCGGCCCCAGCAGCGCGAGCAGCCAGCGGATCGGCCGGGCGAAGCGGAAGTCGAGGCTCCCCCAGCGCATGGTCTTCGGGAAGGTCAGCGACGCGATCGCACGCTCGAGCAGTTCCGGCAGCACCGCGAGCGCCGCGCGGCCCGGCTCGGTCACCTGCGCGAAGATGTAGGCGCCCCTGTCGGTCTCGCGCACCTCAAGATCGTCCACGCTCAGGCCCTTGCCTGCGGCGAATCCCTGGGCGGCCTTCGTGGGGTTGCCGTCGGCGTCGAACGCAGCGGCTGCAGGCGGGCCCTTGACCTCCTCCGCGAGGTCCACCTGGCGTAGCGCGACGTCGCTGACGATGATGGTCAGCCGGCGCGGAGTGCCGAAGGTGCGGACCTGGCCGTGCGCCAGTCGCGCCTCGGCGAGGCCGTCGGTGAGGAGCTTGTCAAGCTGTGCAAGCGCAGGGAGCACCGCGGGTGCGGGTATCTCCTCAACGCCGATTTCGAAGAGCAGGTCCGCCGTGGGTTCGGCCATCGGTCCGCCTCACTTCTGTCTGGAAATCGCGTGTCTTCACGTCAACCTTCACATGCCTCCCCCTCTTCCGGAACGGAAAGGGGGCCGGGGGGTGAGGTCCTATGCCTCGGCCTGCTCACCGAGCAGCGGGAAACCGAGTTCCTCGCGGCGCGCGACGTGCGTCCGCGCGACCGCCGAAGCGAGGTTGCGCACGCGCACGATCATACCTGTGCGCTCGGAGACGGAGATCGCGCCGCGCGCGTCGAGCAGGTTGAACAGGTGCGAGCACTTGAGCACGTAGTCGTAGGCCGGGAGCGGGTAGCCCGCTTCGTTCACGCGCCGGGCTTCAGCCTCGCACATCTCGAACATCTTCGCGAGCATGTCGATGTCCGCGATCTCGAGGTTGTAGTGCGAGTACTGCCGCTCTTCCTCGAAGCGCAGCTCGCCGTAGGAGACGTCGTCGGACCACTGCAGGTCGCGGTAGTCCTCGACGCCCTGCAGGTACATCGCCAGGCGCTCGGGACCGTAGGTGAGCTCGACCGCGACGGGGCGGCACTGGAGCCCGCCGACCTGCTGGAAGTAGGTGTACTGGCAGATCTCCATGCCATCGAGCCATATCTCCCAGCCGACGCCGGACGCGCCGAGTGTGGGGGACTCCCAGTCATCTTCGACGAAGCGGATGTCGTGTTCGTGGGCGTCGAGGCCGAGCTGCTGGATGCTCGCGACCGCGAGGTCCTGGAACTGTTGGGGCGAGGGCTTCATGATGACCTGGTACTGGAAGTAGCGGCCGAGGCGGTTGGGGTTTTCGCCGTAGCGGCTGTCGGCGGGCCTGCGGCAGGGCTGGACGTAGGCGACGTTCCACGGTTCGGGGCCGAGGGAGCGCAGGAAGGTGTCGGGCGCCATCGTGCCGGCGCCGACCTCGATCTCGTAGGCCTCGGCGAGCAGGCAGCCCTGCCCTGCCCAGAAGCCGTCGAGTGTCGCGAAGATTTTCTGGATCGTCATATAGCCACCATCCTCCATCGGCGGTGCGGCGCCTGACGTCCCTCTGTCCCACGGACAGGAGCGGCAGGCGCTACGTAGCGGCTGGCCCGGGCTGGCACTGCGGCGCCGACCCGCGGGGGTCCATGAGAACGGGGCGGGTCAGCGTCGACCCGCCCCAGTGTTCGCACAAAGGGACATGCGCGATGCGTTCGATTGTCCGCTCAGGCCCGGCCCAGGCGCGCCGCCTGCTCGGGAGCAACCTTCGGCAGCTTGCGCCGGATGCGCGAGAGGGCGTTGTCGATGGACTTGATCTTGCAGCCCAGCGCCGTCGCCATCTCCTTGTAGGACTTGCCCGTGCGGTACTCCGTCAGGACCTGCCACTCGAACGGGGAGAGGTGCTCGCGCAGCGACTCCTTGAGCAGACGCTCGCCTTCGAGGCCGAGGACCTCTGTCTCTGGGTCCATCTGCGGCACTGCCGTAAGCACTTCGGAGAGAGAGCGCTCGTCGTCATCGTCGCCCCCGGGGGCGGCCTCGAGGGAGATTGATGAGTTGAGGGGGACCTGCTTCTGACGGGTGGCGGCCTTCACGGCAGAGATCATCTGCCGCTGGATGCAGACCTTGGCAAAGCACGCGAACGAAGTATGGCGATCAGCTCGGAAGTCGTTGATTGCCTCCCACAGGCCCACCATGCCAATCTGCAGGAGGTCGTCGCGCTCCGCTCCCATCAGGAAGTAGGACTTGACCTTGGCCCTGACCAGGTTGCGGTACTTGTACAGCAGGTACTCACACGCTTCTTTGTCACCATTGGACTGAGCGGAGCGGACGAGTTCCTCGTCAGTGCACTCGCTCAGCGCGACTCGCCTTCGGGTGGGACTGTCGTCCCGGAAAAACTCCGCTGGATTGACCATCCGCTCACCTCGGCCTTTGCGGTTGAGGTTGAGGGCTCATACGTCGGACCGTCTGTGACCATGTCAGTGCGCCGGACTCCAACTTCTGCCGAGCGACTTCCGGTACTCCACCTGCCACGGGTCACGTCCTGTCCGGCAACCTCGTGGATGCGACGCGGGCGAACTGCTACAGTCCCACCTCCCGTAATGCTCGTGCGCGTCCCCGCGACGTACACCTGGCACTCACTCGGGGTGTCCGCACCGGCCACAATCCTACGGCCGGCTCCCGGAATCCGGGCCCGATACTGTGTACTGGCGCGATGGCTGGTGTGATGCAGGCTGCGATGGCTGGTTTTTTGCTGCAAACGACAGGGGGACCTACTTCCCCGTAAGTTTTCGGTAGAAATCGCCGAGCGCATGCAATCCGGAGGCCTCGGAGATCGCCCAGTGGAGCAGAGAGTTGCTAATAAGCGCGCTTCCCCCACCGTATCGGATTGCGATCCACTTGAAGATCGCGTAGCTGAGCAGCATGCCTGAGCCCAGCCCGAGTATGGCTCCGATCGCCGCCTCAACAGGCGTCACGTTCACTTGGAGTCGGCGGGAGATGTAGATGGAAAGGATCGCCGTCAGCACAATCGCGACACACAGCAGCAGCAGGTACGACGCCGATGGTCGCATGTGCTCGCTCAACGGAACGTAGCCGATACGAATAAGCACGAGGCTTACCAGCACACACGCGAAATCTACTACTGCCGGAATGATGCCTCGTTGGCCCTCCAGGAACATGAGCCCGGCCCAGATCGCCAGGCACAATATGTCTATGGGCGAGATCACCTGGATGATCCTCCGTGCGGACGCTGCTGCGTTGATGAAGGGCGTCCAAGCCGCGCGGACTCCAACCGGTGCTTTGCAGGCTAGTATACATCAAGAGGAGTCACCAGTCAAGCACTCAGGCCTTCTCCCGATGCCCCGGTCAGGGCGAACCCGAAACGCGGCGCGGTCACCCCTTCTGCGGCCCCCGGAACCCGCTCGGTGGCCTGTTCGATCGCCCCCGCCGCAACCAGCTCGAACAGCGCCTCATACGCCGGATCGCATGTTACGCGCAGCTCCTCACGGACCGACAGCGCGCCCACAGTTTTGACCAGAGCGCCGAATCCCTGCGGGCCCTGCTCGCGCAGCGCCTTGACGATCGCCGCTCGAGCATCGGCCCGGCTGATGTCGTCCGGTAGCGGGCCCTCCGGGCAGGCGAGTGGCTCGACTTCCAGCCCCGACGCGCGGACCGTCGCGACGGAGAAGGGCGGGACCCAGGTCCACCAGTCCGGGCGTGCCCCAAAACCGGTGGGGCTGCTGGCCACGCGGGCACCGCGTTCATCAATCGCCACACACATCGGCAATGTGTAACGTGTAGCGAAGATGTTGTCTGGGTATGCCGGGGCGATGAACAGGCCGACGACCTCTGCCGGCAGGTCGAGGAACACGCGCCGAATTGCCTCGCGAGGCGCCGCGCCCGCGACAAGCTCCGCCTCGATCGCATGGGCCATCACGTCGCTCACGTGCACGGACCGGCCGCCCGCGAGCGCGGGGTAGTTGCCGATCTGCTCGTCGGCGACGGCGGTGAGGGCGTGTCCTGCCGCTTCCAGCGCGCGGGCAGCGGCGTCGGTGGCCGTCCGATCCGCGAAGTAGCCCGCCGAGCCGTTGGCGATGTACGCGAGGCGGTCGTCGCAGGCGATGAACGGGTGCGACCAGCGCCAGTCGCCGCCGGAGTTGCTGCGGCTGTGTGCGAGGCCGATGGCGCCCGGCAGTTCGTCGGCGTCGGTCTCTTCGCGCAGCCGCGCGCAGTCGCCGACGACCTTGCGCCAGTGCAGCTTGCCCTCGTGGATGGTCGCGATGCCGGTGTAGTAGCCGCCTGCGAGCCCTTCCTGGCGCTCGATCAGCTCCAGCAGGATCGGCGCGGCGCGCTCGGTCCCGACGTATCCGGCGATGTTACACATTCGCGCGACCTCCAGCGCGTCGTTTGGCGGGAGAATAGCACACGGCAGCAACGGAAGCAACGGAAGCGACGGCTGCAACAACACGGGCCACTGCGGGCAGGTGCCTCCCGCGCGATGGAGAAGAAATGCGCGGTCGTTTGATCGCGCGCTCTCACCTCAATCTCGCGGGAGGCGAAGCCTGATGTCGCGACTCAGCGCCTTGAGCGTCGCCGGGGCCCTCCTGGTGGCCGCGATCTGCCACGCAGCACCCCCTCCGGCCCCGGCGCCACTGCCCGGCGTGGAGCTGCCGGACGTCCTCGCGGTCGCGGAGACGTGGCAGGCGCAGAGCGGCCCGTCTGCCGAAGTGCTGCAGGTCGGCGGCCACGCGGTCCTCAAGCTCACCTGCAACTTCGCGGGCACGGAGATCCCCCGCGGCTGCTGGGACCGCAGCGTGGAGCTGGACCTCACCGATGCGACCGCGATCTGCTTCGACGTCTACGTGGACAACCTGCGCGCACTCAGGGATGTGAACCTCTACCTCGGCGCGGCGGGTGGCTGGTATGGCGCCCGCTGGTATCCCGAGGAGGAGGCGCGCTGGTGCCGCATCCGACTGCCGCTGGCGGAGTTCTACGTGGACAGGCCCGGCGGCGGATGGGGCGCCGTCGACACGATCCGCTTCAGCCCGTGGGCGGGCCTGCGGGAAGACGCAGTCATCTACGTCGCCAACTTCGGCCTGGAGCACACCCCGTCGCGGGCCGCGCTCGTACTCGGTGAGTATGAGGATCGCGATGGCAGGCCCGTCGATGCCGCGAACTATACGAATCCCGTGGCGCAGATGCTCGACGATGCCGGCTGCCCCCTGCCCGCGCTGAGCTCGAAGCGCCTGGGCCCCGACGCCCTCGCTGGCCTGCACGTGCTCGTGCTGCCGTACGCGTCTGGTATGCCCGCCGAGCAGGCGGCGCCGATTGCCGAGTTCGTGCGCTCCGGCGGCAAGCTCATCGCCATGTACGGTGTCCCCGGGGAGCTGGCCGAGCTGCTCGGCGTCGCCCAGCAGGGCTGGCGCAGCGCGCAGCCCAAGGGCGAGTTCGCCTCGATGCGCTTCGCAGGCGAGCCGCCGCCCGGCGCCCCGGCCCAGGTCGCGCAGCTCTCCTGGGGGCTGATCGAGGCGTCGGCGGCTGAGGGCACGGGCGAGGTCGCGGCGTGGTGGCACGATGACGGTGGCGCGCGCACTGACGTCCCCGCGATCATCACCTCCGACGCCGGCGCGTGGTTCTCGCACATCCTGCTGACCGACGACTCGGCCGCGAAAGGGCGGCTGCTGGTCGCGCTGCTGGAGCGGTTCGCGCCCGGCACGGCCGGGAATGTCGCTCAGCGTCGCCTCGCGGTGATGGGGCAGCGGTTGCAGGAGCAGGACTGGGACGCCGCTCTGGCGCTCACGCGCGGGCAGCCGGCCTTCGGTGAGCGTGCGCGCGCGGCCGTCGGGCGTGCCACCACGCTGCGCGCGGACGCGCAGGCCGCAGTCGCCGATGCGCCTTTCGACGCGATGAGCCTTGCCGACGAGGCCGAGGCGGCGCTGGAGGAGGCGTTCTGCCTCGCGCAGGAGTCCGCGGTGGGGGAATTCCGCGCGACGTGGTGCCATCCGCCGGAGGGGATCGCCGGGTGGGGTTGGCCGAAGACCGCCGCGATGCTGGCGGACGCGGGCATCGACCACCTGATCCTGAACGCCCTGCACGGCGCGTCGGCGGGATATCCGAGCGCCGTGGTGCCCTTCGACCGGAGCAACGTGGCGGAGCGCGACTACCTGCAGGAGGCGGTGGACGCCTGCGCCGAGCGCGGGATCGGCGTGCACGTATGGATGACGAACTTCAAGGCGGGTGGGCACACGCCGGATGATCTGATGCAGCAGTTCCGAGACGAGGGGCGGCTGGTGGTGCGCGACGACGGGACGGTGCTCGAGTCGCTCTGCCCGTCGGACCCGCGCAACCAGCAGCTTCAGATCGACGCGATGATCGAGGCTGCGCAGCGCCCGGGCGTCGCGGGCATCCACTTCGACTACATCCGCTACCCGGACTACCGCACCTGCTTCTGCGACGGCTGCCGCGCGCGCTTTGAGGAGGCGAACGGGCAGGCGATCGTGAACTGGCCCGGTGATGCACAGGCGGAGGGGCCGCTGCGCGAACAGTGGCTTGAGTTCCGGCGCGCGAACATCACGCGGGTGGTGCGCGAGGTCTCCGAGGCGGTGCGTACGGTCGCGCCCGGGTGCATGATCTCGGCAGCGGTGTTCAGAGGCTACCCGGCCTGCGCGGATGACGTGGGGCAGGACTGGGTCGCCTGGGCAAACGCGGGCTACCTCGACTTCGTCTGCCCGATGAACTACACGCACAGCAACACGCAGTTCCGCCAGCTTACCGAGGCGGAGCTCCAGCACCTCGACGGCCGCGTGCCCTGCTATCCAGGCATCGGCCTGCTGAAAGGCCTCGGGCCGGTGGGGGCCACGCGGCAGGTGCAGATCGCACGCGAGCTGGGCACAGGCGGATTCGTGATCTGGAGCGTCTACCCGCAGTATGCCGACGTCTATCCCTACCTCGGCATGTCGCTGCTTGCCGACTGAGAGCACACAGGCGCCGCGCCCGCGAAGTGAGGAGATCACGCATGGCGATCAAACTGAATCGTGACGAGCTGTTCGACCGCGTGATGGGCTGCTGGCTGGGCAAGTCGATCGGCGGGACGCTGGGAGCCCCCCTCGAGGGCAAGAAGGGCCTCTTCGACCTGACGTACTACGATCCGGTGCCCGAGGGCGCGATCTTCAACGACGACCTGGACATCCAGCTCGTCTGGCTGCGCGCCCTGCAGGAGCTCGGGCCCGAGCTCACCACCCACGATCTCGGGCGCTACTGGCTCAAGCACGTGATCTACCCCTGGGACGAGTACGGCTACGGTGCGTTCAACCTGCGCAAAGGCCTGGCGCCGCCGGTCTCGGGTGCGTACAACAACTGGTTCGTGGACTGCGAGGGCTCGCCGATTCGCTCGGAGATCTGGGCGATGGTCGCGCCCGCCGATCCTGAGCTGGCGGCCCGCTACGCCTACATGGACGCGATCATCGACCACGCGGGTGGCGAGGGCGTCTGGGGCGAGATGTACCTCGCGGCGCTGGAAAGCGCGGCGTTCATCGTGCATGACGCGCACGATCTGATCGAGATCGGGCTGTCGCTGATCCCCGAGGACTGCCGCACCGCCCGCGCGGTGCGCGACGTGCTCGCCTGGCACCGCGAGGGCGTCGAGTGGACGCGCTGCCGGGAGCTGCTGCTGGAGAAGCACGGGCACTACAACCCGCAGGACTCGCCGCAGAACCAGGGCATCGTGACCCTCGGCTGGCTCTACGGCGACGGCGACTTCGGCGACTCGATCCTCAAGGCCGTCAACTGCGGCGAAGACACCGACTGCACCGGCGCGACGCTCGGCGCGATCATGGGCATCGTGCACGGCGCTGCGGCGATCCCGGCGAAGTGGAAGGACCCGGTCAGCGAGGGCATCGCGGTCGGCTGGGGGATCGTGGGCCTTGACTACCCGACCGACCTCGAGGAGCTGACGCGCCAGACGCTCGAGCAGACCGCGCGCGTGATCGCGGCGAAGGCCCCGCAGGTGCGCGTCGTCGATCAGCCCACGGTGGCCGAGCATGACATCGAAGCGCTCAGAGCGCCGGACCTCATGCGCGAGGTGGAAGCCGCCGACCCGATGACCGCGATCTACGAGCTTGGCCCGGTGGCCCTGCACGTGGCCTACGAGGGCACTCCCACGATCGGCTACGACGCCCCCACGCGCGTGACGCTCGCCCTGGAGGGCTGCGCGGACGTTGCGGTCGCGGGCGAGATGACCGTGGAGGCGCCGCATGGCTGGCAGGTCGAGGGCGGCGGCGAGTTCGCTCTCGGCCGCAGAGGCGCGACGGAGGACTTCGACTGCGCCTTCGCTGCCGACCGCGCGCGCGTCAAGCTGCAGGTCAGCAACCCGATCACCGTCCGCATCGCGCTGGAGGGCCAGGACGCAGTCGTGCACCGCTTCCCGCTGCTGGGCGAGCGCGCGTGGCTCGTCGCCGGGCCGTTCGCAGCGGACTTCGACGCCGAACACGGTCCCGAGCGCGCTCTCGACCCGAAGGGCGAGTGGCACGGCCGCGACGGCATGGTGCGCTTCGAGCAGCGCTCCTTCGCGGAGAATCAGATGCCGCTTGGTGACTCGCTTGGCGGCGAGGCGGGCGTGCTCTACGCGATGACCTACGTGTTCACCTCGGTGGACACGAACATCGGCGTGGGGCTCGACTGCAGCGACAGCTTCCGCGCCTGGGTGGACGGCGAGCAGATCGGCGAGGTGATCGATCCGCCGCCGGTGCGGCCCGTGCGGCACCGCTTCAGCGTGGACGTGGCGGAGGGCTGGCACACCGTGCTTGTGAAGATGCTCTCCGACGATGGTGAGCTTGAGCTGCACTGTTACCTGATGGACAACCGGCCGGACATGCCCGGAACGCGCGGGCATGGGCGGATGGATCTGATCAATACGTATCTGCCCGACGGCGTGGCAGAGTACTTCCTCGGAGAGGACGAGTAGCGTGATTGAGAAGTACGTGATGAATGCAGCAAAGATCGACCTGCTTGAGATGGACTGGGGCAGCATCGGCTGGCTGGTCAACGG
>JALGSW010000150.1 GCA_029821635.1 Candidatus Zipacnadia bacterium
CGGAGGCCGACGCGACGCGGCTCCTGTCGCGGGGGACGGCGTCACGTACACGCTCCCCGGTTCGGCGGACGTGCCCATCACCGTGCACGTGATCGGCGAGGTGCGCCGGCCCGGTCTCTACACGCTTCCCGCGGGCTCGCGCGTGAGCCAGGCGATCGAGCTGGCGGGTGGCTTCAGCGAGCGCGCGCGCGCGGACTCGGTGAACCTCGCCGCGTTCGTCGAAGACGGTCAGCAGCTCCGCGTTGAGGCCGCGCCTGCCCCTGAGCCGACGCCGCCCACGGTGGCCCCCCCCGAACCGGCAGCTCAGCCGGTTCAGCCGAGAGTGGCGCCGACGCGCCGCGCCGCCCCGAGGGCGAGCTCGAGCGTGAGCTCGAGCGTGAGCTCCCCGCAACGTAGCGACCTGCCCGACTTCATGCAGAATCCATCGGCCCCGCCCGTGCGGCTGAACTCCGCGGGTCTTGAGGAGCTGCAGCGCATCGACGGGATCGGCCCGGAGCTGGCGAAGAACATCATCTACCACCGCAGCGCCAACGGTCCCTTCCGCAGCTTCAACGGCCTCGACGACGTGCCGGGGATCGGCCCGGTCACCATCGAGAAGATCCGCGTGAGCGCGACGCTGAACTGATGCGCACAGGGGGGCGGCCCAGCACACCGATGCCTGAGCAACCCGCCGAAGCCCGGCCGCCCGACCTCCTCGCGACCGCGCGCGCGTGGCTCCGCGACCTCCCCCACCGCCCGCTCCTGCTCTGCTGCGTGACGCTGATCGCCGGGATGATGCTCGCCCACGCGGCCGCGCCGCCGATGATGGTCTTCCAGGCGATCGGGCTGGCGGGGGCGGCCGCAACGGCGGTGCTGCTCGTCCTCGCACCGCGGGTGGTCCTCGCGCCGGCGCTGGTGTGCGTCCTCGGGCTCGGAGGGATGGTCTTCCAGCGCTCGACGGCGGTCGGCCCGCTCGACCTGTCGCGCCTCGCGGGGGCGGAGAATCACATGATCGTTTGCACGGTGATCGCGCCGCCGGAGGAGGGCGGCTGGAACCGGCGGGTGCGCGTACAGGTCGAGGGCGTCGGGCGCGACGGGCGCGTGACGAGCCCTGTCACCGGCCGGGCCGAGGCGCGCATTCCGCGGAAGACGCAGCTCGCGGTGGGCGACCGGGTGCTACTCACGGGGGCCTCGGTGGAGCTGCCGCCTGCCCCGGAGGAGCGTGGCCCGGGCTCGCCCGAATTCGACTACCGCGCGTGGCTCGCGCGGCAGGGCGTGCGGTCGCTGGTGAGCGCGCGCGGCGTGGAGGTGCTGGGCAGAGACGAGTCGCTTCCCGCGCGACTGCAGCGCGTGGGAATGGACCTGCGGGGGCGCGTGGTGGGCTCGATCGAGGCGGCGATGCCCGGCGCGGACGGTGCGCTCTACTCACGTCTGCTGGTCGGGATGGTCTACGGCCTGGAGGCGGCGCCGCTGCCGGAGGAGATTGTGGAGCAGTTCCGGCGCGCGGGGACGGTGCACCTGCTGGTGGTCTCCGGCGCACAGGTCTCGATGCTCGCGATCGCAATCGTCGGGCTGACCGGAAGCGGTTTCCGGCGGATGCGCTGGTGGCAGGCGGTGTTGGCGGCCCTCGGCGTGCTGGTGCTGGTGCTGATCGTGGGGATGGAAGCCTCGGTCGGGCGCGCGGTAGCGATGTTTGCACTGGTGTTGCTGGCGTCGCTGACCGCACGCGACTACGACGTGTACACGGCACTCGGCTTAGCGGCGGCGCTGATCCTGCTTCTCGATCCGCAGGCGCTGCTGAGCCTGAGTCTCCAACTGACTTTCGCGGCGACGCTCGGCGTAGTCACCTTCATCCCGCGCGACGTGATGGAGTCCGTCGTCGGGGTCGCGGCCGCGGCGCCGATGCCGCAGGTGCGCGCGATCGTCTGGGGCACCATCGGGGCGTGGGCGCTCACCACACCGCTGCTGGCGCACAGCGTCTCGGGCTTCGCGCTCAGCGGCAACGTCGCGAACCTCGCGAACGTGCCGCTCTCGGGCGTGGTGCTCATCCTGGGCTTCCTCGCGCTGCCGCTGGCGCTGGTGCCGGCGCTGACCCCACTGCTGGCGTTCCTGTGCGCGGTGGCGCGGGTAGTGCTGCAGATCGTGATGCGGGTCAACGACCTCGCGGCGGCCCTGCCCCTGCCCTTCGTTGAGGGTGTGCACCTGAGCGGGGCGGGCTGCCTGGCCTGCTACGCGGCTCTGGCGCTGCTGCTGGCGCTGGGCGCGCACCGCCGGGCGAGTGCGGCGCTGGACCGCGCGCTCGCGCGGATGCACCCGTCATCGCCGGGCGTGATCGGCTTCGCCATCGCGGGGGGCCTCGTGTGCTCACTGGTGCTCGCAGGCGGGCCGCCGCGGCAGGTAGAGCTGACACTGCTGCCGGTGGGCGCCGGGCAATGCGCCGTGATTCGCGCGCCTTCGGGCGCCACGCTGATGGTGGACTGCGGCGGCGGGGGCAACTACGAGGGCGCGGGGCGCGAGGTGGCCGACGGCATCATCGTCCCGTGGCTGACGCGGCGGAGGATCGAGCGCATCGACGTGCTGTCGGTCTCGCACTGGGACAGCGACCACGCCAACGCCCTGCCGCGGCTGCTGGGTCTCATGCCTGTCGGCACGCTGCTGCTGCCGCCGGAGCTGCCGGGCGCCGAGCCGCCGGAGGAGCTTGGCGGCACGGTGCCGGCGCGGCCCGCGTGGGCGATGGCCGGTGGGCGGCTCGCGCTGGCCGAGGGGCTTCACGTGGAGGTGCTGGCGCCGCGCATGCCGCTGCTGCGGGGCACGCGCGACGACGCGAACGCGAACTCCGTGGTGATGATGGTTACGCACGGGGCGGTGCGCGCCCTGCTTACGGGGGACATCGGCGAGGCCGCGATCGAGCGGCTCGTGCGCGACGCGCGCAACGCCGGGCGCACGCTGCGGGCGGACGTGCTCGTGCTGCCGCATCACGGGCGTCGGCTGGCAGACGCCGCGCCACTGCTGGACGCAGTGCGCCCGACGTGGGCGGTCGTGTCGTGCGACGACGACGCCGACCTTTACCTCGGCGACGAGGAGATGGCGTTGCTACGCTCACGCGGGATCCGGCTGCTGCGGACGGACGAGAACGGGGCGATCACGCTGCTGTCCGATGGGCGGCGGCTGAGCGTGACGGCTACGCGCGGCAACCCTTCGCTGGGCACGTGGGTCGCCGCGGCGCGCAGGTGAGCTGCTATCGCCGCTCGTCGATCGCGCGGATCACGACCTCGAGAAAGGCCTCGGGGTTGGGCAGGCGGCCGGGGTCGAGGCCTGGAAAGCGCTGGCGCAGAGCGTCGGCGAGGCGGGTGGCGAGCCGCCGCCGGGCCTCGGGCGCGAGGTCGTAGCGGCGCTCGAGGAAGCGGCGGATCGTCTTCTCCTCCTCGCGGCTGACGGTGCGCACGCTGCTGCGCACGACGCTCAGCACGTCCTCGCTCACCTCCGGCGGGAGCGGCGCGTGGTGGGTCGTGGCCGGCTGCTGAGGGATCTCCTCGCGCACGTCGAGGCGCTCCTTGACCACCATCGCACCCGCGGCGAGGTCGCCGAGGCGCTGGTTCTTCGCGGTGGCGAGCAGGGAGATGACGCCCGCGCCGTAAAGGAAGGGCAGAGAGTCCACGATGCGCAGGATGTTGCGGACGGCCGACTGCTCGAGGCTGATGGAGCCGCCGTCCACGGAGATGACGCGCAGGCCGGTCATCGCTTTGCCGGGGGTCTTGCCTTCGCGGGCCACCTCGTAGTACACATTGTACGCGATGCCGAGCAGCGTCGAGCCGCCGAGCACGACGTAGCCCGTGACTGCGGAGACGGTCGCGTTGCCGGTGATGTAGCCGCGCAGGACCCACGCGCTGAAGGCGAGCAGGCCGATGCCGACCGTCACGATGATCGCGTCGATCATCGCCGCGAGGAAGCGGGAGCCGAGGCCGGCGAGCTCGTAGGAGACCTCGACCTGCTCGGGGACGTGCAGGCTGACCCGTTCATCATCAATCATCTGAGTCGCTCCGGAAGGGGCCGGTGCCGTGCTAAACGCCACGGACGGACACAGCTCCCGCGCCCAGGATGCTCGGCAGCGGTGGGCCAGGCTGACCGAGCTGATCGAGCGATGCGACCGGCCCGGCCTGAAGGTGCTCGCGCCGGAGGAGCTGGAGGAGTTCGCGCGACTCTACCGGCGCGCAGCCGGCGACCTTGCGGCGACCCGCTCGCGCAGCGGCGACGAGCGCCTCGTCCAGTACCTCAACGACCTCGTCGGCCGCGCGCACGGTCTGCTCTACGGCGGGCGCGTCCGGCGCAGGCTCCACCCGCGGGAGTTCTTCCTCGCGACCATCCCGCGGACCTTTCGCGCCACCTGGCGCTTCACCGCCGTCGCCGCGGCCGTCTTCCTGCTGCCCGCGCTGGCAACCTACGTGCTCGCCACTGGCAATCCGGCGTGGGGCGACGCGCTCTTCGCTCCGTCGCTGTCGGACATGGTGCAGGACTTCCTCTCGCGCGACGTCCCCGCCGGGCAGTGGTACGCCGACAGCCAGTCGGTGATCGGCGCGGACAACCTCTCCGGGCACATCTTCACCAACAACGCCACGCTCGCGCTGGGGGCCTTCGCGCTGGGCATCACCTGGTGCCTCGGCACGCTCTACCTGCTCTTCAGCAACGGCCTGATGCTCGGAGCGTTCCTCGGGGTCTTCGCGCACTACGACCGCCTGATGGACATCTGCGGGATGGTCGCTCCGCACGGGGTGCTGGAGATCTTCGCGATCATCGTCGCGGGTGGCGCGGGGCTGAAGATCGGCTGGGCGGTGATCGCTCCGGGCGACCTGCCGCGCGCGCGGGCGATGGTCGCGGCGGCGCGCGAGGCGGTGCGCCTGGTCGCGGGCGTGGTGGTGATGCTCGCGGTCGCCGCCGCGATCGAGGGCTTCCTCAGCCCGCAAACGGAGGGGCTGCTGCAGGCGAACGAGCCGCGCGTGCTGCTGGGCGTCACCGTCTGGCTGGTCGCGATCGCGTGGCTGCTGGCAGGGGATCGGCTGGCGGGGCGGAGGGCCCGAGTGGAGGATGCGCCGGTGGCGGGGTCCGCGAGCGTCAGAGCAGCCCCCGACGCTTGACGGTCAAGTAGCGGTTCACGACGGCCGCGGCGAGGTCGTCGGGCGGCGCATCCACGACCAGCACGCCGCGCGACCGCAGCCTCGCCAGCGCCAGCGCGCGCTGCTCGAGCGTCCGCTGCGCGACGGCTTTCTGATACGCCTCCTCCGGCGCCGCCGGATCCTCGCCCGCCAGCGCCATCGTCTCCGCGTCGCGGATCGTCGCAACCATCGGCAGGTGCTGGGGGCGCAGCGAGGACAGGTAGGACAGCGCGGCCGCGGAGACGTCGGCGTCCACCAGGTCGGTGAAGACGCAGACCATCGCGCGCTTGCGGGCGCGGGTGCGCAGGAAGCTCACCGCAGCCTGGTAGTCCGGCTCGACCAGCTCCGCCTGCAGCGCGTAGAGCTCCTCGAGCATCCGCTCGGTCTGCATGCCCCCACGGGCGGGCGCCACGAAGCTCTTCACGCGATCGCTGAAGGTCAGCAGGCCCACGGTGTCCCCCATCCGCTCGGCCACGTGCGCGAGCATCAGCGCGGCGTTCACCGCGTAGTCCACGCGCGTCATGTCATCCGCGGGCGCGGCCATCATGCGCCCCGCGTCGATCAACACCAGCAGCGTCTGATTGCGCTCCGACTGGTACTGCCGGGTGATCGGCGCGCCGCGGCGCGCGGTCGCCTTCCAGTCGATCGAGCGGAAGCTGTCGTCGGGCACGTACTCACGCAGGCTCTCGAACTCCGTGCCCTCGCCGCGCGAGCGCACCGCGCGCAGGCCCAAGTCGTCGAGCCGCCCGCGCCGCGCCAACGCGTCGAACTCGCGGAGCTGCTGCAGGTTCGGGTAGACGCGCACGCTCTGCTGCGCCGCCAGGTCCCTCTGCCACCACGCGAGGCGCAGGCGGGAGAGCCCGCGCACATGCAGCCCGCCGAAGGCGTAGTCGCCGCGGCGGCGCGGCGTGGTGACGTAGCTGACCGTCCGGCGCTCCCACGGGTCGAGCGTCATCGCACGGGCGCGCTCAGGCGTGACAAAGTCATCCGGCGGATCGTCCTTCACCAGCAGCCGCAGGCGTCGGCCGGTGCGGTTGTGCACGGTGAGCTCAACGCGGTTCGGCGCGCCGAGGGAGAGTACCTCCTGCACCCGGCGCGTGACCTCGACCTCATCGCGCGAGCGCGAGCCCAGCGCGTCGATCACCGCCAGGGCGAGCGCCCCGAGCATCACACCGATGCCGACGGCGGGAAGCATGGGCATCCAGCCCCCCAGCGCGAACAGGGGGACGGCTGCCAGCAGCACCACGATCAGCAGCGCACTCGGTGTCACGACCGGCGCAATCCTCCCACCCGCATCAGCGTGGCACCTCGATCGAGGCGAGCACACCGGCGATGATGTCATCGGCGCTGAGGCCCTCGATGTCCGCCTCGGGGCGCAGCACCATCCGGTGCCGCAGCGCCGGCGGCGCCATCTGCTTCACGTCGTCAGGGATCAGGTAGTCGCGCCCGCGCAGCGTCGCGAGCACCCGCGAGGTCAGCAGCAGCATGACCGACGCGCGCGGGCTGCAGCCGAGCAGTACGCTCGGGTTGTCACGCGTCGCTCGGGTGATCGCGGCGATGTAGCCGAACAGCTCGTCCTCGACGCGCACCGACGCGATCTCCGCGCGGCAGCGGGCGAGCGCCGCCTCGTCCACCACCGGCTCCAGCCCCGCCCCGGCCAGGTCCATCGCGTCGAAGCCCTCATGGTAGCGCCGCAGCAGCCCGTCTTCCTCCTCCAGCGTCGGGTACTCGACCATCACCTTGAGCATGAAGCGGTCGAGCTGAGCCTCGGGCAGCGGGTAGGTGCCCTCGAACTCGATCGGGTTCTGCGTGGCGAAGACCGTGAACTCGGGCGGCAGCGGATGGGTCACGCCCTCGATGCTCGCCTGGCGCTCCTGCATGCCCTCCAGCAGCGCCGACTGGGTCTTGGCGGGCGCGCGGTTGATCTCATCGGCGAGCAGGAACTGCGTGAAGATCGGCCCGCGTCGCAGGTGGAAGTCGCTGGATGCGGCATCGAAGACATAGGTGCCCAGGATGTCTGAGGGCATCAGGTCGGGGGTCATCTGCACGCGCGTGAACTGCCGCCCGAGGCAGGCCCCGAGCGCACGCACCATCAGCGTCTTCGCGACGCCCGGCACGCCCTCAAGCAGCACGTGCCCGCCCGCCAGCACCGCGACCAGCATCTCCTGGATCGCGCGGCGCTGGCCGACGATCGCGTGGCCCATCATCTCCTCGAGCCGCTCCGCGAGCTTGACCGCCACGCCGCTTCCGCCGCTTCCCTGATCGATCATCGATCACAGCATCCTCTCGTAGCGCGCAACCTGCTGCGCCAGCGTCAGTAGTTCGGCGTTGCTCATCGCCTCGCCTGTCCCCTCGAGTTTCCCCAGCAGCTCAGCGATCTCGCCGCCCGGCAGGCCACGGCGCGTCAGCTCGCCCGCCAGCACGCGCACATCCGCCGAGGAGGGCATCGCTATCGCCGCGGCGATGCGCCTCCGCAGTCCGGCCGCGAGCATCGTGGCGGCGGGGCGGCCCGCGCCCGCCCGCGCGTAGATCTGCGCCAGCGCGCGCACGTAATCGGCACTGGAGCGCCGGCTATCATCCGATCGCCGGACCGCCGCGCCGAAGCGCCGCGAGCGGCCGATGGTGTAGATCAGCGCGACGCCCAGCAGCGCAAGCGCGGTGGTGTGGAAGGGCGTCGCGTCCACTTCCGGACCCGCGAGCACGCCCTCCCCGCCGGCGAAGCCGTGGTGGTACTCGTCGAAGTAGACCGCCTCCGGCGCGCCGCCCGCGAAGACGAGGTTGGCCGCGAAGACCACGTTGTCCGCCTTCGGCAGCGTCGCGTTAGCGAGCATCTCCGCCTCGCACAGCGCCAGCACGGTGCCCCGACCATGCGTCACGGCCACCGCCACCGCACCGCCGGAGGCGTCGGCGAGCAGGACCTCGGCCGACTGCAGCACGTCCTCGGCGGGAGCCTGCTCTACCACTTGCAGGCGACCTTCGGTCGGGACCTCCACGCCGGTCAGGTCTGCGGTGAGCTCAACGTCGGCCGCCGGTGCCACGGTGGCGCCCGGGTCACCCGTCTGCACCGCGCGGACCGCGAACTCCTCGAGCGTCTGCTCCGTCGCGACGCGCGCGGAGCGCCCGGTAATCGTCGTGGCCTCACGGTAGGCGAAGGGCGCGATGACGAGGCGCCCGCCGTTGCGCACCCAGCGCTCGAGCGCAGCGCGCTCATCGGCCTCGATCGGTTCGACCGGGTCGAGCAGCACGAGGAAGCCGACCTCGTCGGTGAGGCCCGTGAGCGGCTGTGTCCAGGTCTGCGTGGTGACGTCCGAACGCTCCAGCAGCTCACGCCAGGCCTTCGTACCCCACGGGTTCGTGCGCGTGCTCGCGTGGTCGCGCGTGTAGTCGAAGCTGGTGGTCGCCCGGACAAGCAGCGAGACGGCGGTGAACAGCGCGATTGTGCCTGCTATGAAGATGACCATGCGGGCGCGGTCGCTCATGCCGCCGCCTCCACTCGCCAGAGCAGGTCGGCCCAGCCGCGGGCCAGTTCCCAGGTGTGAGGGGAGGCGTGCCGGCCGCCGTAGACGCACGCGTCCACCTCACGGGTGAGGCGCGTCATTGCATCGCGCGCCTCGGTGCCGGCGACGGTGAGGGCGCGCAGGTTCTCCCAGTTCGTCCGCGCGGGGTCATGAGGGAGCAGGCCGAGGCGGTCGAGGCGCAGCAGGACCGCGAGGTAGAGCAGACGCATGGCGGCGTCGTGTTCGCCGCGCCGGAAGGCGTCCTCAGCGCGCTCGAGCACATCCCGCGGGTCGAGGCGACTGAACTGGGGCTCGGGCGCCTCCTGCCGCGAGCGGCGCTCGGAGAGCAGGCCGCTGAAGCTCGCGACCATGTGCGCGACGATCACAACCAGCGCCACGACCAGCACGCCCATCAGGAGGTACTTGAGCCAGTCGGGCAGGCCCGCCAGCGGCCCCATCTCGGAGACATCGCTGAAGAAGCCGCGGATGGCGCGAAGTAGGCGCGCGAGCAGTTCGCGCAGCCGCGCCTCCGGAGGCTCGGTGAGCTGGTAGCCGGTGCGCAGGATTTCCTGCAGCGTCTCCCGCAGGACGGGCACCGACGGTCGCCCGGGCGGCGCCGGGGCGGCGCGGCCGGCGAGGACCGTAGCGGTCATCAGGACGGCTGTCAGGATAAGCGAACGCCGCACGAGTGGGCACCTCCGCGGGCAGTTTCGCCGGTGGGCATGGGCATTCCTCGCGGGGGGGGGCGCAGACAAAGAAAGGCGGGGCCTCCGAAGAGGCCCCGCCGAGTGGGTCTAGTGGGGTCCGATCCCCTAGAAGGGGACCTCCACGCCGGCCTGGACGAGGTCCAGAGCGGGGGTGTGGTGGTTCTCAACGATGGGCTCCTGATGCCCATAGCTGAACTTGAGGTCGATTGTCTCGTTGACCGGAACAGTCGCGTTGACGCAGTAGAGCTGGTCATAGGCCAGCGGGTTCATGCCGCTGAACTGCGTGGGCGACAGGTTCGGGTCGAACGTATTGTAGTAGTTGGCCGGGCCGGCGTTGTCCTCGAGGTCATAGTAGCAGACCTGGAAGGGGACATTGCCAAGCTCGAACATGATCTGACCGCCGATGACCTGGAGGTTGCTCATGACGAGCGGCCGGCGCATCCAGCGCTCCCAGTTGATCGCGCCAGCGGGGACGCCGCCGTTCTGGATGACCTCGAAGTACGGGTTGATCGCCGAGTAGTACAGGTCGAACTCGGCGTCCGCATCCGAGTAGAAGCCGGTGAGCGCGAAGCTGCCGGTCTTCCAGATGTCAACCATCGCCATGATGGCCGACGGGTCCTGGGCGGTGTCGGGACCGGACGGGGCGGTGGGGCGGTTCGCATGCTCGTCGATGCGCGCGGCCTCGACGTAGATGTCGCGGCCCCAGATGTTTGCCCACAGGTCAATGCTGTACGCCTTCTCGTCGTTGATCGTGTTCGGGTTGCCGCCGGGTCCTGCGGCGTAGTCGGCCACGTTGGTCTGCGAGACGCCGCTGAGCAGGTAGTTACCGCCGATGGAGAACCAGTTGCCGGTCCACGACGCGCGCGCGGACAGGTAGCCGTCCGCGTCATTGGGCGTGGTGTCGGCGTCGAAGGTCCGGGCGAAGCTGTACATGTCCTGGACTTCGTTCGCCTGACCGGCGAACCACTCGATATCGAGGCCGATGTTGAGGAAGTTGTTCCACTCGGACCGAACGCCCTGGAGGGACTGGCGGTCGGTGTCAACAACGAGACCCATGGCATACGCGAAGTTCTGGCGACCGACGGTCCACGTCACGGGGTTGACGAGGTCCGTGTTGAAGCGGACGTACGCCTCGTCAAGCCACAGCGCGTTCGTCCCGTAGATGTCGGTCGGGCACATCTCGTCGCGAGCCTGCAGCATGATCGCGCCGTAGACGTCGTCGGTGATGTCGCCGGCGATACCCACGCGAGCGGTCAGGGCGTCGTACTCGTTGTCGAAGTCAATGTCCTCGCCGGCGAGACCCATGCGGAAGTCCAACCAACCGGTGATCTCGGGGCCGCCAAGCTGCTGCTCGACCCAGTTCAGCCGATCGGCGAGGTCATACACGTCGGTCTGCAGGTACTCGACATCTTCCTGGAGGTCGCCCAGCTCGTCCTTGAACTCGTCGAGGAGCTTGTTGACGAGTTCGGCGCACTCCTCCATGTCACACTCGCCAGCGGGGCCAGCCGCGCCGGCAGGGCCAGCGGGACCAGCGGGACCGGCGGGACCTGCTTCGCCACCAGCAGCGCCAGCGGCACCGGCGGCGCCATTAGCACCGGCGGGACCAGCGGGGCCCTGCGGGCCGCGGAGCTCTTCCATCTCAGGGATCTGCTGGAGCAGCCGGGAGATGGCCATAGCGAACTCGTAGCGGGTCATCGCGCGGTCGCCCTTGAATGTGCCATCGGGGTAGCCGATGATGATCCCGGCGTCAACGAGCTGCTGAACTGCATCGTACGCCCAGTGCTCGAACGGAACGGTGTCCGCCGGGCTGGTCTGCGCGAACGACGGGACTGCGATGAGCATAGCCACCGCAACGATCAGAAGTGTCTTCTTCATCTTTGTGTTCCTCCTCAATGGATGTGGACCAACCTGCCTCGCACCACCACATTGGCCGTGCCCCGGCAGGCTCAGGCTGAGCATGGTCCTGTGAGAAGGATCGCCACACGGGAGTCTCCAAGGTTTCCTCGCCGTGCTCTGCGACCCAGCATAGTGCAACGAGCTTCAGCCTGACCCAACGCGCG
>JALGSW010000151.1 GCA_029821635.1 Candidatus Zipacnadia bacterium
CACCACGAAGGGCATGCGCAGCGACTCCTCATACATGAAGCGCTTGTCATACCAGCCGTGGTCGCCGAGGAAGAAGCCCTGGTCGGAGGTGTAGATGATGACCGTGTCCTCGGCCAGCCCCGCGCCATCGAGGTAGTCGAGCATGCGGCCGACGTTGTCGTCCACCGACGCCACGCAGCGCAGGTAATCCTTCATGTAGCGCTGGTAGGCCCACTTCTTGAGATCCTCGTCGGAGAGGCCCACGGGCGGCTCGAACTTGACGTCGCGCTCGTTGAAGTCGCGCCCGACGCGCATCTGCGCCTCACGCGCGGCGACCGAGCGGTTGTCGTAGTCATCCCACAGCGTCGGCGGCTCGGGAATGTCCTCGTCCTCGAACATGCTCATGTGCTTGTCATCCGGCTCCCACGGGCGATGTGGGGCCTTGTGATGCGTCATCAGGAAGAACGGCTCATCGCCGCTGCGCTGGTCCAGCCACTCCAGCGACATGTCGGTGATGATGTCGGTCGCGTAGCCTTCGAAGACCTTCTCCTCGCCCTGATCGTGCATCTTCGGATCGTGGTAGAGGCCCTGGCCGGGCAGCACGCACCAGCGGTCGAAGCCCTGCGGGTCATGGATGCCGCCGTGCCCGAGGTGCCACTTGCCGAAGATGGCGGTCTCGTACCCCGCCTGCTGCAGGAGCTTGGGCGCGGTCATCTGCCGCTGGTCCATGCTCTCGCGCAGCGTCGGGACGCCGTTGAGGTGCGAGTACTTGCCGGTGAGGATCGACGCGCGGGACGGGGTGCAGATGGAGTTGGTGCAGAAGCAGTTGTCGAGCCGCACGCCCTCCTCGGCGATGCGGTCCATGTTCGGCGTCTGGTTGATCACGCTGCCGTAGCAAGTCATCGCATGGGCGGCGTGGTCATCGGACATGATGTAGATGATGTTCGGGCGGCGGTCTGATGGCATGGTGAGTCCTCCTTTGCTTGAGGCGACGGCGAACGGCTGACAGGGGCGCCTCCCCCCGGGCCTGCGAGTCCACAACGGCGGGCCGGCACAGCGGCTGAGTTCCGCTTGCGGAACTCACCGCTCGCTTCGCTCGCGGCGGCCCCTCCACGGCAACGACAACGGCAGAACGGCTACCCCATCCCCCGTATCTCCTCGTCCTGCTCGGGCGAGATGTCGAAGTCGAAGAGCTGCAGGTTCTCGCGCAGGTGCTCTTCGCTGGAGCCCTTCGGGATCACGATCATCTGCCGCTGCAGCAGCCAGCGCAGCGCGACCTGCGCGACCGTGCGGTCGAGCTCAGCCGCGATCCGCTTCAGCGTCTCGTTCTCGAGAAGCTCACCATGCCCCAGCGGCGAATAGGCCGTGACCGCGATGTCGTTCTGGCGACACAGCTCTACGACCTCCCACGGCTGGTGTCCGGGATGGAACTTGATCTGATTATTGACGATCGGCACCTCGGATACCTCCAGCGCCTCGGTGAGGTGCTCGACCATGAAGTTGCTCACGCCGATGTTGCGCGCGAGCCCATCATCGCGCAGGCGCTTGAGCGCGCGGAAGGTCTCCCGCATCGGCGCGTCCGCGTCCGGCCAGTGGATCAGGTACAGGTCCACGTAGTCGGTGCGCAGCTCCTCGAGGTTCTTCTCGCAGGTCGCGAGCACGTCGTCATACTGCAGGCTGCCGCGGTTGACCTTCGAGGTGAGCCAGATGCCGTCGCGATCGTGGCCCGCCATGCCCTCGGCGACCTCGCGGTGGTTGCCGTACACGTCGGCGGTGTCGATGTGGTCGTAGCCCATCTGCAGCGCCGCGTCCACTGCCTGCGCGCACGTGTCCCCTGTCAGCTTCCACGTGCCGAGGCCGAACTGGGGCATCTGTGCGCCGGTGCTAAGCTCGATCTTCGGAATGCCAGCAGTCACGGTGAGTTCCTCCCGATCTTCCTTACCCTCGCGAGATTCGGCCATTGTCGAACATCCACTGCACGCTCGCGGCGACGGTGTCCTCGGCGGTGTACTGCGGGTTGTAGCCAAGTTCGCTGCAGACCTTCTCCATCGTGAAGCACATGTGCTCGACGAAGATCCGCACGCCGCGCTTGCTGGTCAGGCCGGCGGCCTCGTGGCGCTCGATGATCTCCTCGGTGGGCATGTATTCGACCCGCAGCGGGACCTGCATCGCCTTCGCCAGGAGCTCCGCGTAGTAGTTGTGGGTGATGGCGTAGCGTGAGCTGATGTTATACTCACCGGCCTTCTCAGGCTGGTGAATCGCCAGCACAAATGCCTCCGCGAGGTCGCGGACGTCGCCGAACTGGATGAGGCCCTCGCCCCGCTCGGTGAGCACGATGGGGTCGCCGTCGACGATGAGCTGGTACAGCCGGGCATCGCGTCCGCCCCAGTAGTCCAGCGGGATGGTGCCGGGGCCGATGATGGCCGTCGGCCGCAGGATCGTCAGGGGCAGATCATAGCGCACACAAAGCTCGCGCGCGACACGGTCGGAGGCGGCCTTGCCGTTGAAGCCTCCCCACTCGTCGGGGGGCGGGTCTACGGGGTGATTCTCGTCACCGGGCACGTACTTGAGCGGCATGAAGACGCCGGTGGAGCCGCACTGGACGTAGTGGTCTACGTGATCGTGAACGACGTCGATGACCGCCTGCGCGCGCCCGCCGTCCATAGCGATCATGTGCACACACGCGTCGAAGCTCAGGCCCTGCAGCGCCGCCGCGAGGCTGCCATCCTCTGTGATATCCGCGGTCAGGTTCGCCACGCCGTCCGGGAGGTCGCACTCTGTGCGGCCTCGGTTGACGACGGTCACGTCATCTCCACGCCCGGCCAGCCGCTCCATGATCTCCCGGCCGAGGTAGCGGGTCCCGCCAATGATGAGCACCTTCATGTACACTCGCCTCACATCACGTCGAATTGTGTTCGATGATCATGTCCAACAGCCTGCCGAGCATCCCGGCATCGATGGGGTCGTCGTCGGAGGCGTACTGGTCCGGGTCGCGGTTGACCCACGCTTCGGCAACGCGCCAGCCGTCGCCCTCCTCCTCCAGCCGCACGCGGTAGATGCAGTGGCCGGTCCAGCTCCGGTGCATCGCGAACCAGCCGTCATCCTCGAACGCGAACCACTTGTCCTGCTGCGAGCGCGGGATGAGCCCCTGGATCAGCGCGCGGTATTGCCTCTCGGTAAGAACGCGGTGGAGGTGCAGTTCGGCTCGCCGATCGGGCATCGGCTTGTGCGGGTAGTTGCACGGAGTGGCTCTCATGCGGCCGCCTCCTGACGCTGCGGGTGTCGGTGAGGGAACTTCGCTGCGAAGGGCGGATGGTCCTGCAGTGCGCTCGCGCTCTTGCCGTTCCGTGCCACGGGGATGAGCGGCTGTCGCGCTCGCCGGGAGGTGCCGGGCGCGGCGCTGCGAAACTCACACGCGGCCAACAGCGCGCGCATCGAGTTCGCGCTGCGCCTGACACAGGAGGACGGTCGGCATGGATACGGTCCGCTACGCCTGCATCGGCTGCGGGGGCATCGCGAACAACTACCACCTGCCCGCCCTCGCGCGCATCGACGCGGCGGAGTTCGTGGTCGCCTGCGACCTCGATGACGAGCGGGCGCGCGAGACCGCCGAGAAGTTCGGCGCGCAGGAGGCCGCGACCGACTACGAGCCTATCATCGCACGCGACGACATCGACCTCGTCTGCGTCTTCACGAAGATCGACACGCACGCGCAGATCGCCATCGAGGCCGCCCGCGCTGGCAAGCACGTGTTCATCCAGAAGCCCTTCGCGCGCACGGTCGCCGAGGGCCGGGCGATGGTGGAGGCCGCGCGCGTCGCGGGTGTGCGGCTGATCCCCGCCTTCATGCACCGCTACTTCGACGAGACGCTGCTGGCCGCGCAGCTCGTGCGCGACGGCGCGATCGGCGAGATCGAGCTGATCCGCCAGCGCAACTGCACGCGCAACCCGCGGGAGAGTGTGCCCGGCTACGGCGGCGCGATGATGGACATCGGCGCGCACGGGATCGACCTCGTGCGCGCAATCTCCGGCAGCGAGATCACCCGCGTCTGCGCGCGACTGGACGACTGCGCGGGATGCATGGTCAGCGACGACGAGGTCCGCGAGCAGCGCGATCTGCGCGGCGGCGAGGTGAACGGCTTCGCGCTCTACGAGCTGGCCTGCGGCGCGACGGTCAGCCACGAGGTGCAGTGGTCGATGGCGGCGGGCGCCGCGCGCTTCGCCACCGAGGTCTACGGCACGCACGGCACGATCCTGCTGCACGCGCCACCGACCGGCGCGGAGATCGCGGTGCACTCGACGCCCGGCGCGGACAACCCGTTGCGCGAGCCGATGGACTGGCAGACGCCGGAGCTTGCGGGGCTGGCGATGGGCCAGGCGCACCACGAGGCGCTGATCGACGCGCTCTTGACCGGTGAGGGCGCGCAGAGCGCCGAGGAGGGGCTGGCGGTGCTGCGCGTCTGCGAGGCCGCGCGGCACTCGGCGGCGAGCGGGTGCTGGGCGGAGGTTCTGGGGTAGCGGCGGCGGGAACAACGGGCCGGGGTGGCACCTGATCCCGCCCGGAGGCGGGATCACCCTCGCTGCGCGAGGGCGGCCCCTCCAGACGGCAATAGACACACCTCGCACTGAGGAGGCACGATCATGCGCATTTCGTTCATTGTTCGGCCGGGAGATGACCGGAGGGAAGCCGCGGCGTTCGCGGCCGCGGAGGGGCTTGAGGGCCTCGAACTGATGTACCACGCGCCCGAAGCCGGCGCGTTCGACGACGCCGAGGCGATGCTGGCCATCTGCGACCAGTACGGCGTGGCCATCTCGGCGGTCGGTGTCTGGCACATGGGCCTCTCCGACCCGCCCGAGGCCGGGACGCGCGAGATCATTGAAGAGGGCATCGCGTACGCGGGCGAGCTGGGCGCCGACTGCTTCTTCACCGGTGCCGGCGAGCCCGACAGCGATGACGACGTCGGCGCGCTGGAGGAGGTGTGGCCGGCGTGGGAGGAGCTGTGCATGGCCGAGGCGATGGACCTCGCGCTCTACCTCGGGCACAAGGGCAGCTTCCTCGGCGCCGAGTCACAGGTTGCCGCGGCGGTCAACCGCGTCGAGGGCCTGGGCCTGAAGCTCGACCCGATCGGGATCATCCGCAACACGAAGGCCGACCCCTACGACTTCCTGCACCGCTTCGGCGGAAGCTGCGTGTTCTTCCACGCGAAGGACAAGCTGGCGCTCACGGACGGGGAGATCGAGCCGCCGCCGGGCCTCGGTGAGCTGGAGTGGGGCAAGCTGCTTGGCATTCTGCACCAGCACGGCTACGACGGCTGGGTGAGCATCGAGCCGCACGGGAAGTTCTGGAACGAGCCCGGCAATCGCTGGCGCTACGTGCGGCTGGCGGCGCGGCACCTGCGCCAGTTCATGGCGTAGGGAAGAGCGTAGAGTGCAGAGTGAAACGGCAGCGCGGGAGCGCCCCGGTGACACGGACAGGCCTTCCCGTGGCACGGAACGGATGGAGCGAAGGCATTCGGATGAGGCCACTGCCGCTCGCAATCGTCGCGCTGATGGTCGCCTGCGCCCTTGCCGGGGCGCAGGACGCGGCGCCTCTGACCGCTGAGGCGCTGGTGGCCGCACGCTATGAGGCGGCCCATCGTGAGCGCCGCGTCATCTTCTACAATGACGCGAACGATGTCGTCTACGAGTGCGACGAGCCCACCGCCGAGAACCTCGTCGTCCAGCGCACCACGGCCCTCGCCGGGACGCAGGTCGACTCGATCTTCTACTGCACGTGGTGCGCGGGCTTCGGCCTGTGCGTGCATCGCAGCGACGTCGCCGAGCAGTTCACCACCACCGAGGGCCGCTTCGCGCGCAATATCACGCAGGCGCTCTTCGACCGGGGCACCGATCCGCTGCAGATTACCATCGACTTCTGCCGCGCGAACGGCATCGAGATCGTCTGGTCGATGCGCATGAATGACATACACGATGGCGGCATGCGCAACGGCGAACTCGCCGCCCCGGAGATCTTCCCGCAGTTCAAGCGAGAGCACCCGCAGTGGCTTCTCGGCGCGCCCGGCGAGGCGCTGCCCGGCATCCCCGGTCGCGAGTTCTGGTCGGCGGTGGACTACTCCGTGCCCGAGGTGCGCGAGCGGGCGTTTCGCCTCATCGAGGACGTCTGTCGCCGCTACGACATCGATGGCGTCGAACTGGACTTCAGCCGCCACTTCGCCTACTTCGGCAGCCACGCGCGCACCGGCGTGGCGAGCGACGCCGACTGCGCGGCGATGACCGCGCTGATCGCCCGCGTGCGCGCGATGGCCGATGAGGTCGCGATGGCGCGCGGCAAGCCACTGCTGATCGCAGTGCGCGTGCCCGACTGCCCGGAGTACGCGCGCACGATCGGCCTCGACTGGCAGCGTTGGCTCGAGGACGGGCTGGTGGACCTGCTGATGGCGGGCGGCGTCTTCCGCCTGCGCCCGTGGGAGGACGTGGTGACGCTGGGGCACGAGCATGGAGTGCCGGTCTACGCGTCGCTGAGCCCGAGCTACATCAGCCGCGATCAGCGCAAGCCGCGCAACCGCGTGAACGCCTACCGCGCGCGGGCGGCGGTCGCGTGGGAGGCGGGGGTGGACGGCATCCAGATGGCGAACTTCCCGCACCCGGAGAGCGAACTGTGGCGCGAGCTGGGCAGCCCGGAGACGCTGCGGCTCACCGACAAGGACTGCTGGCCGAGCGTGCTCGGGCCGGGGATGGCGAACCAGGCGCTGCGCGACGGTGAGCGCTTCATGCTCCTGCCGAAGCTCTGCCCGGATCGGCCGGAGGTGCTCGTGCCGGGGACGCCGCTGACCGTGCGCGTGCGCATGGCTGAGCTTGCGCGCGAGCCCGAGCCGGAGGTCACGCTGACACTGGACTTCCTCGACCTCGTGGCCGCGAGCCTACTGCAGGTGCGCTTCAACGAGACGGAACTCGCGATGGCGGCGGTTACGCCCGAGGGGCTGGTGACGTACACGGTTCCACCCGACGCGGTGCGCGCCGGGTGGAATGAGGTGCGACTGCTGTTCGAGCCGCAGTACTACGCCGCAAGCGTGCTGCGGGACGTGCAGGTGAGCGTGCGGTACCCGGCGCCTTAGGACGAACGGCGGACGGCTGACAGGCTGGAAAGCCTGTCCTACGAACGACGGACGGCGACGGCAAACGGCTGGCAGGCAGGATGCCTGCCCCACGAACGGCTGGCGGCTGACGGCTGGCAGGCTGGAAAGCCTGTCCTACGAACGACGGACGGCGACGGCGAACGGCTGACGGCTGGAAAGCCTGTCCTACAAACGACGGACGGCAACGACGAACGGCGTCAGCTCGGCTCGTACTCGGTCGAGGCTTCCTCGGGCAGATGGACCAGCCAGATGTTGCGGAACGAGACCGCGTCGCCGTGGTCCTGGAGCATGAGCGGCCCCGGCTCGCCCATCTTATCATCGAGCTGCCCACCGGTCGGGCCGGTCAGCATCGCGTTGTTCTGGATCAGCACCCCGTTGAGGAAGATCGTCATGCGCGGGAACTCGATCACCTTGCCCCGCTCGTCGAGCCGCGCGGCGTGGAAGATGATGTCGTAGCTCTGCCACTCCCCGCCGGGCTTGCAGGCGTTCACGAGGGGCGAGTGCTGGTTGTAGATCCCGCCGCAATCGCCCAGCCCCGGGACTTCCCAGCCTGACGAGTCCAGCACCTGAATCTCGTAGCGGCCCTGCAGGTAGACGCCGGAGTTGCCCTTCGCCTGACCGGTGGCCTCGGGCATGTCCGGGCAGCGGAACTCCAGGTGCAGGAAGCAGTCGGTGAACTTCTCGGCGCTGATGATGCTGCCGGTCCTTGCCACGACCGTCATGGAGCCCTCGTCCTCGTTGAGCGCCCAGCCCGGCTCGCCGCCGTTCTTGTGCGCGAAGTGCTGCATGGTGCTGCCGTCGAAGAGCATCACGACTTCATACGGTCCGTTCCGCATAGCTTCGGTCATCGGTTGCATTGATCGTGTCCTTTCGTGGCCAGGATGTCTTGAACGAACGGCCGACAGGCCGCAATGCCTGTCCTACCTCAGGAGGTACACGTGCATCGGCTCAGCCGCGAAGGCGCCCTCGTCCAGCGCCACGTCGCGGTCATCGGTAACATCCCGGACCTGCGTCGCGCCCTCGCACGGATGGCGGAACGCTTCGTACGCGAACAGCACGCGCGCGCCCGCGGCCGGATCGCGCCACTCGACCCCACACCCGTCGGCCAGCGTGGTGCGCTCGATCATCTGCTCGACGACCGCGGTGTACGCGCGGTTGGCGCGGGCGATCGCCTCGTGGACATCCGGCCGCTCGCGCAGCATCAGCCAGCTCACCATCGGCGGGGCCTGGTTCGCGAGCAGGCGGAAGTAGTACGCCGGGTCGAGCACGGCTTCCCGCGCCGCCGGGCTTCCGAGGTGGCTTGAGAGACGGTAGCGCGTCGTCGGATCGGGCAGCGCGGGCTCGTCAGTCGCGTCGCCGGCCACCGGCATGCCGGGCGCGGGGATGCCCATCGTGCCGGTCGCTTCGGTGGAAATGCGGTAGCCCATCCGGCTCAGCTCGCCATGGTAGGCGAACAGGTCGCGCGCCTGCTCGATGGCGATCTCGTTGCTCGTGAAGCGCGGGCGGAGCGTGTAGTTGTGATACGAGTCGAGCCACAGGCAGTCGAGGCCGGTGGCGTCGCGGATCGCCCGGTACTGCGCCAGTGCGTAGTCCATCCATCCGGCGCTCATCCGGCAGGCCCGCACGGTCGGCCACGAGTAGGTGGTCGGGGGTGCGCCGCCGGGGCCCTGCAGCAGCCACGCCTGCTTCTCAGCGAAGATTGGGGAGTCCTGGCTGAGCCGCGCGGTCGGCCCCCACGACTGCACGCTCATCCCGAGGTCGCGCGCGGCCGCGCACAGGTGCGCGAGGCCGTCCATCCCGCCGAGCTCGGCTGCCGGCTCCAGCGTGTACATGCCGAGGCCGAGGTGCCCTGAGAGCGTCGCGCAGTTGACGAGCGGGAAGCCTAGCGGGGCGATCTGCGGGAGGATCTCGTCGGCCATCACGAAGAACGTGCGGCCGGCGGTTTCCACGTTGCGCTCGCGGCGCTCCATCAGATCGGCGATGACCGGCAGCGGCGTCTCGCGCGCGGCCCCCCAGTGCTGCGCGAAGCGGTCGTAGACGTAGTCGTGCACGCGCGTCCAGCGGTCGTGCGCAGTGCCGGACTCGGGCGGGGGCGCGTAGAGCACGCACTTGAGCGGCGTGCGCGCGGTCTGCTCCGAAGCGAACGGGGTTGTGTCGCGCCAGGCAATCCACTCCAGCCACGCGCGGCGGGCCGTGAGCACCCGCGGGCGCACCTCATCGTGGAAGACCGCGAGCGCGCCCGCCGGTGAGTACTGGTAGTCGAGCCCGTCGCCATGCGCGAAGCGGTAGGTGGCGGAGCCGGCGTAGACGCAGTCGCCGCCGATCGGGAAGACGTTCTCCGTCGCGTAGGCGTCCTGCGTGATGACGGTGACGCCCTCGGCGCGGCCGCCGAGCTCCCACGTCGCGCGGTCGGTGATCGCGAGCACACGGTCGTCGGCACAGCGCAACTCCCAAGCGTAGAGCAAGCCGCGATGCATGACGCCGGCGATCTCCCGCTCGGCGCCGCGCAGGATCCAGTCGAGGCGGTCCTCGCCGCCGTCCGCGCGCACGAGGGCACTGCGCACGGTCACCGTCTCGTCATCCACGTCCGCGCCGAGGTAGCGGCAGCCGCGGTACGCGCCCCCCGCAGCAGTCTCGGCCAGCGGAGCGATCGGCGGCGCGTCCGGGTTCCGCAGCGGCAGACCGCCCAGCTCCACCGCGCCGATCCCCAGTAGCGACTCCCCATTCAGCCGCAGGCTGAGCGTGACGCCGCTCGTCAGCGCCACCTCCACCGCCCCCGGCGCCTCAGTCACCGTCGGCCGCGCGGGACGCGCCGGAGCGCGCGCGGGCTCCGCGGATGGCGAAGCTGCGGCCCCCTCCGGCGCGGCGGCGGGCTGTTCGGCTGCGAGCGGCCGGCTCGTGAATGGATGCGCCGCGACGGAGCCGACGCCGCTGTCACTGAGCGGTCGGATCGAGACGTCGTCCAGCCACAGCCAGCCGCCCGACGCGCGGGTGCGCCAGAGCATCCGCGCCCCGGCGACGTGCGCACTGGGGGTGGTGAAGTCCATCGCGTCCTCGACCCACGCCCAGTCGCCATGGCGGCGCGGTGAGACGACGCTGATGCGCTCGGGGATCGGTCGGCCCTCGGCATCGAGCCACTCGAAGCGCATCAGCAGGCGGTTGATCGCCTGTCCGCGGCTGCGGATCGTGACGCGGTACGATCGGCCGGGCTCGACCGGGAAGAGGGGGCTCGTGGCGGGTGTGCCCCAGCTCACCTCCTCGAACGCGTAGGAGGCGTAGTCCCACCAGCGTTCGGGGGCGAGGTCCGGGGCGGGAGCGTGCGGGTCGGCGCCGCCCCAGCCGGTCAGCGCGCGGCCGCCAGCGGGTCCGGAGGTGTCCGGAGGTTCCATCGGCCGGACGCTCGACCAGCCGTCGGGACCGCCGTCGGCGTCCGCGTCGGCCTCCATGTCACCGTTGGGCAGCACGTTCGCGCCGGGCTCGGCGACGGGGCCGACCTCCTCGAGGCTGATGTCATCGAAGATCGCGTGCAGCGGAGGCGAGTCGGCGCGCGCCGGGACGCCCTGGTCGCTGAGGATGACCACGACGCGCATCCTCCGCGCGGTCGGCTCTTTGACGCCGTGGAAGAGCTGCAGCGGCGTCCACTGGTCGTTGAGCAGTACCTCATGCGAGAGGACCTGGTCGGGTCCGGCGTCGCTGACCGCGGTAAGCTGCACGCGGACGTTCGCGCGGCCCTTCGCCCAGACGCGCAGGCGGTAGAGCTTGCCGGACTCTACGCGGGGCGCGTCAACGGCGTAGACGAGGCCGCTGTGCGTGCCGCGGGGCGTCGGGATGAGGTCAACGCGCAGGGCGGACGCGCCGCTGCGGGCGTCGGCGGAGTGCGCAAGCCCCTGACCTGCCCAGCCGACTGCCGCGCCGCCCTCCCACTGCTCAAAGCTCGACTCGAGCGCGGGCTGGCCGCAGGCGAGAGCCGGGGCCAGCAGACAGAGCATCGTGAGCGGGAGGCGCATCGGCGCTCAGCTCCTCGGGTGGCCACGGGGCATCATCGTGCGTCGTTCGTAGGACAGGCTTTCCAGCCTGTCAATGTCGTTGTGCGGGCGACGGCGGCAGGCAGGATGCCTGCCCCACGAACGGCCACGGCGGACGGCGACGGCTGACGGGCTGGAACCTACATTATGCGTTCGGAGATGCGAGGGAGTACGGATGGGTTGCGGGCTCGGTGTGCGAAAAAAATGAGCGGTGAGTGGTGCGCGGATGCCCGCACGAGGCCGCAGCCTCG